>JAYUFU010000261.1:0-5318 GCA_043738505.1 Fimbriiglobus sp. | reverse complement strand
TGAGGCTCAGCGGCCCTTGCTGGCGCGGCGGGCGAACAAGACACGGAGGCTCTTCATGCCCAAGGCGGTCGTACTCCTGAGCGGCGGGTTGGACAGCGCCACCACGGCGGCGCGGGCCATCGCGGACGGGTACGAGGTGTACGCGCTCAGCGTCGATTACGGTCAGCGGCACCGGGTGGAACTGGAGCGCGCGGCCCAGGTCGCGGCGGCGCTGAAGGTGGCCGATCACCGCACGGTGAAGCTCGACCTGCGCGTCCTCGGCGGCTCGGCGCTGACGGCCGACATCGCCGTGCCGAAGGACCGCACCGACGCCGCCATCGGCCACGGCGTGCCCGTCACCTACGTCCCCGCGCGGAACACGATCCTGCTGGGCTTGGCTCTCGGCTATGCCGAGACGGTCGGGGCGTTCGACCTGTTCATCGGGGCGAACGTGCTGGACTACAGCGGCTACCCCGACTGCCGGCCGGAGTTCCTGAGCGCCTTTGAAACGCTGGCGAATCTGGCGACGAAGGCCGGCACCGACGGCAGCGGCCGGTTCCGCGTCCACGCCCCGCTCATCAAGATGTCCAAGGCCGAGATCGTCCGCGAAGGGGTGAAGTTGGGGGTCGATTTCTCGCTGACGCTGAGCTGCTACGACCCGGACGCGGCGGGTCGGGCGTGCAGCCGGTGCGACTCCTGCCAGCTCCGGCGGAAGGGGTTTGCCGACGCCGGCGTGCCCGACCCGACGGTGTACCAGAACCACTGAATCGGTGTCGTGCGAGCCGCGACCGCGACGCGAAGGCAGTCCGCGACAAACCAGATTTGAACCGCCAAGACGCCAAGATCGCAGAGAAGAACAAAGTACAAGATTTCTCCCTCTTCTTGGCGGCCTCGGCGTCTTGGCGGTTCAAACGTTCTTCCGGAACCGATGCCACTCCCTGGCGGTCGCGGCTCGCTAGAAGATACGCCCCATGCCCAACCCACCCCACCTCTACCTCGTCGGCTACCGGGGCACCGGCAAGACGACCGTCGGCCGCATCCTGGCGGCGCGGGTCGGCCGGCCGTTCGTGGACCTCGATGAGTGGATCGAAGCCGAGGCCGGGCACTCCATCGCCGAGATTTTCACGGCCGAGGGCGAGGCCGGTTTCCGCGACCGCGAGTCCGCCGCGCTGCGGGCCGCGTCCGCCGAAGGGCCGAGCGTCGTCGCCACCGGCGGCGGTATCGTGCTTCGTCCGGAGAACCGCGAGGTGCTTCGCGGCACGGGCTGGGTCGCGTGGCTGACCGCGCCGGCGGATGACCTGTGGGCGCGGATTCAGGCCGACACGACGACCGCCAGCCGTCGCCCGAAGCTCGCCGGCGGCGGGCTGGAGGAAGTCACGAAGCTGCTGGCCGTGCGCGAGCCGCTCTACCGGGGCGTGGCCGACGCCGTCGTGGAAACGGTCGGGTTGTCGCCGGACGCGGTCGCCGCCGCTATCTTGGCGGCATGGAATTCCTAATGCAGTTGCCGGTCGTGTTCTGGCTCGTCTTCGCGTTCGTGCTGGGCACGGGCGTGGGCAGCTTCCTGAACGTCCTCGTCGCCCGGTTGCCACTGGAAAAGAGCATCATCTGGCCGAGCTCGCGGTGCTTCGTCTGCTTCAACCCCATCGGCCTGGGCGACAACCTGCCGATCATCGGCTACCTGCGGCTGCGCGGCAAGTGCCGGAAGTGCGGGGCGGGGTTCTCCTCCCGCTATCTCTGGGTGGAGGTGTTCACCGGGCTGGCCTTCGTCGGGCTGTTCGTGCTGGAAATCCTGATGAACTGGCACAACATCCCGGCGTTCGTCGGGGTCCGCGAGCAGATGCTGCACGGCATCCCGTCGCCGGCCGCCATCGGCTTCTGGGCCGTCCACGCGATGCTGCTGTCCGCGCTCGTCGCCTCCGCGCTCATCGACGCCAAGTACCGCATCATCCCGGCACAGATCACCTACCCGATGACTCTGGTCGGCATCCTCTGCTCGACCCTGCTGCCGTGGCCGTGGCCGGCGATCGATCCGGCACAGTTGCCGAACTTGCCGACGGATCGGTCGTGGATTCTGCCGGAAGTCTGGCTGCGCATCCCGACCGGGCTGACGCTGTGGCCGTTCTGGGGGCCGCTGCCGGAGTGGGCACCGATGGGCAGTTGGAAGCTCGGCCTGATGAACGGCCTCGTCGGCGCGGCGGCCGGCATGGCCATCGGTCGGGGCATCAAGAACCTGTTCGAACTCGGCTTCGGCAAGGAGGCGTTGGGCCTGGGCGACGCGGACCTCTTGATGATGAGCGGGGCGTTCCTCGGCTGGCAGCCGATCGCGCTGGCCCTGTTCGTCGGGGCGCTTCTGTCCATCGTCATCGTGGTGCCGCAGCGCATCTGGGAATTGATCCGCGGTCGGCCGGCGGGTGAACCTTTGCCGTTCGGGCCGGGTCTTGCTGCCGGCGTCGTCGTCTGCTGGCTCGGCTGGCCGTGGCTCAGCCAGCTCGTGCAGCCGTTCTTCTTCGACCTGGTGCTGCTGCTGGTGATGGTCACCATCATCGGCGGCGGCCTGCTGGCGGCGGGGCTGATGCTGCGGCGGAAGGCGAAGTAGGACGGCCGGTTCGTCGCGCCGATTCGGGATTTGTAATTACTTCCAAGTGGAAGCAATTACACAAAGTCACACCCGTTCGGGTCGGAAACCGCCTTCTTTTGCCGGTATCCAGTTCCCGGAGTGGTCATGTTCCGCCCCGACATCGTCATCGTCGATTACGGCATGGCCAACCTGCGGAGCGTGCAGAAGGCGTTCGAGGCGGTCGGGCACGCGGCCGAGATTTCCGCCGATCCGGAGCGGGCGCGGACGGCCGCGCGGCTGGTGCTGCCCGGCGTCGGGGCGTTCCGCGACGCCATCGCCAAGCTCCGCGAGACCGGCCTCGGCGACGCGGTGACGACCCACATCGACGCCGGCCGCCCGTTCCTCGGCATCTGCCTCGGCCTGCAACTGCTCTTCACCCGGAGCCACGAGGACGGCGACCACGCCGGGTTGAACCTGTTCCCCGGCGAGGTGGTCGGCTTCACGCCGGAACCGGGCTTGCGCATCCCGCACATGGGGTGGAACACGCTCCGCCTCACGCAGCCGACTTGCCCGCTGTGGAAGGGCCTGCCGGCGGACTCGGCGTTCTATTTCGTCCACGGCTTCTACGCGGTGCCGACCGACCCGGCGGTCGTGTCCGCCACCGCCGATTACCCGACGCCGTTCTGCGCCGCCCTGTGGCGGGACAACGTGTACGCCACCCAGTTCCACCCGGAGAAGAGCCAGGACGTGGGGCGGATCGTGCTGCGGAACTTCGCCGAGGTGTGAGCCGCGCCCCTTAGGTGTGGATGGCGTCGAAGAGCGAGACGGCGAGCGGGCCGGCGATCATGATCGGCAGCCAGGCGGCCAGCGGCGCGGGCAGGAAGTCGTGGTCGCCGGCGTACTTGCACGCCAGCACCGCGATGTAAAATAGCGCCGACACCACCAGGCACGCGCCGGCCGAGATGAACACGTGCCGGTTCTGGTCCCGCAGCACGATGGCCAGCCCCAGCACCAGCATGGTCAGGCCGACCAGCGGGCGGACCAGCCGACTGTGGAACAGCACCGCCACCCCGGACTGTCGCGTGCCGTCGGTGTCGTTCAGCATGGCCCACAGCTGGCTCGTCGGCGCGAAGATGTACCACGACGCCCGCCGGGTGACGGCGTCGAACGACACGTCCGTCTTGAGGAAGTACTGGCCGTGGTCGAGGTGCCGCAGGTTCCGCGGCAGCGTCTGGGACGCTTCGGGCTTCTCGGCCGGCACCGCGTTGAACAGCTTCCAGCCGCCGCTCCGCGGGTCGCCGGCGACGGGCGGGACGTAGATCGCCTCGCCGGCGGTCAGGTGCAGCAGGCCGGTGCCGGCCACCGCCC
The DNA here is from genome assembly GCA_043738505.1 of Fimbriiglobus sp. Taxonomy (GTDB): domain Bacteria; phylum Planctomycetota; class Planctomycetia; order Gemmatales; family Gemmataceae; genus JALHQU01. The sequence continues at coordinate 1,414 of JAYUFU010000261.1, read as the reverse complement.
CGCCGGGCGACTCGGTCGGCTCGGCGTCGCCCACCGGGGCCGACGTGAACTCGAACTTCGTCACCTTCAGTTCGCGGCGGAACGCCTGCTCGGCGACGATGTGCGCGCCGGTGACGGGGTCGAACCCGCCGCGGACGACGGTCGGCTTCCGCAGCTCCGGGTCGTCGCGGGGGACGGTCAGGATGTCGGCGTACCGGGGGATGACGAACTCGTTCACCAGCGGGCCGAACGAGGTGGTGATCAGCCCGCCGAGCAGGATCGGGCGGATCACCCGGCGGGTCGGCACGCCGGCCGACAGTTGCGGCAGCAGCTCGTTGTTCCGCTGCATGAGGGCGACGGTGAACAGCGCCGCGTTCAGGGTGATGGCCTCGCTCAGGCGGTCGAAGATGAGCAGCACCTGGACGCTGTAGTACCCGACGATGTGGTTCAGCACCGCCCCGAACCCGCTCTTGCCGCTGGTGAAGTCGTTCAGGTTCGTGAACAGGTCCACCACCACGTACAGGCTGAGTAGGCTGGACAGCACGATCAGGTACTGGCGGAAGTACGACACGAGGTACAGACGGTCGAGGATGGTCATTGGGGCACCCTCGCCGGCTTCGTCGGCTTGCCGTTCGGCCAGCGCACTTTCGGTCGGAAGTCCGTGACATACCGCTGCACGTAGGCGTTCCCGTCGGTGGCGGCGAAGGTGCCGAACCCGTTCGCCTTCAACTCCTCCATCGCGTCGCCGGCGGTGCGGCCCTCGAACTCCATGCGGTAGACGGCCACCATCAGCCCGGTGCGGTGCAGCCCGGCCTTGCAGTGGATCAGCACCGGGTGGTTCTCCTTCTTGTCCATGACGGCCAGGAACTCGTCGATGACCGCCGGCCGGCTGCCGGGCGCGAGGTCGGGGTGGTCGAGGACGCCGCCGTCCAGGCACAGGTACTTCACCCCCAGGTCGGCCAGCACCTCCGTCTCGCGGATCGACGGCTTCTGGAACACGCTCGGCGGGAGGAGCGGGTCGCGGGCCTCTTCCTGCAAGTTGACGACGGTGCGGAACCCGTACTTGCGGTGCGCGTCGCGGAACCCGGCGGCGGGCAGTTGGCCGCACCGGTACAGGACGCTGTCGGCCACCACCCGCAGGCGGCGGCCGTGTTCGTAGGTGGCGCGGTAGTACAGCCCCGGCAGGCCGAGGGTCGCGGCCACGACGAAAGCCCCCAGCAGCCAGGGGACAGCGGCCCGAATCATGGCATCTCCGCGAGCGCCCGACGGGTGGGGGAACTTCTCGAACGGTACCGACCCCCGTCGGGGGGGTCAACGGCAACCGCGCCGCGGGGTGCGGCGGTTGGCGGAAGAACTTCACCCGGCGAGCCGCGCTCTCCGTCCCGGAGAGGGTTCGTCGGTTTCTTGTTAGCCCGCCGCGCCAGCAAGGGGCCAG
>JAYUFU010000260.1:0-5323 GCA_043738505.1 Fimbriiglobus sp. | reverse complement strand
GTGTCCACGTCCACGGCGTTGAACGTCGCCTGCTCCGGGGCCATGTACAGCGGCGTGCCCATGACCGTGCCGAAGCCGGTGAACAGCGTGTTCTCGGTGAGCTGCATCCCGGTCGTCGCCTTGGCCAGCCCGAAGTCGATGACCTTCGGCACCGGCTTGCCGTCGTGGCTTTCCACGAGGATGTTGCCCGGCTTCAGGTCGCGGTGGATGATCCCCTTCTGGTGCGCGTGCTGCACTGCCCCGCAGATCTGCTGGAACAGCGCGAGGCGATCCGGAACGCTCAGGCGGTGCGCGTCGCAGTACTCCGTCAGCGGCACGCCCTTCACCAGCTCCATGACGAAGAACGGCGCGCCCTCGGCCGTGGTGCCGGCGTCCAGCAGCTTGGCGATGTGCGGGTGGTCCATCAGCGCAATGGCCTGGCGCTCGGCCGCGAACCGCGCCAGGATGGTGGCCGAACTGCCGCGCTCGGCGCGGATCAGCTTGACCGCCACGCGGCGCTTCACCGGCGCGGTCTGGTCGGCCATCCAGACGGTGCCCATGCCGCCTTCGCCGATCTGCTGGAGCAGCTTGTACCGCCCGGCGATCAGGATGCCGGGCGTGCCGACCGGCGGCTCGGCCGTGCGGGTACCGTCGCCGAAGGTGTGCGTGACGGCGCGGTCGCCGAAGGTGCCGGTGGGGAGCGCGTCCGGGTGCGGGTCGGCCAGGAATCCGCCGGCCTGCGCGTGCGCGTTCAGCAGCGTGTCCACCGCCTTTCGCAAGTCGGCGTCGCCGCCGCACTCGCCGGCCAGGAAGGCGGGGCGGTCGGGGTCGGCCACGTCCAGGGCTTTCAGGAACAGGTCGTTCGCGCGGGGGTTCCAGTCGGCCATGCGGCACCTCACGGGTTGGGCGTCACCCCACTTGGCGTATTCCGCGACCGAGTTGCCCGCGGAAAGTGGGGGAAATCACGGATCGGGTCGGAGGCGGCGGAACAGCCACGCGCGGGCGAGCGCCCACAGCCCGTCGGCCTGCCGGCGACTCAGGCCCAGCGTTTCGGCGGCGGCGGTGTGCGTGAACCCGGAGAAGTAGCGCAGTTTCACCAGTTCGGCGGCGGTCGCGTCGTACTTCTCCAACTCGGCCAAGGCGTCGTCGAGGGCGATCAGGTCCACGTCTGGGGAGCCGACCGGGAGGTCGTCGAGCGGCACCCGCGTGAGGTTGCCGCCCCGCTTCTCGGCCCGATTCGCGCGGGCGTGATCGACGAGGATGCGCCGCATGGCCTCGGCCGCCGCGCGGAAGAAGGCCGACTTCGAGCCGAACGAGTCGCCGCCAAGTTTGAGGAACGCCTCGTGGACGAGGGCGGTGGCGTCCAGGGTGTGGCCGTCCCGCTCGCCGGCCATCTTGGCGGCGGCGAGCCGGCGGAGTTCGGCGTACACGGCGTCGAAGACAGGGGCGGTCATGGCGACAGTCTACCATCCGCCGGCGGGCATCGCCGGGCAGGTTCGTTCTCGCCATTCAGCAGTTCCGTTCCCTTCGCCCAGTCCCGACACCCGGCTCAGGTAGCACCGGTCCATTTTCTTCAAGATTGGGCAAATCCATCCGGGCCGTCACCTCGTAACTCGTTCGCGGGCCGTCATCGGAGTTCGAGCCGCGAGAACGCACCCGGATTTTTTCCGTCCGTTTTTCGGCAGTTGGGCGTTCCGTTTGCTCTCCGCTCCGAGTCTCCCGGACCCTGCCGTTCGCAGGTTCGGTTCAGGCACGGTCGCCGCGTCATTCTCCTCCTACCCCTCGTGAGACCGCATGACCCCCCTCGCGCTCTTCCGCCGCCGCGCCGCGCGGCCGGCCCCCTCCACTGCCCGTAGCCGCCTCCGCGTCGAGGCCCTCGAAGGCCGCGACGTGCCCGCCACCCTCCTCGGCCTGACGGCGGCGAACACCCTCGTCGCGTTCGACAGCGCCACCCCCAGCACTCTCATCGGCAGTCCCGTCACCGTGACCGGTCTGGCGGCCGGGGAAACGCTGATCGGCATCGACTATCGGCCGGCGAACGGCCTCTTATACGGCGTCGGCAGCACCAGCCGGGTGTACACCCTCGACGCCGTCACCGGGGTCGCCACGGCGGTCGGGCCGGCGTTCACCCCCGCCCTCAGCGGGAGCGTGTTCGGCGTCAACTTCAACCCGGTGGCCGACCGTCTGCGGGTCGTCAGCGACGCCGGGCAGAGCCTGCGGATCGTGCCCGCCACCGGCGTCGCCACGGCCGACGCGGCGCTGACGTTCGACCCGAACGACGCCACCAACCAGGGGTACTACGGCACCACCGGCGGCCCGATCACCCCGGCCCCGCAGGCGGCGGCCGCCGCGTACACCCTGAATTTCGACGCCACGCTCGGCATCAACGTCACCACCCTGTACGCCATCGACCCGGCCCAGGACATCCTGTTCCGCATCGGCGGGCCGGACGGCAGTCCCAGCCCGAATACCGGCCTGTCGGTCGTCGTCGATCAGATCCGCAATGCGGCCACCTTCGCCGCCATCAACTTCGGCGCGAACGTCGCCTTCGACATCGAGGCGGGGACGGACGCGGCGTTCGCGGTGAACGGCAACAGCCTGTACTCCCTGAACATCACGACCGCCGCCGCCACTCCGCTCGGCACGGTCGGCGGGTCGCCGCTCCTCAGCCTCGCCGTCGTGCCGCCGGCGGCCGGAGCCGGCGTCCTGCAACTGTCCACCTCGGCGGCCGCGTTCGGCACCGACCGCAAGCCCATCGCCGTGACGGTCACCCGCACCGGCGGGGCGTCGGCGGCGGTGACGGTGAATTACACCACGGCGGACGGGACGGCCGTGGCCGGGGTGGATTACCTGCCGAACTCGGGCACCCTGTCGTTCGCCGCCGGGGTGACGAGCCAGACGATCTTCCTGCTCGTCCCGGCCGGCCCGGCCAGTCCCAGCGCGGCCAAGACCTTCACCCTGACGCTGAGCGCGCCGGGCGGCGGCGCGACCCTCGGCGGGACGACGGCGGCGACCGTCACCATCCCGCAAGTGGTGGCCGTGACGCCGGGCGTCACCCCGCCCGCCGGCACGACGCCGGTCGTGCCGACCCGGTTCTACGCGGCCGGGTCCAGCGGCGGCCGGGTGGCGGTGTACGACGCCAACGGCGGCGGATCGATCCTGTCCTTCGCGGCCTTCGGCGGCGGGTTCGGCGGGGCGGCCGTGGTCGCCGTCGGCGACCTGAACGCGGACGGGTTCGAGGACTTGGTCGTCGGGGCCGGAAGCGGCGGCGGGCCGCGGGTGACGGTGTACGACGGCAAGGCGCTGAGCGGCGGCAACCTGAAGGTGCTGGCCGACTTCTTCGCCTTCGGCCAGGGGTTCACGGGCGGGGTCAGCCTGGCCGCCGGCGACGTGAACGGGGACGGCCGGGCGGACCTGATCGTCGGGGCCGGGGCGGGCGGCGGGCCGCGCGTGCTGGTGTTCGACGGCGGCGGGCTGGCGCGCGGGAACCAAGTGGTCTTCCGCGACTTCTTCGCCTTCCAGCCCGACTTCTTCGGCGGGGTGAACGTGGCCGCCGGCGAGCTGACCGGCGACGGGCTGGCCGACATCGTCGTCGGGGCCTCCGCCGGCGGCGGGCCGCGGGTGGTGGTGTTCGACGGCCGCAACCTCGCCCTGCTGGCCAGCTTCTTCGCCTACGGCCAGGGGTTCACCGGCGGGGTGAGCGTGGCCGTCGGCGACCTGAACGGCGACGGCCGGGCGGACGTGCTGACCGGGGCCGGGAGCGGCGGCGGGCCGCGCGTGACGGCCTACGAGGGCCGTGCCATCGCCACCGGCAACCAGCGGGTGCTGGCCGACTACTTCGCCTTCCAGTCCGACTTCCTGGGCGGGGTGAACGTGGCCGCCCGCGACGTGAACCGCGACGGCTTCGCCGACCCGATCACCGGGGCCGGCCCGACGGGCGGCCCGCGGCTACGGGTGGTGGACGGCCGGGCGCTGCTGAGCGGTCGGCTGACCTCGCTGTCCGACCAGTTCGCGTTCGGCGGCGCGACCGGCGGCGGACTCAACGTCGGCTGAACGCGCGCGGCGGGGCCGCTCGGCCCCGCATCCTTTCTTCCCTCCTTCTTCCTCGAGGTGCGAGACCATGACCGAGACCACGCAAATCGGCGGCGCGTCGAACCGGCGGCGGTTCCTGACGGGCGGCCTGGCGACGGCGGCCGCCGTGACCGGGGTGGGGCTGATGGCCGGCCCGGCGCGGGCGGCCGACGACGGCCCGCCGGACCTGTACCCGAACTGGAACCGGGCGCAGTTCCAGGCCATCCGGGCGCACGAGTCCGCCCACGTCACCGCCGTCGTCGGGCTGATCAAGCAGCTGGGCGGGACGCCGCGGCCGAAGCCGACGTTCAAGGGCATCCTGCAGCCGAACGTGACCGCCTTCGCCACCGTCTCGCTGGCCCTGGAGAACACCGGCGTCGGCGCGTACAACGGGGCCGCCCCCGTCGTGTTCAGCCGCCAAGTGCTGGCGGCGGCCGCGTCCATCGCCCTGATCGAGGCCCGGCACGCCGGCTACCTGAACGTGCTGTTCAACGGCATCACCACCTTCGACGTGACCGGCAAGGAGCAGACCTTCGAGCGGGCGCTGACGATCGCCGAGGTGGTCAACCTGGCCGGCCCGTTCATCCAGGACTTGAACAGCGGCCCGCCGCTGACGTTCGCCGCCACCCCGTCCAAGAACAACGACATCGCCATCCTCAACTTCGCGCTGGCGCTGGAGTACCTGGAGTCCGAGTTCTACGACGTGAACGTGCCGCTGTTCTTCGCCTGAGCCGCCGGCAGCCGGCCGTCTCTACCCGCCACCCCGAGGCCGACCTCGGGGTGGCGGTGTTTGCCGAACCATCAATGTCAACCGACCGAGGCGCGGATGGACCGGTTGCTCGCGGCGGTCTCCGACATCTCCAGCACGTCGCCACTTCCGAGTTGCTCAATTCCTCGACTGCGTAGGCCGGCATCCCTTCGCGGGGCCATACAATCGATCTTGGGATCGTGGCCCCATCCGCGAGACGAACATGCCGATCACCCTTCTGTCAGCGGTGTCGAATTACGGCAAATCCGCGACCGCGAAACTGGCCAACGTGTCCGCCGACGGCGAGCCGGAGGACCAACTCCGCGCGCCGCTGGAAACGCTGTTCGCCGACCTCGCCGAACTGTGCGGGTTCGCCCGCGCCGACTTCGCCGCCGTCGGCGAGTCGGCCATCGTCGCGCTCAAGACGCGGCCCGACTACGCCGTCACCCTGCGGAGCGCCCTCGTCGGGTTCGTCGAGATCAAGGCACCGGGCAAGGGGGCGAATCCGGACAAGTTCCGGGACAA
>JAYUFU010000259.1:0-15447 GCA_043738505.1 Fimbriiglobus sp. | reverse complement strand
TCCAGGTCCAGCACCTCGCCGGCCAGGAACAGCCCCGGTTTCAATTTGCTCTGCATGGTCCGCGAATCGACCTCGTCCAGGCTGACGCCGCCGGCCGTCACTTCGGCCTTCTCGTACCCCAACGTGCCGGCCAGCGGCACCCGCCACCGCTTGGCGAGGCCGACCAGCTTCTTGCGGTCGTCCTTGCTCAGCGCGGCGGCCGTGCGGTCCACCGGCAATCCGGCGGCCGACAGCATGGCGTCGCAGAGTCGCCGCGTGAGCCGGTCGGACAGGACGCCGGCGAGGAGCTGCTTGCCACGCGCGGCCGTTTCGGTTTGCAGGAAGCTCTCGAAGTCCACGTCCGTCACGTCGGGCATCAGGTCCATTTCCAGCGCCAAAATGCGCGGGTCGGGGTGGCCGCTGACGGCGCGGGACACGTCGAGCGGGGCCGGGCCGGTCAGCCCGAAGTGGGCGAACAGCATCGACCCGGCGCGGGCGGTGAGCGGCTTGTTCCCGCCGTCCACGACCTTCAGCCCGACGTTCAACGTGACGCCCTTCAGGTCCGTCAGCCAGGTCGCGTTCACCTTCAGCGGCACCAGCGCCGGTCGGGTCGGGACGATGGTGTGGCCGAACTTGCGGGCGAAGCCGTAGCCGTCGCCGGTGGTGCCGCAGCCGGGGAAGGACAGCCCGCCGGTGGTGACGAGCAGCCGGTCGCACTCGATCCGGCGGAGCGGCGTGGTGACGGCGAACCCGCCGTCGGGCAAGCCGTCCACGTCGAGCGCCGGCTCGCCGAGAGCCAGGGTCGCGCCGCTGCGCTCCAGCCGGCGGAGCAGCGCCTGCTGAACGTCGAGCGCGCGATCCGACACGGGGAAGATTTTGCCGGTGTCCTCGACCTTCGTGGCCACGCCTTCCGCGTGGAAGAAGTTCACCACGTCGGTCGGGGTGAACTTGGCCAGGGCCGAGTGCAGGAATTTGCCGTTCGGCCCGAACGCGGCGATGATGCCGCGGTTGTCGCAGTGGTGGGTGATGTTGCAGCGGGTGCCGCCCGACATGAGGATTTTCACGCCGGCCTTGCGGCCCTTCTCCAGCAGCAGCACGCGGCGGCCCCGCTCGGCGGCGAAGACGGCGGCGAACAGCCCGGCGGCCCCGGCCCCCAGGATGACGACATCGAACGGGCGGGGAGAATGGGGTGCGGTCATCCCTTCGGTTTACTGACAGCGACATCGATGACGGCTTCTTCCCCGTCCTTCAACTCTGCCGTGACCGGTCGGCAGCCGCGCCACGAACACCGTCTCGTGGGCGAAGTGGCCGAACACGTTCCACCACGTCCGCCCGTCCAGAATCCGCGTCAGCAGTTTCGTGGCGTGCGAGTTTCGCGCCGCTGTGGCCGGTCGGGCCGGCAGTTGCGGGAATCGCCGGCGGCCAAGTGTGGACGCTGATGAGGATACGGGAGAAACTCGCGGAGTTGCCGTTTTGAAAGATCCCGGCAAGGGAGTGGATCTCACATGGCTATCAAGTCCGTCTCAATCGCCGTCAACACGTTTGCCTGAACCAAGACCAGCCGAACAGGATCGGTTTCTTCGGGAGCTGGTTCGTTGGCGTATTTCTGGTAAACTCGGCCAGCATTCGCACGTTTGGCTTGTGCTTTCGTCGCGTTTCCCAAAGACAAGTCGTGTTGCTGGTCGTGACGAAGTAGCCGAACATCGTCGAAGGAAGTCGGAACTTCCCCCGCGAGTCGCTGTTCGTGGGACTCGTGGAACACGATGTAAAGCGCAGTGATGAACTGTTTGTAAGCCTCAAGGGTGGTGATCGGATGCCGGATCTGTTTCATCGCTGCGTTTGCCTTCGTTGAGACCTTGAACAGGTCTTCGCCGTATGTCGCAGCGTGTGCGGTGTTGATGCGAGTAACATGATCGGCGATCGCATCTGCGAGTTCAGCCACACGGCGGTGAACGCCTGCCAGCAGCACTTCGTCTGGTGTGAATACAACCGTGAGTTCGCGACTTGATGCCAAAGCGCGGCGGAGAAGCACCTCGTGACGAATGCTCGGACCAATTCGTGTGTTCGCGGAGAGCGTTCGTTGGAACCTGATCAGATCATTATCCGTGGCAGCCTGACCCAACTCCACCTGGGTCGTCAAATCCTGAAGAAACTGCCTCACGAACGTCGCAAATGCCGCCTGTACCTTCTTCTTCGCGCGCCCAGAACTCGTGATGAGACAGGTAACCGTGATGAGCGATTGGATGACAGCTCTGCTTTTCAGGAGTGATTCCTTTTCGGGAAACGCGCCTGCAAGGAAGTCGAGTGCTGACTTCAATCGCTTGCCAACTGGCAGTGTAGGTGAAAAACGAGCGTGAGCTTCGAGGACTTCCTTCAGGTCGTCGTATCGGAGCCCACACTCTAACCCTTCTAGTTCGATTGCAGCGGCTTTGATGGCAATGTCGAAGTGGGCAAACCGGACGTCGGGCAGAGCAAGCGTCTGCGTGAAGAACTTGTGCCGCGCGAGCTCGCTCTTGCAAAAATCACGCAACTTGCTGTGGACCGCATTTAGGTTTTCGCTGCTGGTCAGCGGCATGCCCTGTTGGAGCCGTTGAAAGAAGAGCTTCATCTCTTCCGGCGTGGCGTCCTCGATTTCGTCGTAGTCGATCTCGAAATCGTCGAAGGCGTCGGAATACTTTGGTGGGAGGTCTTTGAGAAAGGAGCCACCGAATCGGCGTGCGGAATCCTCCGACAACCGGAGCTGGTTGCCGAAAAACTCGTAGATGGCGCTTAACCGCTGCTGTCCATCAACCACTTCGTACTGGTCTTCGGCAAGTTTGAGAAAGTAGAACTTGGGCAACCTCCATCCGCGGAGAATGCTGTCGATGAGTTCTCGCTTCCGCTCCTCCGGCCAGACCTCCTCTCGCTGATAACTCGGAATTTCGTACCTGTTGCGTCGCTTGTAAATCTTGTCCAATTGTCGAACTTGTCGAGTGGTCTTCACAACGGTACTCCCGCAAGGCTCAACAACCTATCCGTAGTCTCACCAGTTCGGACTCACAAGTCAAATGCTTTCCGTGGAACCGGAATCGGTCTGTGGCGAGGAAATCGATCTCGAAGGTCTTCAATCCAGCATGTCAATGCCCGCTCTTCGACTTCCCGCGCTTGCCGCGGATGCTGTCAGGGAACAGGTCCTCCTGGCGCAACCCGCCGATGGCGTCGAAGGGCAACTCGCGCGATTCCCCAACTAGTTCCAGGCCCGGCAGCGTCTTCGCTTCCTCGGCGACCGGAGCCGACACCCACAGGTCGAACACCTCCAGCGTGTTCGGGATGACCGCCAGCCGCACCCGGTCGAGCCTCGGCTGCCAGCAGGTGTCCACCGCCGCGTCGATGCACTCGCGGTCGGTGCCGAAGGCGAACGGCAACTTGCTCCGCCACAGGAACCGCGCGGTCAGGTTGTTCATCTCGAACGGCCGGCTCCAGATGGCCTTCAGCGCCTTGTTCGTCGTCAGGTCGGCGATGCCGATGCCGGTGCCGTTGCCGTCCGAGTCCGGCGAGATGTCCAGGCAGGCGATGCGGGTGATGGCCGGATCGTTCGTCTCCAGGTGCGGGTGGGCTTCGATGAGCAGCCGGCCGACGACGTTCGGGTCGATGCCCGCGCCGGAGTAGTTCTTGCCGCACTCGCCGATGATCAACACGTCGAGTTGCTTGAACGGGATGCGGCCGAGGAGCGCGAACGCTTCCTTCAAGAGTTGCGGTTCGCGGGTGAACAGGTCGTCTTTGTCCACGACTTCGAGGCGGGCCGTCTGTTCCTGCGCGTTCTCCAGGATCGCCAGCCCGCCGAGGAACGGCGTCTTCTCGACCAGCACCTTCGCGGTCTCGGGCATCATCTCCTTGAGGCCGCGGACGCCGTAGCGGTGGTGCTGGTCCGCGCCGTGCCGCTTGCCCAGGCCGATGACGAGCATCTTCAGGATGCCGCTCTCGAAGTCGCCGCGGAAGTCGGTGTGCGGCTTCACCCGCGACACCGTCACCACGCCGTCGGCGGCGAGGGCGTTCTTGTCGAACCAGACCGGCTCGCCCCACGAGTTCACCCCGACCTGCACGGCGTCCATGTCGGTGACGACCTTCACGCCGAGGCTGGCCTCGTCGATGCCGTAGTGCGCCAGCAGGCTCCGCTGGCCGGCGGGCGTGGCCCCGCCGTGCGACCCCATCGCCGCGACGACGAACGGCTCGGCCCCCAGCTCCTTCAGCGCGGCAAGGGTGGCCTGCGTGATGAGTTGGAAGTTCTTGATGCCCCGGCTGCCGCACCCGACGGCGATCTTCATGCCGGGTTTGATGCGCGCGGCGAGCTTCGACGCGTGCCACGCGCGGAGGGTCTCCGCCCGCACGTCGGCGACGGTCGGCTGCGGGGCGGTCTGGCGGACGAGCTGGACGGGCGGCAGATTCACGGCACGGCGGGGGTTGGAGGTCGTGGAACGGCTTCGGGGATTGTATCGCCGCTGTCGGTGGCGTTGCGCACCGAAGTTCCTTCCGTGCGGCAGTGCGCTGCCGACAAACCTTTCGCAGCCTGACGCGACGTGGAGAGTGTCGGCATTTTGGGTCGGCATTCCGGAATGGCACACCAGATGCACTATTGCCCAAATCGTTGCCACGCCCGCGACATTCGTCTCGGGCTATTCCGTGGCGACATGTACACTTGCGGGCCTGAACGGCCCGAAGGATCGAAGATGCGAAAAGGGTTCGTACTCGTGGCTCTCACGGTGGCGGGTGTGGTCGGCAGTGTCGGCGAAGTGTCGGCGTTCTTCCGCAAGAAGAAGAAGTGCGTCGCCGCGGTCGCCGTCGCCCCGACCGTCGCCTACAGCCAGCCCGCCTGCGGCTGCAACACCGGCATCGGCACCAGCTTCGCCACCCCCTCGTACCACGGCGGAAGCTACGGCATGCCGGGTGCCGTCTACTCCCCGTCGATGAACTACCCGCAGTCCGGCATGCCGGGCATGTATTACCCGTCCGTCCGCTAACCCTCGCAGGCTGCTCGCGCCGGCCACCGCCCCGGAGGTCGCAGTGACCGCCGGGGCGACTCCGCGTACACGCCCAGGAACACTCCCATGAAGCGCCGCGAATTCCTGCAAGCCGCGTCGGTCGCCGCCGTCCCGATCGCGACGGCCGCCCTCGCCGCCCAGCCGGTGCCGCCTCCCGACAAACCGCGACCGCTCCTCCGCTTCGACCCGGCCGGCGAGGTCGTGCGGGGTGGGATGCGATACCGCACGCTCGGCAAGACGGGCGCGGAGGTGTCGTGCGTCGGCCTCGGCGGCTTCCACATCGGGCTGCCCAAGACCGACGACGAGGCGATCAAAATCATCCGCGCGGCCGTCGACGGCGGCATCAACTTCCTCGACAACTGCTGGGACTACCACGACGGCCTGAGCGAGCTGCGGATGGGCAAGGCGCTGCAAGACGGCTACCGGAAGAAGGCGTTCCTGATGACGAAGATCGACGGCCGCACGAAAGCCGCCGCCGCCAAGCAGATCGACCAGTGCCTCCTCCGCCTGCGGACGGACGCGATCGACCTGCTCCAGCACCACGAGATGCTGCGGATGGAGGACGCCGACCGGGTGTTCGCCGAGGGCGGCGCGCAGGAGGCGGTCGAAGCCGCGCGGACTGCCGGCAAGGTGCGGTTCGTCGGCTTCACCGGGCACAAGGATCCGCTCGTTCACCTGCGGACCCTGGCGGTGGCGAAGGAACGCGGCTTCCGCTTCGACACCGTGCAGATGCCGCTCAACCCGCTCGACGCCCACTTCCGCAGCTTCGCCCGAAGCGTCCTGTCGGAGCTGGTGGCGGACGGGATCGGCGTCCTCGGCATGAAGCCGCTTGCCAGCGGGGCCATCCTCGAAACCAAGACCGTCACCGCCGTCGAATGCCTGAACTACGCCCTGACCCTGCCGACCTCCGTGGTCATCACCGGCATCGAGTCGATGGACCGGCTGAAGCAGGCGCTCGACGTGGCGAGGGATTTCAAACCGCTGTCGGTGGAAGCCGTGGACGCCTTGCTGGCCAAGACCGCGGCAGCGGCCGCCAAGGGGAAGCACGAGCAGTTCAAGACGGGGGTCAAGTTCGACGGCACCGCCACCCACCCGGAATGGCTGGGTTAACGACACGCGGGCCGGCGTCCCGTCTCCACGCCGGCGGCGGGCCAGACCCGATCACTTCATCCGCTTCAGGGTGGCTTGGGCATGAAGAGTCGCGCGGGCACCCGGCGCGCCGCCGGCCAGCTTCGCGACGACGGCGCGCGCGTCCGTACCCCCGATGGCCTCCAGGACTTCCAGCGCGCGAATCGCGCGCAGCGTGTCCGGCCGCTCGTCGGCGGCGTCGGCCGCGGCGACCACTTTCTCCAGGCGTCGGCGGGTCTCCGGGTTGGTCGCCGCCTTCAGTGCCTGGCGTGCCGCGGTGTCGGCTTGGTCGGCGACGCCGGCGAGGGCCTTCCCGGCGGCTTCGCGGGCGGCGTAGTCCTTGCTGCCCAAAGCGGCGATGTGCCGCGCGATCTCGACCGCATCGACCGTCGCTACCGGCGTCAGCCGCTCGCCGAGCTGGGCGAGCGCGAACGCCGGGGCGCGGATCAAGACCGTCATCGCGTGGTCGGCCGCCGGCGCGTCGGCGGACGCCAGCATGTCCCACGGGTCGGCGGCCGCCGTCCGCGCCGCGCCGCCCTTGGCCGGCTGGCGGGTGAAGCCGGAGACATCCCAAACCTGGATCGGCCCCTCCGCCGGGACGACGAGGAGGTGCTTCGCGTCGGGCGTCACGTCCAGGCACCGCACCCGACCGGGGCTGTCGAACGGCAGCGCGATCGCGTCCCCGGTCGTCCCGGTCAGATCGACGAGGCGAAGCCGACTGTCCTCCGCCTGCTGACCCTTCCAGGCGAACCAGCGGCCGTCGCGGGACATTGCCCACACCGGGCCGTGCCCGAGGGGGACGGTGAACAGGCAGTCGCGCGTGACGGTGTCGTAGACCGCGAGCAGGTCGTCCGCGACGGCCGCGAACCGCCGACCGCCGGCCGAGAACCCGATGCCCGATGCGTGCCGAGGGAAGGGAAATTGGTCCCGGCGGGGTTCGTTGCTGACGGCCCCGACCCACCGCTTGTTGCCCGTGGCCAGTTCGTACAGGCGGAGTTCGGACCCCGCGCCGAAGGCGACCGTTCGCGCCGCCGGATCGACGGCGAGCCGGACGGACACGAGCCGCAGGGCGTCCAGGTTCAGAAGGCCGACCCGCTTGCCGGTGGCCACGTCGCGCAGCTCGGCCCGCGGGCTTTCCTTGCTGCCCGTGTTCCGGGCGCGGACGGTTCGGCCGTCGGGTAGGAACGCGATCGCGTCGTTCACCCACGGCGTCTTCGCGTCGGGATCGGCGGGCGCGCCGTCGGCGGTCCGGACGTGGACCCCGAGTGCCGCTTCCGACACGCGGGCCGCGAACTCGGTCCCGGCGGCGTTCGCCCGCCAGGCGACGTATTCCGGCGTCCCACCCGCCGGCGTGCGGTCGGGCAACGCGGCGGTTCGGATCGCCTTGCCGGCGCGGATGTCCCAGACCGCGTACCGGCCGTCGTCCGCCCACGCCAGCGCGCGGCGGTCGTCGAGTGCCTTCACCCCGGTGTACGCCGGCAGGTCCGCGCTGTGCGCATCCAGCCGCTTCCCGGTGAGCAGGTCGTACAGGCGGACGCCGCCGTTCGGCCCTTTCAGCAGCAGTCGTTTCCCGTCCGCCAGCACCGTCCGGCCGTCCAGTTCGCCGAGTTCCGCCGTCGCGTTCGCGACGACCGCCTTGCCGTCTCCGGCCGTCGGGAAGAGCGCCCAGCCGAACCGCGCCCCGAAGCCGACCACGTACTTCCCGTCGGCGGTGAACTCCGCACGATACCCCAGCTTGAACCCGACTGGCGGGTCCACGTCGCGGATGCGCTTGCCGGTGATCGCGTCGAACAGCCGGCACTCCGTCTTGGTGAGTACGGCCACTCGGCCGCCGTCGGAACTGACGGCGAGGTCGCCTTCGCCGTTCGCATTCAACTCGAGCCAATCCCCCGCCGCGACCGCGTAGAGTCGGACCCGTCCGTCCTCGTACCACACCACCCGTGAGCCGTCGGCGGAGACGCGAAACGTCCCGACCCGCCCGTCGGAGACGGCCCGCATCTTGTACCCGTCGGCGGCGGTGCCGACGTGGAGTTCGACGCCGCGCGGGTCGTGCACGAGTTGCGCCACGGTCCCGGCATCGCCGGAGAGGGCCACGGAGTGCCAGAAGTTGCCGGACGGCTTCGCCACTTCCGCGCCCGACTTCGGGTCGTGGACCGCGAGTTGCTGATCCTTGCAGACGGCGATCCGGCCATCGGTCAGGAGCGCGTGCCAGTCGGCCTTCACCGGCAACTGGCACGGCGGGTCGATCCCGTCGCCCGTCCGCCAGTCGTACCACTGCGTCCCGACAATCACGGTGCGGCCGTCGGCGGACGCAGACAACCGGCCCGCGCCCCACACCTTGGCGACGCCGAGGGTGGCGACCGGCTTCGGCGGTTCGTCGGCGGCGGCGGCGGGCAGCGCGAGAAGCGAGACGGCCAAGACGAGAGCGAAGCGGAGCATCGGCGGAACCCTCCGGGTCAGGGGCGAACGGGGCGACTACCGGCGGCCGGCGGGGCGGGTGTGCCACCGGTCGGCGTCGGTGGCGGGCGGTTTGGCGGTGCCGAAGTCGGGGTAGTTCGGCATGGCCCGGAACGGCAGCGGCCCCACGTCGCCGCCGGTGACGGTCGTCGGCGACGTGTCCTTGCAGTACCCGCGCGTCCGCAGCACGAACGACCGCACCCACCCGTCCTTCAGGGCGGGCAGCTTCGTCGCGTCGAACCGCACCGTGATCTCGTCGCCCGGCCCGCACAGGACGAAGCGGTCGTCGGCGGCGAGGAGCAGGTCGGTCACGTCGCCCAGCCGCGTCAGTCGGCCCTGCCACTTGTTCACCGCGACCGGTTCCGTCTTCGCGTCGTCGTAGGCCACCGGCGGGCGGCCGTTCGGGTACACCTCTTGCATGAAGCCGCGCGCCGCGAGCGTGGCCCGCGCCACGTCCAGCGCCGTCACCGTTCCGACCGCCGCGTCGTCCGCCTGGGCCGCGTGGATTTGGTCCCAGTACACCCGCATATTGGTCGAGATGCGGAGCCGGCCGCCGCGGAAGTCCGCCGGGAGTTCCCTCGTCATGACGCGCGGCAGCCCCGCCGGGAAGCCGAGATCGCACACCGGCACCCACTTGCCACTCTCGTCGAACCGCTCCAGGACCGGCGGCTTCAGGGCGACTCCGGCGCTCGTCGCGGCGCACATCGCCTCTGGGTATGCGTAATCCGTCCACCCGGCGAGGACGAGGTGCCAGTGGCCGCCCGCCGGCAGCTCGCCGAAGTCGAGCGCGAGCGCGTGGTCCTCCGCGTAGCCGAGCCAGGCGCGCGGGGCGAAGCCGTCCACCGTGCGGCCGTCGCGGTCGCGGACGAGGGCGGTCACGTCGCGGCCGGCGTGGTCGGTGGCCGCCTTCGGGAGGTGCCGGGTGCGGAACGCCAGCAGCTTCTGGCTCGGTTCCGGCGGGCCGAGGACGAACCGCTCGTCGGGGTAGACGACCGTACCGGGCGGGTGGTCGATCGCGTCGAGGCGGAGGTGGTCGAGGTACAGCACCTCGTCCATCGGCTCGGCGATCTTGAGGACGTACTGCCCGTCCTTCGGAACGAGCCGGCCCGGCTCGATCTTCACCGACTCCTCCGGGCGGGGCGGGCGGATCGACCCGTCCGGGCCGGACTCGCCGAGCGCGCCGCCGCCGAGGAAGTCGGTCACGAACGCGAACTTCTCCCCGTCCCACGCCAGGAGGACCGGGCAGGACGTGCCCTTGCGGTTGGTCTCCGCGACGCGGAAGAGGACGTTCGCCGGTACGCCGAGTTCGGCCTGAATGACGGCGTCGGGCCACCGCAGGCGGACCACGTCGGCGGTCGCGTTCTTGCCGATGCCCAGTGCCGTCGGCAGCAGCGATTGCCCCAACCCCGCCGAGACGGTGGTCCGTTCCGCGCCCGTCCAGAGCGATCCGGCCTGCGCCACCACCCACGTCCCGATGCCGTCGGCGTTCGTCCGCAGGTCCACGCTCTTGTCCCGCCGGCCGGAGGGGGCGACCAGCACGGCCCCGTTGCCGTTGCCTTTGTTTCGGTCCAGGCGAAGCCCGGCGTCGGCCCAGGTTAGCAGGTCCGGCAGCCCGTCGCCGTCGAGGTCGGCAACCGCCACCGCGATGCCGCCGGGCACCGGGCCGAAGGCGTCCGGCACGAATGCGAGTCGGCCGTCCCCTTGGTTGTGGAGCAGAACCGGCCGGCCGTCCGCGCCGAGGCCGACGACATCGCACCAGCCGTCCAGGTCGATGTCGGCCGCGACCGCCTGCTTCAGCGCCGGACTGTTCGTGTTTCCTGGGGTGAAGTCGCGGTCGCCCTTCGAGGTCCAGTAGACCGGCGCGGCCCCGGCCCGAAGGAGGAACAGGTCGGAGCGCTCGTCGTGGTTGGCGTCGAGGACCAGCCCGCCGTTCCACCGGTGCGGTTGGCCGGTCGCCCAGGCGGGCAACGGCCGCGCGAACCGCAGGAGTCGGTCGTTCGCCACGACCACCGGGTCCGCCGCCTCCGTCAGGATCAGGAGGTCCACGTCGCGGTCGGCGTCGAGATCGGAGGCGAGGAAACCGACGGCCGACCGGGCCGGAACCGCGCCGGCGAGCGGCTCGCCCCTGCGGAACGCGGTGGACAACCCCGGCGTCGCGGCGGGTGGGGCGACGCCGACGTTCTCGAAGAAGATCACGCCGCCGCCCGGTTTCGGGCCGTCGAACGTACCGGGATCGCCGTCCGAGTATTTGCAAAGAATGAGGTCGAGGTCGCTGTCCTGGTCGAGGTCCACCCAGCCGCAGCCGAGGCAGGTGCCCGTCACCTTGTCCAGGCCGGCCGCCGCCGACACGTCCGCGAACGTGCCGTCGCCCTTGTTGCGGAACAGGTGCTGCTCCCCCGCGCCGGTGATGACCAGATCGGGGTGGCCGTCGTTGTCGTAGTCGCCGGCGGCGGCCCCCAGGCTCGGTCGCGGCGCGGCGAGGCCGGCGGCGGCGGTCACGTCGGCGAACGCCCCGTTGCCGTCGTTGCGGAGCAGCAGGTCGCGGAGCCGGCCGTCCTCCACGACCGCCGACGCGAGGAACACGTCCGTCCGTCCGTCGCCGTTGAAGTCGAACAGGACGACCGTGCCGCCGAACCGGTCGCGGGCCGCGCGGCGAACGGGGTCGAGGTCGTTCGCCGTCGCCCACCGCGCGCCG
This sequence comes from Fimbriiglobus sp., assembly GCA_043738505.1. Lineage (GTDB taxonomy): Bacteria > Planctomycetota > Planctomycetia > Gemmatales > Gemmataceae > JALHQU01. The sequence goes on along the minus strand of JAYUFU010000259.1, from coordinate 4,170 downwards.
GGCGCGAGCGTCGCCCGGAAGTTCGCGGTCGGCTCGAACAGGGGCAGCGGGCCGACGACCGGCTTTCCGCTCCGGGCCGGATCGCGGCCGATCACGTCGGCGTACTTGCCCATCACCCCGTAGCGGATGACGGTCTCGGCCTGCCACGTCGCGGCCCCCAGCGCCTCCCACTCGGTCAACAACGCGGCTGCCCGCTTCGGGTCGGTCGCGTTGACGGCGACATACAAGCCGTACCGCGCCGCGTTCAGGTACGGGTTCCGCCGCAGCGCCTGCTCGAAGCAGTCCAGGGCTTCGGGCGAACGGACGCCGGCCGGGTGCGTCGTGCCCAGGCGGTACCAGGTGTGCGCGTCGTCGGGGTCGAGGGCGTTCGCCGCGCGGAAGTGGGCGTGTGCCTCGGCAAAGCGGCCGTCGTTGCCGTCGATGACGCCCAGGCAGTAGTGGGCGTGCGTGTCGTCGGGGTGGTTCATGAGGATGTCGGCGAACACCCGTCGGCCGGCGGCGATCTTCTCCGGCTGGACCTGGTTGAACAGGGCGATGCCGTGGTTGATGCGCGCCGGCAGCCAGTCCGGCGCGAGACGCATGGCTTGTTCGAACTCGGCGGCGGCGTCCGCGTACTCGAACCGCTCCATCCGCCCGACGCCGCGGGCGTTCGCCGCCATCGCGGCGGCCGGGTCCGCCGGGGCCAATGGCTCGTCGGCGAACCAGAGGACGTACCCGCCCACGGCCGCACCCGCGAGGGCGAGCAGCAGGGCGGCGAGGCCCACCCGTCGGGAGCGAGCGGGCGGCGGCGCGGGTGCGGTCATGCGGGCATCCTGGTGAGAATTCGGTATCGCATACCGGCACGTCACGGCGCGGCGGACAGTTTCTTCGCGGCCGGCTGGCCTTCCGTCAGTTCCCAGTACGCGCCCGGTTCCGGCGCGTCCCACGTCTGGGTACCGCCCCACGACCACGTCACCGTCACCCGCTTCACCCGGCCGGCCGAAGCCAGTCCGAAGAGGAGGCGCGGGTCGCTCGCCGACAGGTAGCTGCCGCCGCCCTTGGCGAACCGCGTCAGCGTGCGGGTTTCCCCTTCCAGGGTCACGGTCGATCCGACCACGTCGCGGTTGCCCGTCCCGACGAGTTTCACCCCGAGCCACGGCTGCCGCACGGGCATCTCGTTCCGCAGCACCGCGACGGGGCCGTTCGTGTGCGTGACGACGAAGTCCGGCCGGCCGTCGTTGTCCAGGTCGCCGACGGCCAACCCCCGCGCGACGGCCGGCGTCTGGAAGTACGACCCGCCGCGAGGACTCGCGTCCTTGAACACCCGGCCGGCCTGGCCGGGGACGTTCTGGAACAGGACGGGCGTTTGCCGGAGGGTGCTGCCGCTGGGGTGCCGCAGGACGTGCCCGTTCACGACCACGAGGTCTTCCCACCCGTCGCCGTCCACGTCGGCGAACGCGGTGCCGAAGCCGACGCGGTGCAGGCCGACCGCGCCGATGCCGACCGCCTTCGACCGGTGGTCGAACAGCTCGTTGCCGACGGCGTGATACAGGGCGTGCAGCTCGCCCTGGAAGTTCGTCACCCAGATCGACGGCCGGCCGGTGCCGTCGTAGTCGCCGACGTCCACGCCCATGCTGCCGTTGTACCGGCCGGAGTCGTCCACCGCGACGCCGGCCGACAGCCCTTTCTCCTCCAGTTTGCCGGCGCGGTTCCAGAACAGGAAGTTGTTGGTGGCGTCGTTGCCGACGTAGATGTCCGGGCGGCCGTCGCCGTTCAGGTCCGCCAGCACGACGCCGAGGCCGCACCCGTCCGGCTTGAAGCCGTGGTCCGCCGACACGTCGCGGAAGCCCGTGCCCTTGTCGTTCTTGAAGAGCGAATGGACCAGCGGCTGGAACTTCTGGGGCGCGCACACGTCGCGGGTGACGGCGGCGGACGCGCCCTTGCACGTCGGGTTGTTGGCGAACGACCAGTCGCAGTAGTGGCAGACGTACAAGTCGGGGAAGCCGTCGCCGTCGAGGTCGGCCCAGCCCGCGCTGGTACTCCACGACGCATCCTTCACGCCGAGCTTCTCGCCGACCGCCGCGAACCGCCGGCCGCCCTTGCCGTCGGGCTCGTTGTGGAACAGTTCGATCTTGCCGAACCCGGTGACGACGAAGTCGGGGAAGCCGTCGCGGTCGTAGTCGGCCACCGCCACCCCGTGCGCGTACCACCACGGGATCGCCAGCCCCGCCTTCTCGGTCACGTCCTCGAACTTCAAGCCGCCGAGGTTCCGATAGAGCTTGCACGGGTGCCCTTTCAGGTCCGTCTTGTTCGGGCCGTCGAAGTAGCCGCCGCCGACCACGAGCACGTCGAGCCGGCCGTCGCCGTCGTAGTCGAAGAGGGCCACCCCCGCGCCGAGCGACTCCAGGATGGTGAACTGGTCGGCCTCCTCCCCGTTGCGACAGGTGGCGCGGATACCGGACGCCTCGGTCACGTCGCGGAACCACGGCGCGCCGGTGTACGGCAGTTCCTGCGGAAGTTCCGGCGCGGGCGGCATCGCGACGGGCGGCGCGGGGCGAGAGCAGGCGAGGACCACGGCCACGGCGAAGACCGCGCCGCCGGCGAGGAACCGGCCGAGGCGACGGGAGTAGGAAACGGGGAAGTTCATGGGGCGGCTTTGTGGGGAATTCGGCGTCCGGCCAGTTTTCCCAGGGTGCGCTGCGCGACTCTGGGCTTTGGACTGTAACGCCTTCGGCGTCGCAATCCTTTCTTGAACCCCGCAGGGGTTCTACTCCATAGCCCAGGGTCGCGCAGCGCACCCTGGGTACGCGAAAGTTTTGCCACACTACTTCGGGCGGGCGGCTTCGATGTCGTCGAACCGCTTGCGATACTTGGCGGCCTCGGCGGGTCGGCCGGCGAGCTGCTGACAGCGGCTCATCGCCAGGTTGGCCTCGGCGGAGTTCGGGGACAGTTCGAGCGCCGTCCGCAGCCGCCGCTCGGCCTCGGCGACTTTCCCCTCGTCCAGGTCGATGGACGCTAGTTCCACCAGCGCGCTCCCTCGGAGCGGCTCGGCGAGCAACCCGTCCAGCAACAGCCGCGCGTCGCCTTGCCGGCCGAGTACCCGGTAGGTTGTCGCCAACCCGAACTGGACGTAGGCGTTCGCCGGATACTTTTCGCGCAGGACTTCCAGGTGGTGCCGCGACTCGTCTGGTTTCTCCTGGGCCAGCGCCAGGGCCAGCAGGAACCGCGCGTCGAAGTGATCCGGGTCGAGGTCGAGGACTTCGCGCAGGACGGCAACCCCGGCCGGCTGATCCTTGACGGCTTCGCACACGATGGCCAGCCAGAGCCGGCCCTGGATTTGGTCCGCGCGGCCGGGGCGGAGGCGGAGCCACAGGTCCGCCGCCCGCCGCAGGTTCGCCACGTCGTCCGGGATCGACGACCGCACTTTCAGCTTGCCCTCCAGATACGCCTCCAACACGAACGGCGTGTCGGCCGTCTCCGGGCGGTCGATGTATGCGGCGAACAGCCGATCCGCTTCCGCCGCGTCGCCCCCCTGGGCGCGGAGCAGGGCCGATTCCAGTTCGATCGCTGCGCGCGTGCCGTGGGCGTCGAGGTACTTGCGGAGGTGTTCGGCCGCGCGGAGTCGGTCCCCGCTCCGGCGCGCCGCCCGTACCGCGAGCAGCCGGGTGTCGGGGTCGGTGGGCCGTTCCACCAATCGCTTCGTCAGCAGTTCATTGGCTACGCCGAACTCGCGCCGGTCCAGCGCCGCCCGGATGTCGTCGAGGGGGTCCGGTCCCCAGACGGACCACGCGCCCCAACCCGCCGCGCCGAGGAGGGCGAGGACGATCAGCTTCACCCAGAACTTGCGCGGCCGGCGCGGCGCGGCCACGACGGCCGGCGTCGATGCGGCAGCCGCGACCGGTCGGATCGCCGGCGCGTTCGGGGCGGTCGGCTTTCGTCGGCGCATGGGCGGGACCGGGAGAGGGTGTGAATGTGGACAGTATCGGCGAAGCCCGCGGAGACTTCAAGCTTGGTAGCAGAGCGGTGCGAACCGCCTGATTCAAGAACCCGTTGACGATGCCCCCCGCGTGAGGACGTCGGCGGTGACACCAGTTCTTACACCTCTCCCCGCTGGGTGCTGTGTTGCGTTCTTGGTTTTCCGGCCTGAAAGGCCGGTTCCACCAGCCCAGGCCGTGAGGCCTGGGAACCAGC
>JAYUFU010000258.1:0-5342 GCA_043738505.1 Fimbriiglobus sp. | reverse complement strand
ACAAAACCGTCGGGCCTCGAAGACTCGACCGCGACCGACATCCCGAACCACCTGCGACCGCGACGGATTCCGGTCAATCGTCTCCCACCACCTCGCCGCCGTTCGCCGTGATGTAGGCCCGCAGGGTGGCCTCCGGCGTCCGGTCGGTGAACGAGCGGACGGACCCGTCGGCCATGACCGCTTGGAAGCTCCCTCTGAAGTAGCCACCCAACTTCGGCAGCGGTTTGTCGGCGTCGTACTCCAACCCCTCGGGTTTCGTCCACGGCACGGCGTCTGCCGCCTCGACGACGAGGATGGTGTTTGAGGTGCCGTCGGTGATCGAAGTCAGACGGAGTCCGGGCGTGCCGTCGCGGAAAATCGCGGACGGGCCAGCGGCGTTTCTCGGCGACACGAACACGCGGTAGTGGGTGTGCCCGACCGGGACATCCGCGCCGGCCTTCGGGTGGCGATACACCTTCGGCATCTTCTCCACGAACGGGAGATTGTGCGGACTGTCCCACGGTTCGGACTTGCGGTAGTCGCGGAGGACATCGCCAATGTTGCGTTGATCCTGCTGATCCTTCGGCTCGGTGTATCGCAGGAGTTCGACCCGCCAACTGACGGCCGGTTCGCGCTTGCTCGCCGGTCGTCCGGACGGCGTCCCGTTCGCCGACGGCAAGTGCTGCTCGCTGTCATGGAAGGAGTGTAATGCGGTGCCAAGTTGCTTGAGGTTGTTACTCGACACCATTCGATCTGCGGCTTCACGAACTTTGGCGGTGCCGCCGGGGATCAGCAGGAACACCGGGGTCACGAGCAGTACGAACCCGACGGTCACGGATGCCAACAGGCGTTCGCGACCGGACCCGCAGTCCTTGAAGTACAATAGAAAGTGCCACACCTGGATCAGCCATGTGGCCACAGCGACGAGGTAGAAGACCACGGACGCCTTGCCGCCAGTACTCAACTGCTCGACCGTCCCGACCGTTTGTAGCACCGCGAAACCGACGACGAAGCTGAGGAACAACTCGATCCCGAGCCGGGCCGACCGCTCGTGCGGAACGCCGCTCAGCTCCTCCGACATCCGGGCCAGTTCGCCGGCCTCGTCGCGGAACCCGGCCGGGGCCGCCGGCAGGTCGGCGGCGAAGTCGGACGCGCGGTGTCGGAAGTCGCGGCGGGCGGCACGGCTCCGACTCCAGATCGCCACCCGCACGTCGTCCGGCCGGACCGACCCGCCGACGGCGTCGAGGATCGCGTCGCGCCATTCCCGTTCGGATTTCGATTCGTCCCCGACGAAGAGGATGCGGTCCAGACCCAGGCAGCGGAAGCACAACTGGATCTCGCCGATCACGTGCGGGGTCAAGTCGGTCACGTCGATGACCGCCCCCCGCGCCCGACCGAGTGATCGCCACAGCCGCTCCTTCCAGGCGTCCCCGGCTTCGAGGTTCATGTATTTGGGCGTGGAGTAGCGGAGGGCGAATGCGACCATGAGTGGGTAGCGGAGCAACTTCGGCCACCGCCGTCGCGGGTCGCGGATGCCCGACACGCGGGCAGTGCGGCCGAACACCCGATGGAGGTCGGTGCGGATGCCGGCCGAGGCGCGGTCGTAGCGGAACGAGCGGAGGTACAGCACATCCGTCTCGCGGTCAGGCAAGATCCGCCAGATCGATGCCGTGAATCCCACGAGGAAAAGGGCCATCAGCCCGACCAACACAGCGGCCAAAGGCCCAGCCGCCGCCGCCGCCACGCCGCACCCGGCGACCAACACCAGTAGTTCGATCGCCATCAGCCACAGGAAGAACGCCCGCAGGCCCCGCATCGGGTCATCGAGTGGGTCGGAGACGTTGTGGGAACGACTGTCGCCGTCGAATCGGACGACCGGGCCACGCCCAGTTTCGAGCGGTTCGGATCGCACGAGGGGTGTTCGACCGGTATGACCCGGTGGCGGTTCGGTCGCCACTCGACGGGACGACGAGATCGGAATATTGGTCGGATCGGGGAAGTGGAATTGGCAGAACGCACACCGCCCATCGACGACTGGAACCATGTGATCGCAAGTCGGGCACCAGCCTCGCATGACCTGTCCTCGAAACGGCGTTTGGGAAAGGCAGTGTTGGATACGGGATCGAGCCAGACTACCCAAGTATGCTTACGCCTGTTACGTTTCCCCGTGACAGTCATTCTCAGCGGTTGCCGGTCACTCGATCAGCCACGCCGTCGCCCAGTTCACGTCGTCCTGCACGTCCCCGCCGGGGCCGAAGTCCACGACCAGCGTCAGCTCCTTCGCCTTGGTCACGTCCACGCGAACGGCCTTCGACCCGGCCGCCGCCGTCAGGCCGGTCAGCCCGTCGAGTTTGGCTTCCTTGCCGTCGATGAGAATGCGAATGTCCACCGCCCCCTTCCGCCCGGTCGCCGCGTCCAAGCCCACCACCGCCTCGAACCGCTTGTATTTGCCGCCCAGCGCGTAGGTGAGGGACGACTTGGAATGGACGCCGAGGCCGGTGTCGAACACCTCCTCGCCGCGCGGAGTGGTCAGCCGGAGGGGGTTGCCCCGCACGCTCCGATTCGCCACCCACGGCCACGCCACGCCGTTGAAGCCGTCCTCCGCCACCGCCGTCGGCTTGAGGTCGGCCAGCGCCACCGCCTTCCCGCCCCGGATGTCCACCGCGATCACTTCGGTCAGCGGCAGACTGACCTTCGCCCCCGTGACCGTGGTGCCGGTCAGCACGAAGTCGTCGGCCAGCAGGGTGGCGAAGCTGATGCGGCTGCCGTCGGCCGTCGTCACCCGCGCGAACGGCCCCTTCGGGGCTTTCACCCGCGCCAGCGTCGGGTCCAGCGCCACGGCGGCCACCGTCGCCAGCGGGTACGGCTTCGCCGCCGTCTCGCCGTCGGGTTTGAACCGCAGCCCCGCGCCGTCCGCCGCCACGGCTTCCAGCCGGCCGCGCAGCACGTCGCCGTTCCGCAGGAGCAGCGCGTCCTGCTTCTTGCCCGCGTCCGGCCACGAATACCGCGCGACATCCGGCGGCGTGTCGGGCGGCGGCGGGACGACCCACAGCGCGACCACCCCAGTCAGCGGCAGCGACACCGCTTGCCCGCCGCCCGACGGTGTCTTCAGGGTGACGGACAGCCCGTTGCCACCGGATACGGTGCCGGCCACGCGGTCGCCGTTGGCGAGGACGGCGTGCGGGCCGGCGGGGTAGGGCGGGCGAGGCTTGTCGGCGCGGGCCAGGGAGACGAGGTCGTCCGCCGCGACGGCCGGCGCGGAACCGGCGAACGTCACGGCGAACCCCGCTGCGATCTTCGCCACGGTGCCGGCGACCGGCTCGCCGTCGGAGGCGCGGGTGGCGAGGAACGCCGGCAGTGGTTCGGCGGGCGCGAACCCGGCGACGGCGACGAGAAGGGTGAACATGGCGGACAGCTCCGGGGACCGGTCGGCGGGTGCGATCTTACCGGCTCCCACCCGCGTCGCTCAGGGATCGCGCCCCGGTTTGCGACCGCGGCCGGCCGTCACGCGCCGCCGTCGATGACCCCGTTGCCGGCGCGGGCGACCGCCTGGCAGCAGGCGTCCCACCCGCGCACGAGCGCGTCGTCGGCGTTGCCCCACACGACGCAGGCCCACTCGCCCGCGCCGCGCCGGAGCGTGACCATGCCGCCGGACACCGACACCCGCAACTCGCGCCAGCCGTCGGCCGGCTCCTCGTCGGGGAACGCGGGCAGGCCGTCGATCATCCGCAGGATCGGCTCCTCGCCGAGGGCGCGGAGCGCCGCCGTCACCGCCGGCCACGCCGGTTCCGCGCCCGCGAACCGGATCGCCCGTTGCATGCCCATCGGTGGTCCCTCGGAGTTTTTCGCGGTGTGCGCCGGTCGTTTTATCCCGTCCGCCGTCGGCCGGCCAAAGCCGCCGCACGGAGTGACAGTCGTCCGCGCGTGCGGGCGTGGCGGGGCGTGGCCCTTGACGCCCGTGCCGATTCCGCGTAACAGGGTCCGTACCGACTCGTACTCCCGCACCCGTCAGTCGGAGTCCCCGGCGTGCCGCCGTCCGTGTTCCTGCAATTCGATCTGCCGTCCCCGGCCGCGTGGCTGTACGCCGCGTTCGCGGTCGCGGCGGCGCTGTTCGTCCAGTTCAACCGGCTGCTCGTCCTCCGGAATTTGGACGTGTTCGCCCTGTTCCTGTTCGCGCCGGGTTTCCTGCTGCTGGAAGAAGCCAACCGGATCGACGGCGGCGGGGCGGCGAAGCGGCTCGGCTACGGCTGGCTGCTGCTCGCCTCGGCGTACTGGTTCGCCCGCTGCCTGTTCGACGTGACCACGGTGAAGCGGCCCCGCGTGACGCCGAACCTGGCCACCGCCGGGCTGATCTGGCTGGGCGCGGCGCTGCTGCTGGGGCTGAGCGTGGACGCGGTGCAGAACTCGGGCGGGCACAGCGACCGACTGGGCAAGCGGCCGGCGGCGCTGACCGGCGTCGAGGCGGGCGCGACGGCGGTGGTGGCGCAGGCGAACCCGCACACGTCGGCCGAGGACATCCGCCGCGGGGTGAGCGTCGGGGTGGCGGTCGGCAGCCAGGTGGCCGTCGTCGTGCTGCTCTTCCTGATCTGCGCCCGCCACTACAACGACGCCGCGTGCGGCGCGACGGCGGCCGTGCTGTACCTGCTGCTGCCGGTCACGCGGGGAGAGTTCGACCAGTCGCACCACGTCTGGCCGACGGCCCTGATCCTCGCCGCGATCCTGGCGTACCGCCGGCCGGCCGTCGCCGGCGGGCTGCTCGGCGGGGCGGCCGGCACCGCCTTCTTCCCGGTGCTGCTGCTGCCCGTCTGGGTGCAGTTCTACCGCGACCGGGGGAGCAAGGCGTTCCTGCTGTGGTTCGCCGTCGTCTGCCTGTCGTCCCTCGTCGGCACGACCGCCATGCTGGCCCTGGCCGGCGACGTGACGGCCGGCATCTGGCAGTCGGCCCAGCTCGCCGACTGGCAGCCGTGGAAAAGCCCGACGGCCGAAGGACTGTGGACGGGCGTCCTGTGGGCGTACCGGCTGCCGGTGTTCATCGCCTTCGCCGGGTTCGTCCTCACCTCGGCGGTGTGGCCGGCGGTGCGCGACCTGGGGCAACTGGTGGCCGCCTCGGCGGCGGTGCTGATCGGCATCCAGTTCTGGTACGCCGACCGCGGCGGGGTGTACGTCCTCTGGTACGCCCCGCTGCTGCTGCTGATGGTGTTCCGTCCGACGACGACGGAACTCCAGCCGCCCGTGCCCGGTGCCGCCGCCGTCGGCTGGCTCGGCTGGCTCCGCCGCAAGTCGCCGACCCGCACCGTCCCGGCCCCCGGACTGGCGGTGTGATCCCGATGCGAGTTGGTCTTGTTAGCCCGCCGCGCCAGCAA
>JAYUFU010000257.1:0-5356 GCA_043738505.1 Fimbriiglobus sp. | reverse complement strand
TCGCGGCAAACCGAACGGGTGTCCCCATTGGACGCCCGCGATTTGGCCCCGCCGTTCACACCTGGCGCGCTGCGGGGCGGGTCGCACGTCCACGTCTGGAACCCCGCCGGCGACCGCGTCAGCTTCACCTACGAGGACGACATTACCGCCCCCGGCTTACGGACCATCGGCGTGACGCTGCCTACAAGCTGGGTGACGGTGCCGGAGACGCACCCGCGCAGCCACGACGGCGGGTTTTCGTTCCTGGTGGCGAAGGTGACTCCGAACCCGGTGCCGGGTTCGGACGACATTTGCCGCGCGGTGGAGGAGGGCTGGGTCGGCTCGCGTTCCCTGGCGTTTCAAGGCTTCGTGGTGCCCGAACGCGGCGGCGAACCGATTCCCGAAGTGTTCGTCGCCGACCTGCCCGACGGTCGCATCGCTCCCGGCGACGGCCCGCTTCAGGGCACGCTCACGGAACTCCCGGCCACGCCGCGCGGGGTCACGCAGCGCCGGCTGACGTTCACCGCGAACGACCCGTTCCCCGGCGTGTTCGGCCCGCGGCACTGGCTGCGGAGTTCGCCCGACGGCAGCCGAATTGCCTTCCTGAAACGCGACCGGCGCGGCGTGGTGCAGCTCTTCACCGTCTCGCCGAACGGCGGCGAACCGGTGCAAGTGACGGACAACGAACACCCCGTGGCGTCGGCGTTCACCTGGCACCCGGACGGCCATCGGGTCGCGTTCGTGATGGACCACTCCGTCTGCCTCGTGGACGCGACCACCGGCGTCGTCACCCGCCTGACGCCGCGCACGGCCGACAGCCCCCGCCCGGAGGCGTGCGTGGTGTCCCCCGACGGCCGGCGGGTCGCCTTCGTCCGCCACCGCGACGGGGCGAGCCGGATTTGCGTAGCCGAAGTTCCGGATTCCTGAAACGGTTCCCGCCGGCCGGCATTTCCACCTACGGACATATCCCGACGGGCGGCGGGTCGGTAGTATTGCCACAGTTGATCCCGCTTCGCCCGTGCCCCAACTGAGGAGTCGTCATGGTGTCGCGCGTTCACTGGCTGGTCGCTGTTGCCGTCGCGGTGTTCGCCGCCGCCACCCCCGCCGCGCCGGTGCCGGTGCCCGGCGAGGGCAAGTACGAACCGCCGACCGCCACCCTGCACACGCTGCCGGGGGAGAAGCTGCTGGCCGACGTGCGGGTGTACGCCAAGCTGATCGGCGGCGACACGGCGGTGAAGAAGCTCGACGAGTCGCTCACCGAACTGTTCGGCAAGGCCACCCTCCCCGGCCTCGACCTGACCCGGCCGGCGTGCGCGTACCTGTACCTGCGGGCGAACCTGGAGGAGACGAGCGGGGTGCTGGTGATCCCGACCACGAGCGAGAAGGAGGCACTGGCGCTGCTGGAGAAGATGGGCCTGGGTGCGAAAGTGGATCCCGCCACCCCCGGCCGCCACAAACTCGTGCCCGAGGATCCCAACTTCCCGCTGCCGCTGTACGCCCAGTTCGCCGACGGCGGCAAGCTGTTGTACGTGTCGGTGAACGCAAAACCGGACGTACTGGAGAAGGACAAACTCATTCCCGTCGCCAAGCTGGTGGACCCGAAGGCGACCACCCACGTCACCCTGACCGCGTACCCAGATCGCGTGCCGAACGCCGCCCGCCAGATGGTGTTCGAGTTCATCGACCTGGTCTTGATGGCCGAACTCGACCGGATGGAGCAGGGAAAACCGCGCGACATGCCGCCGTCGTTCCCGACGTTCATGAAGGAACTGCTGAAGCTCGGCAAGCGAAGCCTCGCGTCCCTCTTCACGGAGTGCGACAAGGTGACGGTCGGCGGCCACCTGAACACGAAATCGGGGAACGTCGAAACCGAAACCGTCATCGCGCCGAAGGCGAACACGGCGTTCGCCACGGACATCGCGGCGATCAAGGCTCCGGTCGGCCGGTTCCACCAACTGACGACGAAGGAGTCCGTCCTGGGCGGGTGGGCGGTGCTGCCGACGCCGCTGCCGAAGGAATTGCGTACCCACGGCGGGGCGTTCTTCAAGGAGTGGGGCGGCATCCTGAAAAACGACGGGCCGAAGTCGTTGGGCGACATCTTCGATGCCGTCGGCGATCAGCTGTCGAAGGCCGTCGCCGGCGGGAAGGTGGACGGCGGCTTCGGGCTGACCGGGCCGAACAAGGCCGACCTGTACACCGGCGTGGCGGCGGTGGCGTGCGACGCCCCGGCGGCGCTGGAGAAGGCGGTGCGGGCGGCGGTGAAAGGGCTTCCGGCCGAGGCCGCCGCGCTCGTCAAGCTGGACGCGATGAAGGTCGAGGGCGTTGCGGTTCACACGATTCTCGTCGGGGAGACGCTGGACAAGGCCGTCCAGCGGATCGTCGGGGCGGACGCCACGGTCCATGTGGCGTTCGGCACGGACGCGGTGTACGCCGCCGTCGGGCCGGACGCCGAGGCCGAACTGAAGCGGGCGATGGCGCTGAAGCCGGCGACCGCCACCGCCTTCGACCTGACCGCGCACGGTGCCCGCGGGGTGAAGCTGCTCGCGGCGGATCGGTTCAACGCCCCCATCGTCGAGATGGGCAAGCGGATCGACGACTTCGTGTCCTACGTCGGTGTGGACGTGACCGGCGGCAAGGAACTGCGGGTGAAGGCGAAGTCCGGCGCGCCGCTGATGGTCTTCATGGTCTTCTCGGCCGTGAGGGAGTTCCAGGCGGTCCCCGGCGCGATCCCGCCCCCGCTGCCGATCAAGAAGTGATTCCTGGGACGGAGGAAGAACTTGGGGCGCGTTGCGAAAGAACTTTAGCGACTTCGCCCTCGGCCCGATGCGGTCGTTCCACTCGCCGGGGAAGGCGTCCGGGACGCGCCGCACCCGCGACACCCGTTTCGACTTCGACTTCGAGTGGCACCTCGCGGGGACGGGTGAATGGCGTCGCGTTCAGAAGGCGAAGTAGAATCGCGCGTCCGGGCCGCAGTACGAGAACAGACACCGCTCCAGAATGTCCCGCCCGATCAAGGCGTTGGCGTCCTCGCCCTCGTTCCACCCGTCCGCCACGATCACCGGCAGGGCATCGGAGAACGTGTGCGGGGTGCCTTGGACGAGAACGCTGAACGAGACCAAGTACTCGTCAGCCAGGTGGGGGAACGCGGCCGTCGTCGAAGGGGTCAGGATCGGGACTTGGGCGATGGGTGTGAGTTCGAGTTGGCGGAACACGTCCGGCGCGACACCGGACATGCTCGCCCCCGGATCGATCATCGCCCGGACGCGAACCGGTGAAGGCACCGGAAAGCCGTGCCGACTGAGCAACCCGCTGCGAGCGCGGAACACGCCAATCAAGGCGTCCACGACCGCGCCGCTCCGAGTGATTGGGCCGAACAGCAGTGGCATGATTAGTGTCGGGTCAGGTTGCGGGAGAAGAACAGCGGCTCTTCCTTCTCGACGACTTTCTTCAGCATGAACGGTTCCAGTCCGTACCGGTCGCAGGCCGCCTCCGCCGCCGTTTCGACCGTCGGGTAAACGCCGCCGACGGCCTCACCCCGAATGATGACGTACTGGCCCACGTTCGCCGGGTCGGCGAGCAGGTCCGGCAGAATGCGGCGGTAGGTTTCGAGTTCGACTTCGAGTGCCACGGTCGTTCTCCGGTGTCGCGTTGCCCGTTATTGTAAGCCGGCGATCGGGTCGGCGTCGGTCATCGCCAGCAGGTCGCGGGAGGCCCCGCGCGTCACCCGCAGCTTGCCCACGTCGAACAGCGTGTGCATCACCGTCGAGATCAGGTTTTTGACGCGGATCGGGTCCGAGTTCGGCCGGCCGCCGTCGCGGTCGGACTGGCCGATCACCTGACCGGCTTTCGTGCCGCCGCCGGCCAGCAGCAGCGGGGCCAGGTCGCCCCAGTGGTCGCGGCCGCCGCCCTTGTTCAACTTCGGCGTGCGGCCCATTTCCCCGCACACCACGAGCAGAATCTTGTCTTCCAGCCCGCGCGCCTTGATGTCGTCGAGGAAGGCGCTGACGGCGTGGTCGAGGGCCGGGGCGTTGTAGCTCATGCCGACGGTCAGCGGGGCGTTGTTCACGTCGGCGTGCATGTCCCACACGAAGTTCGTCGTCACCGTCACGAACCCCGCCCCGCGCTCCACCAGCCGGCGGGCGAGGAGCAGCAGCTTGCCGAGGGTCTTGGCGTTGTCCACATAGAACTTGTGGTTGTTCCACTTCTTGTCGAAGTGCTTGGCGAAGTCCCCGTACAGCGGTTCGGTGTCGTAGGCGGCGACCGTCTTCGCGTCTTCCTTCTTCAAGTCGAAGGCATCGCCGACGCCGCCGAGCAGCATGGAGAACGCCTTCTCGCGGGCGGTGTCCACGCCGGCCCCCTCCGCGTCGAAGTTCGCCTTCGCCTGGTCGAACGCGGTCAGCAGCAGCCGGCGATCCGCGATGCGGTCCTGCGGCACGTTCAGCGTCATGTTTTTCTGGAACGCGCCGGTCCCGCCAGGGACGAACGGCACCGCCGCCGCGCCGAACGGGCCGGGCGACAGGAAGTTGCCGAACCCGGCCTGCATCGGCTGCGCCTTCGGGTCCACCGATTGCGGGAACAGGGCCACGTTCGTCGGCATCCCGGTGGTCGGGTGTGTGCCGCCGGCGATGCTGGCGTAGGCCGAGCCGAGGTTCCCCGCCGAACTGTCTTTGCCGACGACCGGCTTGATGTCGTGGTTGCCGTCGCCGGTGACGAACGACCGCACCACCGTGAACCGATCCGCCCGCGCCGCCAACTTGGGGAACGTGCCGCCGAAAGTGATCCCCGGCAGCACGGTCTTCACCTCGCCGGTCGCCGAACGGACCCCTTCCGGGGCGGTCATCTTGGGGTCGAACGTCTCGATCTGGCTCGGCCCGCCGTGCAGGAACAGGAAGATGACGGCCTTGTCGGTGATCGGTTTGCCGGCGCTGGCGTTGGGCAGCGGAGAACCCGCGCGGGCGAGCGTGTCGGCAAGAGTGAGGCCGCCGAGGGCGAGGCCGCCGACGCGGAGAAACTCGCGGCGAGACGACGGCGAGCGGAACGAGAGCATGGCCGACTCCGGGAGGTGGAGCGTGTGCGGACGAAGCGAGGACCGGCGGGTGTTTGAGATGTTAACCCGGCGTCGGCGGTCGAACAAGCAGGAAAGCCGCCGCGTCGCAGGGCCATTCCGTTATCGGGTTCGTCGGGATGTCGATGAGCTTGTGCGCGAGGTCGGGGTTCGCTTGCAGGTGTTCGAGGGCGGCCGGGTTGCTGTCCGCCGGCACCCCCGCGAGCCGGTGCTGGCGGCATTCCGCAGCGCCGCCAGCACCTGCGGGGCGGACCCCGTCCGCACCCGGCAGGCGTCCTCGCCGAGCGTCACGTCCCGCACGTCGTGCAGTTG
>JAYUFU010000256.1:0-5359 GCA_043738505.1 Fimbriiglobus sp. | reverse complement strand
GCGGACTCACGTCGCGCCGTTCGCCGAGGCCGATGCCACCCACCTGACGGCTCGCTTGTAAAGGTTCCCCCTCGATGCCCTCACCACCCCTCACCGCCGCGCCCAGCGTTCTCGTCGTGGACGACGAGCCGGTCATCCGCGACACGCTGTGCGAGTTCCTCCAGCAGGAAGGGTACGCGGTGGCGGCGGCCGGCACCGGGGAGCAGGCGCTCGCCCTGGCCGCCGCGCGGAAGTTCGACCTCGCCCTGTGCGACATCAACCTGCCGGGGCTGGACGGCATCGAGGTGCTGGAACGGCTGCGGGCCGCCAGCCCGGACACGTTCGTCATCCTCATCACCGCCTACGGCACCGTGGAGACGGCCGTCGAGTCCTTCCAGAAGGGCGCGTCGGACTACCTCATCAAGCCGATCCTGCTGCACGAAGTCCACGAGAAGATTCGCCGGCTGCTGGCCCAGCGAGAACTCCGCCGCGAGAACCAGTGGCTGCGGCGGGAGTTGCACCGCGACGCCGAAGGCGGCGATATGGTGGTCGGCCGGAGCGCCGCGATGCGGGCCGTCATGGACCTGGCGCGGCGGGTCGCCCCCAGCCCGTCCACGGTCCTGATCCTCGGCGAGAGCGGCACCGGCAAGGAGCTGATGGCCCGCGCCGTCCACCGCATGGCCCAGGCCGCGAAGCCGACCGACGGCCGGTTCGTGGCCGTGAACTGCGCGGCGATTCCCGGCGAACTGCTGGAGAACCAGCTCTTCGGCCACCGCCGGGGGGCGTACACCGGGGCCGACCGCGACACCGCCGGGGTGTTCGTCCACGCCGGCGCGGGCACGGTGTTCCTGGACGAAATCGGCGAACTGCCACTGGCGACGCAGGCCAAGCTGCTCCGCGCCATCGAGCAGAAAGAAGTCATGCCGGTCGGGGCGAACGAGCCGGTGACGGTGCAGGCCCGCATCCTCGCCGCGACGAACAAGGACTTGGCGAAGGAGGTGACGGCCGGCCGCTTCCGCCAGGACTTGTTCTTCCGGCTGAACGTGGTCGCCCTCACGTTGCCGCCGCTCCGCGAACGCCGCGACGACCTGCCGGAGCTGGTGGAGGCGATGCTGACCAAGCACGCGCGGGCGGCCGGGAAGAAGTTCACCGACATCAGCCCGGAGGCGATCCGCCGGCTTCAGGGGTACGCCTGGCCGGGCAACATCCGCGAGCTGGACAACGCGGTTCAGCGGGCCGTCATCCTCGGCGAGCCGCCGACGGTGGAGGCCGCCGACCTGCCGCCGGACCTGTCGCCGATGTCGCCCGACCCGGCCGCCGTGGACGACTTGTCCGAAGCGGTCAAGCGGTTCGAGAAGCGGCACCTCGAGCGCATCCTGGCCGAGACGCCCGACAAGCGCGAGGCCGCCCGCCGGCTGAAGATCGGCCTGAGTTCGCTGTACCGCAAGATCGAGCAGTACGACATCGCCGTCGGGTGAGTGAGGTCAGGAGAAGACTCACCACAGAGGCACAGAGACACCGAGAAGAAGGGAGAAGAGTTGCGAACACTCCTCCTCTCATTCCTGTTTTCTCTGTGCCTCTGTGGTGAGTCCTCATTTCTTGATTCACCCCGGCACGAGGACGATCTTGCCGCTCAGCGTGCCGGCCTTGCCAGTCGTGTTCGCCTCTTGCAGCCGGTGCGCCTCGGCCGCCTCGCTGAACGGGAACACCTTGCCGATCAGCGGCTTCAGCTTGCCGTCGGCCATCCACCAGTTCATCTTCTCGGCGCACGCCCGCTGCTCGGCCGGCGTGGCGTTGAACATGGCGAACCCGAACAGGCTCAGCCCCTTGACGTAGAACGGCCCGTTCGGGAACGCCGGCCGCGCGCCCCGCCCGGCCATGACGATCACCCGCCCGCGCGGGGCCATCAGGTCGAACGTGCGGTCCAGGTCGGTCGGCGGCAGCGTCTCGAACCACACGTCCACGCCCTTCCCGGCGGTGATGTCCTTCACCTTGGCGGGCACGTCGTCGGTCTTGTAGTTGAACACGTGGTCCGCGCCGAACTTCGCGGCGGTGATCGCCTTCTCCTCGCTGCCCACGGTGGTGATGACGGTCGCGCCGACGGCCTTGGCCATCTGCACCACGCACAGCCCGACGCCGCCGGTGCCGCCGTTCACGAACACCGTCTCGCCGGCCGTCAGGTCCGTGCGCCCGAACAGCCCGAGGTGCGCCGTGATGCCGACCAGCGCCAGCGCGGCGGCCGTCCGCTCGTCCACGCCGTCGGGCAGCGGGTAGACGTACTCCTGGTGCGGGCAGCAGAACTCGGCGACCGTCCCCTGGCGGCCGAGCAGCCCCTGGTTGCTGCCCCACACGCGGTCGCCCGGCTTGTACCGCGTCACCCCGTCGCCGACGGCGTCCACGGTGCCGGCGAAGTCGCAGCCGGGGATGTACGGCACCGCCCGCGGCAGCGGGATCAGCCCGCCGCGGATGTAGGTGTCGATGGGGTTGACGGACGCGGCCGCCACCCGCACCCGCACCTCGTCCGGCCGCGGGTCGGGCGTCGGCAGGTCGCCATACCGGATGACGTCCGGGGCACCGGCGGCTTCGAGGAACGCGGCGAGCATGGTGAATCCACGCGGGGGTCAGCGATTCTTCGGGGTCGCCCTCTTTCTATCGATCGCGGCGCGGATGAACTTGGCCCCGGCAGCGGCCTGCCCCTCACGGCTGAAATACTCCGACCGTCGCCGCTGCGACTCGAAGTCAGTCCCTTCCGGCGGGCCGGCAACCCCGGCGATCTTGTCCAGAAACGGTAACAGCCCCGCCCCGTCCGCGCCGAGGGCTTCGGCCAAGCGCTTGCTCTGGCGGAAGGTCTCTTCGGGGATGGAGTCCGTGTCCCACTCGGCGGCGATCAGCCTGCACAGCTTGTCGGCCTGTCGCCGGAACTGCGGGAAGCGGTCGCCGATGGACAGCTCGCGGATGATCCACTCCTGACCATCCTTGGCGGCAAGCACCTTCGCCAACACCTTCAAGTCGGCCTCGTCCGTCACTCCGACCACCAGCGCGCAGACGGCGAGTTGGCCCCGGAGCGGGTACTTGTCGTCGGCGCGGGCGACCAGTTTAACCAATTCCGGCCCGGCGTTCTTCGCCACCGGCCCGAGTTTCCACAGCGCCCACAGCATGTCCCGAGCGGGGTTGGCGGTCCCCTTCGGCGGCACGGGTTCGCCGAGGAGGTCGGCGTGAAGGTAGCGGAGGTAGTCGGTCACGAACACCGCCGCCGCCGGCCCCAAGTTCGGCGCGGCGCTCAGCGCAGCCACCCGATCCGGGTCATACAGTTTCCGGTTGGCGTGGATGAACCGCTTGGCGAACTCCTTCGCCATCGCCTCCCGGTCGCGGGCGATGTGCGAGAGGGTGCGAAATGCCCAACGGCGCACCTCGGCTGAGGGATATTCCGTGACGCGCAGGACCGTCGGGACTGCTTCGGCCGCGGAAGCACCGAAAGACCAGAATGCGGAAACCGCTTGGTTCACCGAAGAGGTTTCGCCTTCCTCAAGTGCCGAGGTGAGGTATTTGACAAGTGCTGGGACCGCGATGTCCGGTCGAACGGGGTAACAGTTGAACCAATAAGCGGCGGCGTCGCGAACTCCGATGTCCGGGTCGGCAAGGCACTCCACCACTGCCAAAACGGATTCCTCATACCGTTGGTGCCGCACAAGCGCGATCGCCTCTTTGCGAACGGTGGCATCCGGATCCGATTGGATCAACCGCACGACCTGCCGCTCGATGCCGTATGAGTCGGTGATCTTGGAGTGAGTGACGGAAAACCCTCGGACGGCGGCGAGCCGGACTTTTGGGTCGGGAGAGTCGAGGTATTGCGCCAAGCGCTGTTCGAGTGAAAAAAGCCCATCAACCTTTCGATCTAACCCGGCAACGACCGCCCGCCGTTCTTGGGACAGTTTGGCGACAGCCCGATACTCCGCCAGTGCGGGGCAGTGAAACACTCCGAGGGAAAGCGCGAACGGGATTATGAACATTAATGCACTCTAGGTGGGAGTTGCCACGCACCGGAACCATCGCCAATCCTAGACTTCCGTTTCATCCTCTCCGCCACCGCCGGGAGGAGCCGTGCGCAAAACCCCAGTTTGCGGATCGTAGTAGAACGCCCACCCGGTGGGGATGCCCGCGATGGTCCCGAACCACCCCGTCCGCGTGCCGGTGAACGAGAACAGGGTGTAGGTACTTGCCGGGTTCAGGTATGCCGGCGTGCCGATGAGTTGGAGCGTGCCCGCAAGAGTCATGTTGCCGCCCTCAAGCGTCACTTCGTCCGCTTGCACCGTCAGCGTATCAACGGTGGTGACACCTTGCCCGTTCCGCCAGCCGAGACTGATGATACCCGTGGAGCCGTTCGTGAAGTCGCCCACGATGGTCATGTTCTGCGCGGGCAGCGATCCGTCCCACGCCCCGGCTGCGACATCCTCACCGGGGGCGACGATACCGAAGTTGAACACCTGCGACGCGACGACCGTTCCGTTGCCGGTCAGGATGCCGGTCACGCCGATGGTGAGACTCGCGCCGGATCGTGAAGGAAGTCGGCGTGGACGTGTTCGGCTGGATGACGGCATCCGGCGCGTCCGCCACGATTGAGACGTACTGAATGGTCGCCGGATCGATTGCCAACACTGACACGGTCCAGAAGAAGTCGTTGTAGTCCCAGTCGGAGACGGTCGGGTCGGCGGTCAGGTCTTCCAGGTACACCTTCCACGCGCTCGACGCGGACATCGGCGTGACCGCGAACGCCATGTGATCGGTCGCGTTCGGCGACGAGGTGCCTTCGGTGAAGGTGTAGCTCGCCGGCGGTAGGCTGACGGCCGACAGGTTCACCACGACTCCACCGGTCAGCGCCGTGCGGATGGCGTCCGTCGCGCTGTCGGCGTAAACGAGGGCGGTGCCGGTGTTGGACGGGTCGTAGGTGGGATCGACGTGCAGACTGCCTGACGTGATGCTGGCGGCGGTGCTGTCCACGGTGCCCTGCGGCGCGCTGTCGAGGTGGACGGTGTACCACTGGGCGGCGGGCACGTCGCGGCTCTCCAGGGCGGTGAGCGACAACCGGTGACGATTCCGCCGAGTAGCGGAGGTGATCGAGTCGTGCCGGCCGTGCCAAGTGCAGAGCCGCATGAATCGATCCCCAGGTGTGCGACGCAAGGAATTTGACTCCCCCGGCGAACTGCTGTCAAGCGCCCTTCCGAAAAATAGTGCGGCGGGGGTTCCGGTGAACCGACTGCGGGAGCCGCCGGGCTGGGTTATATTCGCGCGGAAACTATTTCTGCAATTCCGTCCACTTTACTTGACTTTTGTGCATGTGTAGCGCATAGTTGTCTCGTAGCCTCCCTCCGGAGGGCGTCCC
>JAYUFU010000255.1:0-15516 GCA_043738505.1 Fimbriiglobus sp. | reverse complement strand
CGGCTTCGAGATGGCCCCCGCCAGGAAGCCGCGACCGAGCGGGCTGTACGGCACGAAGCCGATGCCGAGTTCCCGCAGCGTCGGCAGGATGTCGGCCTCGACCTCCCGCGACCAGAGCGAGTACTCGGTCTGCAAGGCGGTGATCGGATGAACGGCGTGCGCGCGGCGGATGGTGGCGGCGGAGGCTTCGGAGAGGCCGAGGTACTTCACCTTGCCGGCCGTCACCAACTCGGCCATCGCGCCGACGGTGTCTTCGATCGGCACGCCGAAATCGACGCGGTGCTGGTAGTACAGGTCGATGCGGTCGGTGCCGAGCCGCTGCAAGGACGCCTCGCACGCGGCCTTCACGTACTCCGGCTTGCCGTTGACGGCCCAGAACGTCGGGTCGTCCTTCGTCCGCTGGTTGCCGAACTTGGTGGCCAGGAACACCTCGTCGCGGCGGCCCTTGAGCGTCTTGCCGAGCAGCTCCTCGTTGTCGCCGATGCCGTACATGTCGGCGGTGTCGAGGAACGTGACGCCCAGGTCGAGCGCCCGGAGGAGCGTCGCGGCGGACTCGGCGTCGTCGCCGGGGCCGTAGAACTCGCTCATGCCCATGCAGCCGAGGCCGATGCGGGAGACCGTCGCGCCGTGCGAGCCGAGTTTGACGCGGATCATGTGCGTTCTCCAGTGACGGGTGGATGCGGCACCAGTATAGGCGAACCCGGCCCGCGAGGGCCGTGGGTGATCCGGCGAAGAAGAATAGCCGCAAAGAACGCAAAGAGCCGCAAAAACGAGGCGAGGATCAAGCAGTTGAGAACGGGCCTCCTCTGTTTTTGTGTCGTCTTGCGTTCTTTGCGGCCAACTTCTCTTCACCACCCACGGCCCTCGCGGGCCGAGTTCGCCGGGATCTCACATCGCCCGTCACTTCCCCTTCGGCAGGCGGCCGGGGGTCCACGGCGCGCCGATGGCGTCGAGCTTCTTCTCGACGGCCGGCAGGTCGGTCTCGGCGATCTCCCGCAGCTTCCCCACCGCGTCGGCCAACTCGGACTTGGCGTCGGCGAGGGCGGTCTTGGCGGTGCCGGTCGGCGCGGCGACGGTGTCGCCGCCCGCGCCCGCCGCGTGGCCGAGGCGCTCGCTGGTGGACGTGGGCACGTTCTCGAACCGGGCGGCCAGCACCTGGTCGCCTTGCAACCCGCGGCGGACGACCCGCACCTGCTCGGCCAACAGCAGCAGCTTCTGCTCGGTCGGCTCGTCGGGCGTGGGGGCCAGCTTGTTCGCCTTCCGCAGGGCGTCGATCTTGGTGGCCAGTTCGCCGGCCGTACCGGTGGTGGCCGCGAGCAACCGCTGGGTGGCCTTCGCGTCCTTCTGGAAGGCGGCGATGTCGGCGAACTGCGCCGGCGTCAGCTTCGACAGCGGATCGGGCGCAATGGTGAACTCCACGGCCTCGCCGAGCGGCGACACCTTGCCCTCGACCCGTTTGCTCAGTCGCGCCTGGTACTTGCCGGGCACGACGAGGAAGCCGAACCCGCCGTCGCCGTCGGTGCCCGGCCCGAACTCGCGGAGGTACCACGTCACGCGGTGGACGCCCTCGCCGTTCGGACAGCCCAGGCGGTTGACGACGGCCCCGCTGCCGTCGGTGATCGTCAGCGACACCGCCGGCGCTTCTTCCTCGGCCTCGGCCCGCAACTCGTCCTGCGTCGGGTACTCGATGTCCTTGCCGGCCTTGGTCGCCTCGGCCTCCTTCTCCTTCCGCTGCTGCTTCTTGGTCTTCAAGGAGTCCTTCAGCGCGACGGTGAACGTGGCCCCGAACGGCGGGTTGTCGGCGAGGTAGTGCGAGCTCCCCTGGAAGCTCCGGCCGCCGCCGCCGAGTTGCGACGACTGGACGTAGGCGTGGGTCCGCTCCGGGGCGACCAGCACCGCCGCCTTCCGCATCGCGTCGGTGGTGAGCGCCCGCAGCGGCGAGTAATCGTCGATGACATAGATGCCGCGGCCGAAGGTGCCGACGACGAGGTCGTTGTTGTGCTTCTGGATGACGATGTCCTTCACCTGGATGGTCGGCAACCCGTTGCGCAACCGGTGCCACTTCTTGCCGCCGTCCGTCGCGCAATACAGGCCGAACTCGGTGCCGCAGAAGAGCAAGTCCTTGTCGACGTGATCCTCGGCGAAGCAGTACACGGTGCCCCGCGCCGGCAGGTCGCCGGCGACGGTCGCCCAGGTTTTCCCGGCGTCGGTGGACTTCAGCAGGTACGGCTTGAAGTCGGCGTTCTTGTGGTTGTCAAAGGCCGCGTACACGGTGTTGGCGTCGTGCTGGCTGGCGATCAACTTGGAGACATAGGTGTTCTCCGGCACGCCGGGAAACGTGTCGATCTTGCGCCACGTCTTGCCGCCGTCCTCGGTCACTTGGATGAGGCCGTCGTCGGTGCCGACGTACAGCACGTCGGCCGACTTGTACGACTCGGCGAAGGCGACGATGTTGCCGTAGAAGCTGGTGGACAGGTGCTTGGCCACGGTCTCCGGCGGCAGCACCTTGCCGAACACCTTCAGCTTGTCGCGGTCGAGCTGGCGGGTCAGGTCGGGCGACACGGCCTTCCAGCTTTCGCCCTTGTCGTCCGAGCGGAACAGCTTGTTGGCGGCGAAGTACAGCGTTTTCGCGCTGTGGCTGCTGATGGCGAACGGCGAGTCCCAGTTCCACCGCAGCGGCGGCTCGCCCGTGCGGTCCAGCGGACGGATGTCCAGACGGTTGCCGCTGACGCGGTCGTACCGGCACAGCCCGCCGTACTGGTACTCGCCGTACACGGTGTTCGGGTCGGTCGGATCCACCTTGCAGTGGAAGCCGTCGCCGCCCTGCACGACGTACCAGTCGGCGTTGACGATGCCGTTGTTGCTGCGCGTCCGCACCGGCCCGCCGAGGGTGTAGTTGTCCTGGGTGCCGCCGTACACGTGGTAGAACGGCCCGCTCTTCGGGTTCTGGTCCACGGCGATGTCGTAGAACTGCGTGACCGGCAGGTTCGCCTTGAAGTGCCACGTCTTGCCGGCGTCGTGCGACTCGTACAGCCCGCCGTCGCACCCGCACAGGTAATACTTCGGGTCGGCCGGGTCGATCCACAGCGCGTGACTGTCCACATGCTTGTCGGCCTCGCCCAGGTTCTTCAGCGTCGCGCCGCCGTCGTCGGACACCTGGTTGAGGACGTGCATGAGATACATCCGGTCCTTCTTCACCGGGTCGGCGACGGGCGTGCAGAAGTATTGCGCCTGACTGTCGAACGGGTTGCGCTTCTCCCACGTCTTGCCGTTGTCGGTGCTGCGGAAGATGCCGCCGGCCTTCTCCGCCGCTTCGACTTGCGCGTAGATGACATCCGGGTCGGCCGGGGACATGGCCAGCCCGACGCGGCCCAGCTCGCCCGGCAGCCCGTTGCCGATCTTGGTCCAGCTCTTGCCGCCGTCGGTGCTGCGGTGGACGGCGCTGCCCGGCCCGCCGTTGACCAGCGTCCAGACGTGCCGGCGGCGCTGGTAGCTGGCCGCGACGAGGATGTCCGGGTTGCGCGGGTCCATCACCACGTCGGTGACGCCGGTGTTCTCGTCGATGCTCAGCACCCGCGTCCAGTTCTTGCCGCCGTCGGTCGTCTTGTACAGCCCGCGATCCCCGCCCGGCCCCCACAGCGGCCCCTGCGCGGCGACGTACACCGTGTCCGAGTCCTTCGGGTGAACGAGAATCTTGGCGACGTGCTCGGACTTCTCCAGCCCGACCTTCTGCCACGATTTGCCGCCGTCCACGCTCTTGTACACGCCGTCGCCGTACCCGACGCTCCGCTGGCTGTTGTTCTCGCCGGTGCCGACCCACACGACGTTCGGATCCTTCGGGTCCATCGTCACCGCGCCGATGCTGAAGCTGCCTTCGCCGTCGAACACGGGGGCGAAGGTGGTGCCGGCGTTGGTCGTCTTCCACACCCCGCCGGACGCGACGGCGACGAAGTAGTGCGCCCGATCCTTCGGGTTCACGGCGAGCGCCGCGACGCGGCCGGAGGTGACGGCCGGCCCGAGGTGGCGGAGCTTGAACGCGCCGACGGGCGGGACGAACTCCTTCTTCGGCGGGTCGGCTTTCTTGGGGTCGGCCGGTTGACCGGCGGTCAGGGCGAGGGCGAGCAGCAGCGTGGACGGGGACATGAGGAGGCACGGCCTCGGCAAGGTGGGGCACGGGGGCAATCCCGGCATGATAGGAAGGCAGGCCCGGACGGGGCACCACATGTGCCGTTACTTCGCCGGCAGTGGCGACAGCGGCTCGAACGACGTGAAGAAACGTCGGACGTGCCACATGTGCGGCTGCACCAGGCCGCCCCCTTGCACCGACAGCACGAACACCCGCCCTTCGGCCACGACGATGCGGGCCACCGTCAACTGCTTCACGAACCCGCTCCCCTTCTCGAACAGCACGTCGAGCGCCGGGTACGGGCCGTGGGTGGTGCCGTCGCGCTGCACCTCGGTGCCCGCCGCCAAGGCCGGCAGGTGCCGCTTCGCCAGCTCGGCGAGCAGCGCGACGGCGACCGCCTCGTTGCTCAAGTCCAGCCGCTTCTCGGCCGCCGGCAGCTCCGCCGACACCACCTGGAACGTCTCCTGCCCCTCCGGGCGGGTGGCCAGCAGCCCGGACACCTTGATCTTGTCGTCGGTGCGGGACACGTTGGTCGGGGTGGCGGGCAGGGCAACCCGGAACCGCCCCTCGTCCGAGGCGTGGACGGCCATCTCCGGGTTCAGCATCCCCCGGAAGAGGCCGGTGCAGAGGAAGACGAGACCGCCGAACACGCCGACCAGCAGCAGCAGGACCACCCACACCCAGCCGTTCGACTTGGCGGCGGGGTCGCCGGCGTCGGCCGTGCGGGGTGGCGTCCACGGTCGCATCGCGCGCGGGGCGGTCGGGATGGCGTCCGTCGGCGTCGGGCTGAACACGGTGCGGCAGGCGGCGCACCGCACCGGCTGGCCGAGCAGTTCGACCGGGATGTCGAGGGCGTCCCCGCACCGGGGGCAGGCAACGAGTTCGGTCATGGCGGCGTCCGGGGGATGTTCCCGGTCAGTGTAGCGGACGCGGGCGGAGTTGCCGGTAGGCTGAACCGGACGGCGCGAACCGAGCCGTGGAGTCTCCCCATGACGACCGACGAAGCCGCGTTCCTGGCCCGCATCCGCGAGGAGCCGGACGCCGACCTGCCCCGGCTGGTGTTCGCCGACTGGCTGGACGAGCGCGGCCACGAAGCTCGCGCCCGGTTCCTCCGCGCTCAGATTGAACTGGCGGCCCTCGCAACCGACTCGCCCCGCCGCCGCCAACTGGCGTGGGAGTGCCGCCAGTACATCGAAGGCGAATCGACGACCGACATCCCGGAGCCGTTCGAGTTCGCCCGGCCCCGGTTTGGTCGCGGGCTGATCGAGTACGCCGCGTTCTGGGAAGAGTCTGCCGATGGAATTGCAACGGCCTTTCACCTAGCCCCGCTACGCCAGGTTTGGGTCTGGGGATTGGACGTGTGGATGTCCACCATCAAGGCGATTCCCACCGGCAACGTCCTCCGAACCTTGGACCTGACGGGAAACGAACTGGAAGGGCGCTCCCTCGTGTTCCTTTGGCAGGACATGCCATTTCCTCACTTGAAAGAGTTGATTCTGGCCGGCTGCGAACTGGGCGACGACGACGCCGATGAACTCTGTTCTTTCCCCCGGTGGCGGAACTTGGAACGCATCCACCTCGGCGGCAACCCGCTCACCGAAGTCGGCCGGGCACGGCTCCGCGGCCACTTCGGCGACCGGGTGACGTTCGAGTGCGACGGCGACCCGGACCGGCTGTACGCCTTCGATCACGAGGACGACCGGTTCACCGTCGGTTTCGGCCGCGACCACGCCCAACACCTCGTAACGGTGGGGCACACCGGCGCGAGGATCGCCGAGTTCGACCACGCCGGGAACGTCCTGCGATTGGAAGAGCGAACTCATCCGGAAACGCGCGACGTGGAACCGCTCCGCGCGGCGATCCTGGACGAACTCGGCCACACGGCGGCCACCATCCGCGTGAAGCGGTTCCAGTTCCCGGACGGCTGCGGCGTCACGCCATTCGTCCCGGATTGGATGCGGGTGCTGGACGACCCGGCGAGCGACGAGCGCGAAACGGCTCGCGGTTGGCTTCACAGATGGCTTGACGACGGCAAATTCCGCTGGCAATGGAGCGACGGCGGCGACTGGTGGCTGAACGGCGAAGGCCAGGTGACGGACACCTGACCCGTGCCGCTCGATGACCCATCTACCGCTTCGGGGCGACGCGGGCCATCAGCTTCTGGAGCTGCGCCAGGGCGTCGTCCGGGTGGGCGCGGGCCTCCGAGTCGCACCCCTTGCAGCAGACGAACACCGGCTGCCCCTTGGCCATCACCTTGTAGATCGGCCCCATCGACCCGAGCGGGCTGTCCCAGTCGATGGCGCAGTACACCTGCGCCTCGGCCAGCTTGCGGTCCTCGGCCGACAGCTTCTCCATCGCCGCCTGAATCTTCGCCCGGTCGCCGGGGGCGACGGGCGGCAGGGCGGCGACCGGCGCGTGCGCCGCGCCCGCGTCCAGGCTGGCCGACTGGAACCCGCTCAGCGTCATCTGCCGGTCCAGTTCCAGTTTGAACTCGTAGTTGATGGGCGTCGCCTTCTCGCCGTGGGTGTTCGGCTCGACGGTCACGTCCCACCGCAGCAAGTTGGTCGGCCGCTGCTCCCGCTGGTACAGCGCGTCCTTGCTCAGGTCCGGCGCGGTCTTGGCCAGGCTCACGCTCACCGCGTCCGTCTCGGCGTAGGGCAGCCGCTCCCACACCTGCATCCGCACCTTCTCCGCCTTGAAGCTGCTGACGAGGATGCGGTAGTCGTACCGCAGCAACTGGTTGCCGCCCTGCGTGGTCCGCATTTTGTCCACCATCTGCCGCTGCACTTGCAGTTGCGGATCGACGCCGAAGCCGGCCGTGAACTGCTCGCCGACGGCCACCAGCGGCAGCGTCATGCGGCCGACGAAGTCGGTGCCGGTGTACATGGTCGCCTCGCCCGGCAGCAGGACGTAGGTGCTCTTGTTCACCAAGTCGGCCAGCCGGTAGACGTGCTGCGAGAGGAGGGGCACGGCCTTGTAGTAGTAGTCCGGCGTCAGGTCGATCTTGGCCACTTCCAGCACCTGCTCGTCGGGCCGCGACGGGACGGCGAGCTTGGTCGCCAGGGCGTACGACACCGTCGGCCCCTCGCGGGAGCCGAGCCGGCAGCCCCGCTTCATGGCCGCCTCCGGGTTGAACAGTTCCCACGACTGCTCGTGCGCCGCCGCCGTGTTCACCAGCCCGACGCCGCTCGTCTGCTTCCGCTCGTTGAAGTCCTTCTGCGCCTTCGACCGCAGGCTGTGGACCTGCTCCTCGATGTCCAGGACCGTCGGCATCTTCACGGCCGTGCCCTTCGGGGCGACGGTGACGTTCAGCGTGTGCAGCTCCGGCGGCGCGGCGTTCAGCATCGGCTGGGCGGTGGACAGCACCAGCCCCACGTCGGTCCAGTCCTCGCCCGTGTCCTGCGTCACCGCGGCCAGGTATTCGACCGTCACCTTGTCGGCCGCCGCCTTGCCGGCGCGGAGCTTGTACTGCGGCCGCCACGAGGCGCGGTCCACCAGGTACGACAGGCGGATGGTGCCGGCGGCGGCGTTCGCCTTCTCGACGGTGATGACCGCGTCGTTCTCGATCCGGGCCACGCCGGAGGTCAGTTCCGCCAGCCGCTTCCGGGCGCGGTCGGCCGTCTCCGTGTTCGCCTGGATCGCCTGCTTCAGGGTGACGTTCTCCTTGGCCGTCGCGCCGCGCGTCTCGCGGATGTGCTTGGACAGCGCGATGGCGGCCTCGGCGTTCAGCGCTCCCTTCTCGGTCGCCTGCACGGTGGTGACGGTGAGGAACGACTCCATCTTGCCGAGCATCTTCATGTCGTCGGTCTGGGCCGCGAGGTCGGCCTCGATCTTCTCGCGGGCCAGTTGCAGTTGGGCGATCTCGGCTTGCAGCTTCTTCACCTCCTCGCGGGTGTCCTCCACCACGGGGCGGGTGCGGAACCGCGTGGTGAGGACGCGGATGCCGTCGGCCCCCTCCGCGTACAGCGACGACGGGACGGCCGTGAGGGGCAGCGGGGAGACGATCAGTTCGACCCGACCGGCGGCTCCGGCGGCTTCGATCTCCCGCGTGACGAGCGCGGCGGACGGGTAGACGGTGACGGACGCGATCTTGCTCGGCGCGCCCTTCATCGGAGAGGCTTTCGCCGGGGCGGGTTGGAGCGCGGCCGGCTGAGCGGTGACGCGCCGGACGGGGTCCGCCAGCGCGAACGCCAGCGCGCCGAAGGCGAGGACGGAAACGATGCTACGCCGCATGGGAGGCTCCCGAGAGAGGAGGGAGAGGAGGGTGCCGACGGGAATGACGTTACCAGTTCGCGGACGGCGTCGCAAGGAGCCGGGGCGGCGGCTGTTACCCGCCGAGACAATGCGTGGCGCGGGAATGAGGGAAATCGGGTCGCGCGGCCGAACCGCACTCGGTATTGTGACGGTCGTTCCGGCGAGCGCGGTCGCGCCCGAGTCGGCCGGCGCGACCCGGTCGGGACGCGGGGCGAGCTGGGGATTCCGGTCGAGTGGGGCGGGCGGGGTAGTCGAAACCGTTGAGACGCATCACGGACGACGCGCGGAGGGACCGGCGATGGGCATTCTCCCGGACTGGATGATCGAGCGGGACGTGAAGATCGAGCCGTTCGCCCCGCAGCAGCACCGGCCGGGGGTGATCTCCTACGGCCTGACCAGCTACGGGTACGACGTGCGGGTGGACCGCCGGTTCAAGGTGTTCACCAACGTGTACGGCAGCACCGTGGACCCGAAGAACTTCGACCCCAAGTCGTTCGTGGACATCGAAGGCGACTTCTGCATCATCCCGCCGAACAGCTTCGCCCTGGCCGAGACCATCGAGTACTTCGACATCCCCCGCGACATGCTGGTGGTGTGCCTCGGCAAATCGACATACGCACGCTGCGGCATCATCGTGAATGTGACCCCCCTGGAACCGGAGTGGCGGGGCCGCGTCACCATCGAGATTTCCAACACCACCCCGCTACCGGCCAAGATCTACGCCGGCGAGGGCATCGCCCAGATGCTGTTCTTCCGGGGCGAAGGGGTGTGCAAGACCAGCTACGCCGACAAGAAAGGCAAGTACCAGGACCAGAAGGGTCTGACTTTGCCGTTCGTAGCGGGTACG
This sequence comes from Fimbriiglobus sp., assembly GCA_043738505.1. Lineage (GTDB taxonomy): Bacteria > Planctomycetota > Planctomycetia > Gemmatales > Gemmataceae > JALHQU01. The sequence continues at coordinate 6,289 of JAYUFU010000255.1, read as the reverse complement.
GGGGATGCGCAAGATGCGCCCCCGCCGACCAAGCGGAAGCGGAAGTGATCCCGCCGGCCGCGCTGCCTGCCACCCCCCGCGCGGCCACAATCACAGGTATCGGCCGGGCGACACTTGCCACCTGCCATTGCCGGAACCGCCTGTTCGTGCGAAAGTATACTCTGGACACTTGGCCGGTTGACACGCGCTCAGACTGTCGGTTTATCCACCCCGCCGGCGGCTTGCCGGGCGGGGCTTCCTTCGAGTCCTTCGACACCATCGGACCCCCATGCTGATCACACGCCGCTTCACCCGTGCCGGCCAGAACCCCTACGCCGCCCTGTCGTTCGCCCCGCGCGGCTCGCGGATCGTGAACCCGAACGGGTCGGTCGTGTTCGAGGCGGCCGACATCCTGGTGCCGGAGTCGTGGAGTCAGGTGGCGGTGGACATCCTCGCCCAGAAGTACTTCCGGCGGGCGGGCGTGCCGTCCACCACGGTCAAGCTGGCCGAGGAGGGCGTCCCGGTGTGGCTCCAGCGGAGCGTCCCCGCCGAGGGCGCGGCCACCGTCGGCGAGGGCGACAGCCGGCAGGTGTTCCACCGCCTCGCCGGGTGCTGGACGTACTGGGGCTGGAAGGGCGGCTACTTCAGCAGCGAGGCCGACGCGAAGACGTTCTACGACGAGACGTGCTTCATGCTGGCGGCGCAGATGGCCGCGCCGAACTCGCCGCAGTGGTTCAACACCGGCCTGCACTGGGCCTACGGCATCGAGGGGCCGGCGCAGGGCCACTACTTCGTGGACCCGGCGTCGCTGGCCATGCGGAAGTCGGAGAACGCCTACGAGCGCCCGCAACCGCATGCGTGTTTTATCCAATCAGTGACAGATGATCTGGTGAACGACGGCGGCATCATGGACCTGTGGGTCCGCGAGGCCCGCATCTTCAAATACGGGTCGGGCACCGGCTCCAACTTCAGCCACATCCGCGGCGACGGCGAACCGCTGTCCGGCGGCGGGCGGTCGTCCGGCCTGATGAGCTTCCTGAAGATCGGCGACCGGGCGGCGGGCGCGATCAAGAGCGGCGGCACCACCCGCCGCGCGGCCAAGATGGTGGTGCTGGACCTCGACCACCCGGACATCGAGGAGTTCATCAGTTGGAAGCAGGTCGAGGAGCAGAAAGTCGCCGCGCTGGTCAGCGGCAGCCGGCTGATGAACAAGCACCTGAACGCCATCATCGCCGCCATCCACGGGCACGCGGTCAAGGCCGAGCAGTTCGACCCCGCCAAGAACGCCGGGCTGCGGCGGGCCGTGCTGGCCTCGCGCACCGCGCTCATCAGCGAGAACTACATCGCCCGCGCCATGCAACTCGCCCGCCAGGGGGCGACCGCCATCGAGATCGAGGAGTACGACACCGACTGGACGAGCAAGGCGTACTACACCGTGTCCGGGCAGAACAGCAACAACAGCGTCCGCATCCCGAACGCCTTCATGAAGGCGGTGGAGACCGACGGCGACTGGCACCTGTACTGGCGGACGGAACTGGAGAAGGCGGCCGCCGCCGGTCGCCCGCCGAAGGCCAAGAAGACGCTCAAGGCCCGCGAGTTGTGGGACCAGATCGCCCTGGCCGCGTGGGGCTGCGCCGACCCCGGCGTGCAGTTCGACACGACCATCAACGAGTGGCACACCTGCCCGGCGGATGGGCGGATCAATGCATCTAACCCGTGCTCGGAGTATCTTTTCCTCGACGACACGGCGTGCAACCTGGCGTCCCTGAACCTGATGCGGTTCTATACGCCGGCGAGCAGCACCTTCGACATCGACGGGTACAAGCACGCGGCCCGCGTCTGGACGCTGATCCTCGAAGTCAGCGTGGCCATGGCGCAGTTCCCCAGCGTGCCGGTGGCGCAGAAGTCGTTCGACTTCCGCACCCTCGGCCTGGGGTATGCCAACCTCGGCGCGCTGCTCATGGTGCAGGGGTTGCCCTACGACTCGCCGGAAGGTCGTGCCCAGGCCGCCGCGCTGACGGCCATCCTGCACGCCGGGGCCTACGCCGCCAGCGCCGAGATCGCCGGCGAGGTGGGCACGTTCAGCCGGTACGAGGCGAACAAGGAGTCCATGCTGACGGTGGTTCGCAACCACCGCCGTGCCGCCTACAACGCCGCCCCGGCCGAGTACGAAGGGCTGACGGTGCTGCCCGTCGGCATCGACCCGAAACTGTGCCCGCCCGACCTGCTCGCGGCCGCCCGTTCCGAGTGCGACCGCATGGTCGCGCTCGGCGAGGCGCACGGCTTCCGCAACGCCCAGGTCACGGTTGTCGCTCCGACTGGAACCATCGGGCTGGTGATGGACTGCGACACCACCGGCATCGAGCCGGACTTCGCCCTGGTGAAGTTCAAGAAGCTGGCCGGCGGCGGGTACTTCAAGATCATCAACCAGTCGGTGCCGCCGGCGCTGGCCAAGCTCGGCTACCTGCCGTGGCAGATCGACGACATCGTGCGGTACAGCCGCGGGGCCGCCACCCTGAACGGCTGCCCGCACGTCAACCCGCAGAGCCTGAAGGCGAAGGGCTTCGACGCCGAGGCCATTGCCAAAGTCGAGGCGCAGCTGCCCGGCGCGTTCGAGCTGCCGTTCGTATTCAACCGCTGGACGTTCGGCGACGCCTTCTTCGAGACGCACCTGAACCTGACCAAGGAGGTCTACCAGGGGCCGACGTTCGACCTGCTGGCGCAGCTGGGGTTCACCAAGGAGCAGATCGCCGAGGCGAACACCTACGTCTGCGGCACCATGACCATCGAGGGCGCGCCGCACCTGCGGGCCGAGCACCTGCCGATCTTCGACTGCGCCAACAAGTGCGGCAAGCACGGCAAGCGGTTCCTCAGCTACGAGTCGCACATCCGCATGATGGCCGCCGCCCAGCCGTTCATCAGCGGGGCCATTAGCAAGACCATCAACATGCCCTACGACGCCACCGTCGAGGACGTGAAGCGGGCGTACTGGCTGAGCTGGCAACTGATGACCAAGGCGAACGCCCTGTACCGCGACGGGTCGAAGCTGAGCCAGCCGCTCAACTCCATCGCCGACTCGCCGGAGGCGGCGCTCCTGGCCGTCATCTCCACCGACGAGCCGGCCGAGGCGAAGGCGGAGCCGGTGCGGATTGCCGAGCGGATCACGGAGCGGGTCATCCACCGGTACTTGGCCCGCCGCCGGCGGCTGCCCGACCGCCGCGCCGGGTACACCCAGAAGGCCCGCATCGGCAACCAAAAAGTGTACATTCGGACGGGTGAATACGACGACGGCACCCTCGGCGAGATTTTCATCGACATGCACAAGGAGGGGGCCGCCTTCCGCAGCATGACGAACTGCTTCGCCATCGCCGTCAGCCTGGGGTTGCAGCACGGGGTGCCGCTGGACGAGTACGTGGACGCCTTCCTGTTCACCCGCTTCGAGCCGAACGGCATGGTGCAGGGCAACCCGTACATCAAGATGTCCACCAGCATCATCGACTACATCTTCCGCGAGCTGGCCATCACTTACCTCGGCCGGCACGACCTGGCCCACGTGTTGCCGGACGACCTGCGGGGCGACTCGGTCGGCGGCGACGACGAGCCGCACTTCGACGAGGAGGAGCTGGTGTCCGAGCGGGCGGTCGAGCAACTGGAACTCGACCTGCTGGGCCACGACGGCAAGGGGTCGATCCTGAAGCCGCGGTCGGTCCACGCCACGCCGGGCGTCGGCGAGCCGCCGCCGGTCTACTCGCCGACGATCTCGCGGCAGACGACGGTGGCCCCGGCGGGCCTGGCCACTAGCACGGCCACGGCGACCATCTCGGCGAAGGAGCAGCGCATCCGCGAGGCGCGACAGAAGGGGTACGAAGGCGACCCGTGCTCGCGGTGCTTCAACTTCACCCTGGTCCGCAGCGGGGCCTGCGCCAAGTGCGACACCTGCGGCGAGACCAGCGGCTGCGGGTAAGGAAACAAAAAACCGCATTCACGGGGCTGATTTCTCAGGTCCACCCCGTGAATGCGGCACTTGTCGGCAAATGAGATGGCTCCCACCTGCCCACGAAGGTCGTTATGCCAACTCATTTCGCTGAGGTCAATCCGAAAACGTGGCGTGGTCGCGATACCACGAAAAAGAAGTTCGTTTGGGAGGCCTGTATGGCTACTCTCAAGCTAGACGACTGGTGGAAGGTCGTAGATGTTGAGAAGACGGTCTACGAGTCCGGTGTTCCCTTCGCCGACTGGTGCGTTGGCATCTCGACCGATCCAGCGGTTGCCGTCTGCGAATACCACCACGTCTACGAGAAGGTCTTGTGTGTCGATTTCGAGTCCCCTTTCGTGGCACTGAAGGTCCATCGGCTCTTCCTGCACAAGGGTAGCCTCGGAGCGAAATGCGCCACCGGCCGATGGCCGCGATTCTTCTATGCTTTCCCCGCGAAGTGTGCTGCTGCGATCTGAGCAGTGCTTCAACTTGCAACCGAAGCGAGGAAGCCATCCTCCCCTCTGCTTTTCACATCGGTCGGCTCGTCACCTGGGCAGTGGTGTTCGCCGTTCTCGGCGGCATCCCGAAGGTGGTGTTCCTGTCCCTCCCGGCGGAGTGGAACACGCACACCCTGGCGGTGGCGAGCGGCGCGGCCGTGATCGGGAGTGGCATCGGGACACCATCGGCGTAGCCACAAACCCCGGCCCCGTAAGCGGTTCATGGCGTGGTGACTCAATGGAGAGGCGGGGCGGGATTGGCTGACCCCACGACGACTCGTACCGCGATGTGCAAAGCGCTGGAATGAGGGCCGAACGGCAATCGCCGGGACTCCGCCGGCGCACCCGCCCTTCCCACCCCCCGGACTGGTCTGGTACGCTATCCACACTTCCCTTGATGTTCCCCCCGCCACGGACGGCGTCGCCATGCCCTACCTGCTCGTCGGCTACATGTTCCTGTTCATCGACCGGCCGTTCGAGGTGTGGCCGTGGCTGGGCGACCTGCGCGTCGAGCGGGTGTACATGCTGCTCACCCTGGCGGTGTGGGCCGTCCACCCCGGCAAGCGGTGGCTGTCGAACCCGCAGCACGCCGCGTATGCCGCGTTCGCCGCCGCCGTCGCCGCCGGGTGGGCCATGTCCCCGTGGGCCGATGCCGGCCAGCCGGTCGTCGAGGACTGGTTCAAGATCGTCGTCTTCTACGTCCTGCTCGTCACCACCGTGAACGACGAGAAGGCGCTGAAGACGGTGGCCGTCGGGTTCGTGGCGGTGATGGGGGCGTACCTGCTGCACTCGTTCAAGGAGTACCTCGGCGGCCGGCACACGTTCCGCATGGGCATCGCGCGGATGATCGGCGTGGACACCACCCTCGGCGACCCGAACAGCTTCGGCGCGAGCATCGTGTTCGTGCTGCCGTTCGTCCCCGCCCTGTGGCGGGCGGACGTGCTGGGCAAGTGGGGCCGGCTGGCCCTGGCCGGCTACGGCGGGCTGTCGGTGCTGTGCATCCTGCTCACCGGCTCGCGGTCGTCGTTCCTCGGCCTCATCGCGTTCGGCCTGATCCTGATTCTTGGCCACCGCCGGCGGCTGCTCTGGCTGGCGCTCATGGCCGCCGCCGCGCCGGTGGCGTTCGTCGCCCTCCCGGATTCACTCCAGAATCGGTTCGAGACGATCATCAACCCGGAGGTCGGGCCGAAGAACGCGCAGGAGTCCGGCGAAGGGCGGTTGCTGGGGTTGGAAACCGGCTTCGAGTTGTGGGCCGCGAACCCGCTCACGGGCGTCGGGCCGGGGGCGTGGCGGCCGGTGACGGGGTCCGACATCGAGTCGCACAACCTGTACGGCCAGCTCGTCGGCGAACTCGGCACGCTGGGCCTGTTCGCGTTCGCCTTCATGCTGGCCGCGTTCTGGCTGAACCTGCGGCGGGTGGCGGCGATCCGTCGGGCGTACCCGGAGTGGCGGAACGACCTGCTGCTGCAACTGCCGTCGGCCGTCGGGTTGAGCGTCTTCCTGCTGCTCTTCTTGGGCAACTTCGGGCACAACCTGTTCCGCTTCAGTTGGCTCTGGTACGGCGGCTTCCTGATCGTCTGTCGGCACTGCCTCGAACGGCGGCTGCTCGACCTGCCGGCAGACTACGACGCGGAAGCGGAGGCCGAGTACGACCACGAGGAGTGGGGCGAATTGCCCGACGGCTGGGTGCCGCACCCGGCGCACGCGGGGGAGTCGCGGCCGGCGGCGGGAGTGGGGCTGTCAGAGGGCGGTCTTCGGTGACGCCGAGAGGTTCCTGCCACCCGCCCCGGAGAGGGTTGAAGGTTTCTTGCGAGCCGCGACCGCCAGGGAGTGGCAT
>JAYUFU010000254.1:0-15559 GCA_043738505.1 Fimbriiglobus sp. | reverse complement strand
TCACCATCGCCGCCGTCGGCAACTTCGACCGCTGGTCCGGGCTGAAGACGGCAGTCTGGGCATTCGATTTGCTAAAGTACCTGTCGCCGGAGTTTCACCTGCTGCTGATCGGCGACGGCCCCGACCGCGAGGCGGTGGACCGGTTCGGCCGCACACTGGGATACGACGATTACCGCGTCCGCTTCGCGGGGTCGAGTGCCGACGTTCCCGCATTGCTCGCCGCCACCGATGTCGTCTGGGTCACGCACGAACGCGGCGGAGTCAGCGTCACGTTGGAAGCGATGGCGGCTGGAACGCCCGTCGTCGCCATGCGGACTTCGGACACCGAGTCCGTGATCCGTGACGGCGAAACCGGTCTGCTGGTGCCGCCGGGGGACCGGGCGGCGCTGGCCGCCGCGACCGCCGAGTTGCTGAAGCGGCCCGACGACCTTCGGCGACTGGGCGAGACCGCCCGACGGGTGGCCGCCGAGCGGTTTCCGCCCCAGAAGTTGGCGGCGGCGGTCGCCGCCCTGTACGATGCCCGCAACTAATCTCCTCTGGTGCGGTGTATGTTCCGCGAAGTCCTGACGATGATTCTGGCCGGCGGCCGGGGCACCCGCCTGGAGCCCCTCACCCGCGACCGGGCGAAGCCGGCCGTGCCGTTCGGCGGGCTGTACCGCATCATCGACTTCACCCTGTCGAACTGCATCAACAGCGGCCTGCGGAAGACGTTCGTCCTCACCCAGTTCAAATCCCGGTCGCTCGACCGGCACATCCGCCGCGGGTGGAACTTCCTGAGTTCCGAACTGGACGAGTGGATCGAGGTGCTGCCGCCGCAGCAGCGGATCGACGAACACTGGTACAAGGGCACCGCCGACGCCCTGTACCAGAACATCTACAGCATCGAGAAGGACGGCCCGCCGCTGGTGATGATCCTGGCCGGCGACCACATCTACAAGATGGACTACGGCGACATGCTCGCCGAACACCGCGACCGCGGCGCGGCCCTCACGGTCGGGTGCATCAAGGTGCCGGTCGCCGAGAGCGACCAGTACGGCATCGTCCAGACGGAGGCGGACGACCGCATCGTCGGGTTCGCCGAGAAGCCCCTCGCCGCGGCCGGCCTGCCCGACGACCCGGCGATGGCCCTCGGCTCGATGGGCATCTACGTGTTCGACACGCGGGTGCTGTTCGAGCAGCTGTGCGCCGACGCGGCCGACCCGGCCAGCAGCCACGACTTCGGGAAGGACATCATCCCGGCGATGATCCGCGACGGGCTGGACGTGTACGCCCACCGGTTCCGCGACCGCAACGGCAAGCCGACCCCGTACTGGCGGGACGCGGGCACCCTGGACGCCTACTACCAGGCGAACATGGACCTGGTGTCCGGCGAGCCGGTGCTGAACTTGTACGACGAGGAGTGGCCGATCCGCACCCTCCAGCACCCGTCCCCGCCGCCCAAGTTCGTCCACGCCGCCGACGGGCCGCTCGGCCACGCCCGCCGGGGCGAGGCCATCGACAGCATCGTCTCCGGCGGGTGCATCGTGTCCGGCGGCCAAGTGCGGCGGAGTCTGCTGTCGCCAATGGTGCGGGTGAACAGTTACGCCGTCGTCGAGGATTCCATCCTGTTCGAGGGGGTGGACGTGGGCCGGTACTGTCGCATCCGCCGCGCCATCATCGACAAGGACGTGAAGCTGCCGCCGTACACCGTCATCGGGTTCGACCGCGAGTTCGACCTGGCACGGGGGTTCACCATCACCGAGTCCGGCATCGTCGTGGTGCCCAAGGCCGAACCGCCCGACACCTTCCAGGCCCCCAACCACCTGCCGTATTGACGACGAGGCCGGTTGCTGTCGCCGGCGTTCGCCGGCATCCCCGCCGGCTCGGCGATCACCCGCCCTTGCGTCGGCCAGGCGCGCGGGCGCTACGGCGGACGGAGTTTTGACAAGCTTTCGACTCGCGGATAGAATGCCGCTCAACACCATACACGACCGGAGGGTGCCCGTGGATGTTCTGTACTCGCCCGAAACTCGGCAGGCGGACACGTTCCCGCTCGTGACCGAGGCCACGGCATTCCTCCGAGAGGAAGTCCTCGGTCCGAAGGATGCGCCGGCCGTGAGCGCCGAATGGACGCGCCACACCGACCGCAGCGGACAGACGTTCGACCGCCTCACCCTCCGCGACGAACACGGGGAGGCGCACACCGACTTCACGGCGTTCGAGTTGACGAGCGCGCCGCGATCAGTTCGGGTCGGCCTGTACCACCTGTGGGGTGACCTCCAGGCGATTTATCTGCGACAACTGCGCGAAGAGAATTCGAGACTGCTGCGCGAACTGGTCGCCGCCGGCACGGAGAGTGAGTGATGGCGACCCAGACCGAAAAACTGCTCCAGCAGCACGAAGTCGATCTCACCCGGCTCCGCGAGCATGTGGACCTGTTGCTGATCGAACTGGCGGCGCTTCGGCCCCTCGCTTCCGAAGTCGCCACCCTGCGGGAACGGCTCGCCGCCAACGAGGACGAAACCACCAGCCTCCGCGCCGCCTTGGTGGAACTGGAATCGCTCAGGCACGAGGTTGCGAAGATTGCCAAGTTGAAGGCCCTCCCAACTTCGCGGGCCTGGCCGGCGGTGGCGCTGGTCTCCTGGGCCGTGTTCGCCAACTTGACCGCTCTTCTCCTCGCCATGCTCGCTTCCACCGCATACGCCAAGTAGCGAACGTCGTCGCACTTTTTCGTCATTCGTAGCACCACCTTGAAGAGTCCGTGAAGCCCGATTGCCGGGACGGGGCGGCAGCGTAGCTTGATCGCATCCCACCCACCCCGGTGCCCGTCCTTCCCATGCACCGCGAATTCGACCCAACAGAAAGCCCCTTCCGCCCGCGGTCGAACCTGTCGGTCTACTTGCTCACGCTCGTGATGTTCGGATTACTCGTCGCCGACCTGTGGCCGCAACTCGCCGGCTGGCTCACGTCCTTGGGGCTGAACGTCCCGACGTGGACGACCACGAGCGTGTTCGGGATGCGGTTCGCGCTACTCGCGGCGGTGCTGGGCGGGGCGCGGGTGCTGTACTCGTCGCTGGAGAAGCTGGCCGACGGCAAGATCGGCGCGGACCTGGCCGTCGCCATCGCCTGCCTCGCGGCGATCCTCATCCGCGAGTACCTCGTCGCCGCCGAGGTGGTGTTCATCGGCCTCGTCGGGGAGTGCCTGGAGGCCATCACCTTCGACCGCACGCAGCGCGCGCTGGGCAAACTGACCGAGCTATTCCCGCAACGCTGCTGGGTGCTGCGCGACGGCGTGGAGGTGCGCACACTCACGGCCGACCTCATACCCGGCGACCGCGTGGTGGTGAAGCCCGGTGGCCGAATCCCGGCCGACGGCGTGGTGATCGACGGCCGCAGTGGAGTCGAAACCGCCGCGCTCACCGGCGAAAGCCTGCCCGTCGAGAAGGGGCCGGGCGACGCGGTGCTGGCCGGGTGCGTGGTGCAGAACGGGTCGCTCGCGTTCGAAGTGAATAAGGTGGCGAAGCAGACGGTCGCCGGGAAGGTCATCGAGTTGACCGCCGCCGCGCTCAAGGTGAAATCTGGCGGCGAGCGCCAAGCCGACCGCCTCGCCCGCTACTTCCTGCCGGCGGTGCTGGCGCTCGCGGCAGCCACCTTCCTCGTGAACCTCGGCCTCGGCTACTTCGCCGCGAAGCCCGACGGCGCGCGAATGGCCACTCTCGCCGGGTCCGCCATTTACCCGATGCTCGCGGTGCTGGTGGTGGCGTGCCCGTGCCCGCTGGTGCTGGCAACCCCGGCGGCGGTCATGGCCGCGCTCGGCCGGCTGGCCGGCACCGGCGTCCTCATCAAGAGTGGCGCGGCCCTCGAACGGCTGGCGAAAGTGACCGCGTTCGCCTTCGACAAGACCGGCACCCTGACCGAAGGCAAGTTGGAACTCGGCGACATCATCCCAATCGAAGGCGTGAGCGTGGAGGAGTTGTTGGCGGTGGCAGCGATTGCCGAAGCGAAGAGCGAACACCCCATCGCGCGGCTGATCCTGGATGAAGCGAAGCGGCGCGGACTGAATGTGACAGAGCCGGAGTCGTTCCAGAACGTGCCGGGCGGCGGTGTGGTGGCGACCGCCGGCGGCGCGCGGATCGTGGTCGGGAATGCTCGCCTCCAGACCGAGCATGGGCTGCCGAACGATGAAGTCGTTCGTCTTCCCGTCCCCTTCGACGCCTCCGGGCAAACCCCGCTGCTCGTCGCCCGCGACGGCCGCATCCTGGGCGTGATCGGTGCCCGCGACCGCCTCCGACCCGAAGCGGCCGGCGTGCTGAACGACTTGAAATCGCTGGGCATCCAACCGATCACGCTGCTGACGGGCGACCGCGAGGCGGTGGCGAACGCCGTCGCCCTCGACCTGCCGCTGACGACCGTTCGCGCCGGACTGCTTCCGTCGGAGAAGGCCGAACACCTCGGCCCGAACACGGCGTTCGTCGGCGACGGGGTGAACGACGCGCCGGCCCTCGCCAAAGCGTTCGTCGGCATCGCCATCGGGAGTGGCACCGACATCGCCGCCGACGCCGGCGATGTGGTGATGATGGGCGACCCCCTCCGCCCGCTGCCGCTGCTGCTGAAGTTGTCGCGCGAGACCGGTCGCGTCATCCACCAGAACATCGTCTGGTTCGGGTTCGGGGTGAACCTGTTCGGCGTGCTGCTGACGGGGTTCCTCTGGCCGCTGTTCTCGTCGTCCCCGGACTGGGCCAAGTCCGCCCCGCTCGCCGCCGTCATCTACCACCAGATCGGTTCATTGCTGGTGCTGCTAAATTCGATGCGGCTCTTGGCCTTCGAGCGGAAGGCGACCGGCAAGCTGCGTGCCCGCGTGCAGGCATTCGACCGCTGGGCCAACACCGTTCATTTGGACGACGCCTTCCACTGGGTCTGGCACCGCTGGAAGCCGATCGCGGCGGTTCTGGTCTTCGGGCTGATGGTCGTCTGGCTCGGCTCCGGCCTCGTCGTCATCGGTGCGACCGAGGTCGGCGTGGTGCAGCGGTTCGGGGCCGTCGGCGACGACCTTCAACCCGGCTTGCACGTCCGCTGGCCGTGGCCGGTGGAGAGCGTCACCCGCCTTCGCCCGGCCGAGATTCGCACGGTCGAGATCGGCTTCCGGCTGCTGTCCGACGATCAGGCGAAGAAGCTGGAACTGGCGAAGCAGGAGCAGCTGCGCATCCGCAAGGGGCGCGGCGACGGCGGGCAGACGTGGGCCAGCGCGCACGCCGAAGGGATCGCCCGCGTGACCGACGAATCCCTCATGCTCACCGGCGACGGCGACCTCATCGAGCTGCTGGCGACGGTGCGGTACACCGTCTCCGACCCGAAGCAATTCCTCTTCGCCAGCAAAGACCCCGACGCCGTCATCCGCTCGGCCGGCGAGAGCGTGTTCCGCGAACTGACCGCCGCGCGGGGCTTCCAACGCCTGCTCGGGCAGGAGCGGCCGAAGTTCGAGGCGGCTGCGCGAACGAAGCTGGAGAAGCGATTGAGCGAGGCCGCCCGCGACGGGTTGGGCATCCGGCTGGATGGCCTAACGATTCACGACCTGCACCCGCCGCAAGACGTGGTGGCCGCATACCACGCCGTCGCCGACGCCATCCAGAAGAAGGAGAAGACGATCAACGAGGCGGCGACGGAGGCGTCGCGGGTCCGCGCCCGCGCGGTCGAGGAAGCCACCCGCGTCGTCACCGCCGCCGAGGCCGAACAGCACCGCAAGGTGAAGGAAGCCGAGGCCGCGCGGGATGTCATCGTCTTCTGGCAGACGATGCGGACGACCCTGCCGCCGGAGGAAGAATCGAAGCTGATCGCCGAGGTCGAAACGCGGGTGAAGGCCGGGCAGGACCGGGCCGTCGTGTCGAAGGAGATCGCCGACCGCCGCCAGCGGATGATCGACGCCCGGCGGTTCCTCACCGACTTCCGCCTGGGCCTGGATGCCACCACAGCCGCCCTGCGGACCCGCGACAAAATCCTCATCGATGCGGACAAGCTGCCCGGCACCCGCAAGCTGTTCCTGATGGATCCGGACCTGTTCCCTCGTACCCCGCCCCTCGCCTTTCCCCGCGACCAACGGGAGCGCAACCCGTGACCTGGTTCTTCAAATACATCGTGTTCCCCGTCCTCCTGCTCCTCTGGGCGCGGTCGGCGTGTTACGTCGTCGATTACGGTGAGTTCGCCTACGTCACCCGGTTCGGCGAGCGCGTGACCACCCGCGACGGCGGCACCGAGGCCGGGCTGTACGTCAAGATGCCGTGGCCGGTCGATTCGGTGTTGCGCGTGGACCGCCGATTGCAGTCGTTCGACCTACCCGCGGTGGAAGTGCTGACCCGTAGCCCGGACCCGAAGGATAAGGGGAAGGGGCCGAAGGAGGAGGACTCGCAAAGCATCGACAAGACGCTCACCGTCGATGCGTTCGTGACGTGGCGGATTCCCGACGGCGAGGCCGCCGACCAGTTCATCCGCTCCGTCGGCACCCCGGAGCAGGTGAAGCGCATCCTCGCCCCCCAGTTCACCGGCCGCCTTGCCGCCGTGGTCGGGGCGCTGTCCCTGGATCAACTCATCGCGGTCGGCACCGACGCCCAGGCCGACGAGCGCGCGAACGACCTGCAAGCCCGGTTGCTGGGCACCGGCGCTGACGACATCGTCGAGAAAGTCCGGCGGGACTACGGCATCGAGATCGTCGCCCTCCGGCTCCGGCGGCTGAGTTTCCCGGAGGCCGTGCGGACGAGCATCTACGAGCGCATCCGCTCCGAACGCGGGAAGATGGCGGCGAAGGAGGAGAACAAGGGCCGCGTGGAGGCGACGAAGCTGCTGGCCGAGGCCGACCGTGACCGGCGGAAGATCGAGGCCGACGCGCGGGCCAAGAAGACCGAACTGGAAGGCAAGGCCGACACCGACGCCGACCGCATCCGCAACGAGGCGCACGCGAAAGACCCGGACTTCTACGCCTTCCTGCAACGGCTGAAGGCGCTGCAAGCCGTCATGGCCGACAGCAAGGACACGCTGCTGCTGTCGCTGAACCACGACCTCTTCAAGCTGATGAAGGAACCCCCGAAGAAGTAGTTTCTCCCCGACACCGTTCGAAAAGAGGAACGCGGATGACACGGATCAGAGCCGGGATGAAGAGGATCCGAAAATCAGGAGTCAGGGGACAAGAGACAGGAGTCGGAAAGCAGGGACAACTACGGGCCTCCTGACTTCTGTTCCCTGATTCCTGTCTTCTGGTTCTGATCCCGGCTTTGATCCTGCCTTGTATCCGTGTCATCCGTGTTCCTCCGAATTGATTGGGTTCCAACACCATGCCTCGTCTTCGCTACCTCCTGCCGCTACTCGCCCTTCTTGCGTACCTCGCTACCGGAGTCGCGCAGGTGGAAAAGGACGAGCGCGCCGTCGTGCGGCGGTTCGGCCGCGTCGTCGCACGGCCGGGGCCGGGGCTGTGGGTCGGGCTGCCGTGGGGTTTCGACCGGGTGGACCGCGTGCAGACCCGCACCGTCCGCCAACTGCCCGTCGGCTTCTCGCAGGAAGAGGCGTCCGACGCACCGGGCACTCCCGCCGGCCAACTGCTCACCGGCGATCAGAACCTCATCAACGTGAAGCTGGTCGTCGAGTACGCCATCGACGACCGCGACGGCGAACTCGACCAGTACGTCCTGCACCGCGATCAGGTGGACGCCGTCCTCGGCCGCGCGACGGAAACCCTGGCGTCCGAGTGGGTCGGTGCCCGCCGCGTGGATGCCGTGCTGTCCGGCCGGGCGTCGCTGGTCGCGTGGGTGTCGGCCCGGCTGCCGGAGCGGATCGCGGCGGCCAAGTTGGGCATTGTCGTCCAGCAAGTCAGCGTCGAGTTCCTGTCCGCGCCGGAAGAAGTCCGCGACTCGTTCGAGGCGGTGAACCAGGCGCAGACGGCCATCCGCACGCGGCTGAACCAGGCCGAGCAGGAAGCCCAGCGGCTGACCAGCGAAGCCGAGGGTCTGAAACTCAAACTCGCGTCCGAAACCGAGGCGTACCGCGAGGAGAAGCTGAAGCAGGCGACCGCCGACGCCGAGGCGTTCAACCTGCGGCTGGCGCAGTACCAGCGGCTCGCCTCGACGAACCCCGACCTCCTCGCCGCCCTGTGGCGGGAGGAAATGGCGAAGCTGCTCGGCACGGTGAAGGCGAACGGGCGGATCGAGTTGCTCGACGACGTGCTGGGGCCGAACGGGCTGGAGTTGAACCAGTTCCTGCCGATCAAGAAGCGGCAGTGACAATCTCTTCGCCGCGACTTCAGCAGCCGCGCGGCCCGCCGAAGTGGTTGGCCCCTTGCTGGCGCGGCGGGCTAACAACACGAGGCGGCTGCTTTACGGCTGCTTCACGATCTCGAACGAGCCGGCGTGGAAGGGGCCGAACTGCATCGTCGTCACCCCGTTCTCGGTGGACCCGCCGTACTGTTGCAGGTTCGGCCCGAACCGGATCCGCACCACCCCGGTTTCGCCCACCTTCAGCACCCCGGCGTGGACGGCCGCCATGCCGAGGGTCGAATCCGACGTGTACGGCCCGGTCCCCCACACCGCCCCGTTGTTCGCCCCCGTCACCCGCACGCCGACCGTCTTGCCGACCATCCGCAGCGCCACCTGCATGACCTGCGTCAGGTCGATCATCTCCAGGTTCTCGGCGGCGGCGACGGCGGTCAACTTGCCGAACTGCATCACCGTCACGTCGCTCGTTTTCAGCTTCTGTTCGCCGAATTGAAAGGTGTTCACCCGCAGCGACGCGACCGCGAGGCGGCCGGCGATGACCGACTCGTCGGTGTGGATGACGTCCGTGTCGCGGGGGATCGCTTTGCGCTCCGGCAGCCGGGCGATCAGCGAGTCGGCGACTTGCGCGAACTGCGCCCGCGCGTCGCCGGTCAACGGCCGCGCCGCCCGCCGCACCGCCCCCAGCGCCTTCGGGCCGATCTCGGCGAGCAGCACCTTGGCCGCCTCCCGCTTGGCGTTGTCGGTGCCGCCGAGGTCGGCGACGGCCGCGTCCACCGCCTTCTGGTCGGCCTCGCTCAGCCGCGTGCCGAACTCGATCTTCTTGATGTCGCGGACGGGAATCTGGAGGGTGCCGTGCGGGGTGAGCAGGCCGATCGAGTCTTCCAGCAGGGTCAGCTTCATGGTGCTGTCGTCGATGTACTTCACTTCCCAGGTGCCGACGACCGGCTTGGCCGGGCCTTTCGGCTCCTGGGCGTGCGCGCCCCCGGCCACCAGCAGCGCGGCGAACAGACGGACCCGCATGGCGAGACCTCACACGGCGGAACGGGGCGATACCGTCAACCAGCCTACCCGCAAAGCCGGCGCGAGACAACGACGGGCGTGTAACGTGTCGGGCCCCGAGAGAAATGTCCGCCGTTTGTCCCCGATTGAAATGTCCGCTTTCGGGGGCGACTCATTTCCCCGTTTCGAACGGCTTTCGCCACGGGTGATTCGTCGCTGGCCGCTTCGCACCGGGCGCGGTATCCCCCGCCCGTCCGTCGGAAGGCTCGTCTCCACCCGATGGCAGACATCCCACCCGCGCCGAACTCCGGGGATCTGGGGCAGAGCCCCCAAGACCTGTCCCGCGCGGCAACTCGTCGTACCGCGGCGTGCGGTCGCCGAAGCGGATCGCCGGCATCCCGTCCCGCCGTTCCTTTGATCACCATCCGCCCGGCGGCCGACCCGTTCGACCGCTTCGCCCTCGGCGTGCCGCCGGCGGGTTCCGTTCGCGTTCAGGTGGCGGGATTCGTGGGCAACTGTTCGGCGAGGATCGCTTCGACATCACCGGTGCTCAGGCAATCCAGCAGGGTGAACCCGCCGAGCAGGTTGAGCGACTTGGCGAGCGCGCGGATGCGGCCCCGCCGCTGTTCGGAGGTGGTGCCGAGGCGGGCTTGGTTGTTCCGTAGGCAGTCGAGGAAGCCGGTGCGGACGGCGGGTGCCCGGCCCATGTTCACTTCGAGCAAGACCTTCGCGATGTCGAGGTAGGACAGCAGCACCGCTGTCAATTCGTAAGGGTCCGCACGGTCGGGGTCGTGGGTGAGGTATCCGTACCACCAGAGCCGAGCGATCCCGTTGCGGAGCAACATCCGGCTCTGATTTTGCCGGACGAAGTAGTGTTCCAGGACGTACCGCTCGCGCTTGCCGGGATCGTCCGGCTTGCGGGACACGTCCCACCGCTTCCGCATGTACGCCCAGCACTCCATGTGCGTCAGCCGGGTCCAGAGGCGCGGGTCGCGGGCCTGGAGTGGCGTGAGGGCGGGAAACGCCCGGTGGACGATCTTGGCGTTCTCCAAATCCATCAGATCGTTGCCCGCCGGCAGCACGAGTTCGAGCGGGGCGACGGGTTCCAACACGCACGGCAGGCGAACCGACCCGCCGCCCATCGTTTTGTCGGCCCACGCCTTCGGCTGGGAGTAGCGCGGCAAATTGGTGCCCACGCTCCCGCACAGGTGCCGGACGTGGTGAGAGCGGAACAGGTCGAGGGGCACGGGCTGACTCCTTGTTACGTGGACGATGCCGCAAGGTAGGTCTGGGCGGAGGCAAGCGCCCGGCGGATGGGCAGGCCGAGGACGAGCTGAGCCTTCTCCAGTGCGGTTGCCGAGGGGCCGAGGGTGAGCGCCTCAAGCCGCCGGCCGAGGATCTTCGCCCACTTGTTCTCCGGGGTTTCGTCCGGCTCGTCGCCGAGCAGGTGGATCGCTTCGATCAACACCGGCAGGACGAGCGTCGTCGTCAGGTGGTTCGTCAGGTAGGGAACGGTCTTCATGTCTCTGTAAGCGGCGAAATCCTCCTCGCACAGCAGAATGCGAATCTTGTCCTGTGAGTGGTCCCACTCCATCGGGTGGACGCCCGGCTTGCCGGACTGTTCGACCACCATCAGCGCACCGACCCGCCGCATCGGATCGACCGAGTGGTCGGCGTCGAACGTCTGCCCGTCGCCGACGGCGAGGATGTCGCCCGGCCCGACTGCAAAGGTCGCGTCGCCGTAGTCGGGGTGCGCGCCGGCCACGGTGTACTTCGGGATCGCCACCTTCGCCCGGACGAAAGCGTTCACCTCGACGGTGTCGTGGATCGCCGTCGTGGGGATCGCGACCCGGTACGTTTCGGTTTCGAAGTCGTAGGTGCGGCGGAAGAGGGTGTTGCCGCACTCCACGTGCATCGTGTAGCACGCGGTCCCCTTCTTGATCGCCTTGAGCAGCGTTTGGCTGCTGCACCGGACGGTCGCCTTCAAATAGAAGGTGGTCTTGTCGGACTCGAACTCGAAGGTCGCCTGGAACTCGGCGTCGCCCACGTCGTCGCCGTTCCCGACGACCGGGTGGGGGAAGGATCGGTTACTGAGCCGCATCGGACGACACCTCCTCAGCGGTGACCTGGAGCGAGAGCCGGCGCGGTTCGGCCAGCGTGACCTCGACCCGGAGCGGGGTGGACTTCGGGAACGCGATCGGCCCGACGCGCCCGAGTGCGGGCACGTCCAGCTTCCTGCCGCCGGGGACGCGCGCCGCCTGGAGCCGGACGGGGACCGCGAGCGAGTCGTCGCCGACAGCCGCAACCGCGAGGAACACGTCGCCGACCGGCTTCGATTGCGGCGGGTGGACGGCGAGCGTGTAAACGCCGGCCGCGAGGTCGGTCAGGAATGCCCGGCTGCGAACCGCGACCGGGTGCCGGCCGCTGTTCCCACCGGCCGAGCCGTCGCCGTCATCGCCTCCCTTGCTCCCCTTGTCGCCACCCTCCCCCTCGTTCGGGTCGCCGCCCTTGTCGTCCCCGTCCCCCTCGGCGGGGTCGTCGCCCGTGCCCGCCGAGCCGCCGCCGGGGTGGGTAGGCTGCTTCTTCGCCATGTTCTGCCCCGGAATGGGCTGAACCTTGGGGCTTCGGTCGAAGCTCTCGTTCTTCCCGTCGCCGTCCGCCGGCGGCCCGTCGAACGCCTCATCTGGGGTGTCACCGTCGTCTGGCAGGTATTGGTTCAGGTCGGAGATGGCGATGGTTTTCTCGGTGCCGGCCGGGGCCAGCGCCTTGATCCGCTCGAGGATGAGGTCGTCCATCTCCCTCTTCGCCTTGCGGTTCGCGCCCTTCTCCGGCAGGTCCGGGTTCCAGTCGTCGTGCCGCGGCGGTTCCATGTTCCGCAACACCTCGTTCCCGGCCTCGTTGCAGCACTCGAAGACGCCGCCACAGGTCACTTTACCGGCCAACTGCTTGCGCTCGGTCTATCGCTCCAAGTTCTGGGCGACGTTCCCGCGCAGGTGTCGGAATTGCTAAGATCGGGCTTCCTTTCACCAGCGACGGGACGGCGAGGCGTATTGGATCTGTTCGACGGTGAAGGTTTGCCGCTCGAACGCCAACCTGCGCAGCGGGTCAAAGAAAGGAGACATTCGCGGCACGCCTTCCAACCGACTGACGACAACGAGGCAGTAGGACTCGGCGAATTCCTCCGCCCGCTGGTGTTCTTTCTCGGTCAACCGAATGGCTCCGGAATCCTTCCGAACCCCTTTCACGTCCGCCAAAATGTGCGATCCCGGCAGCGTGATCTGGAAGTCGTACCCGTCGCCGAACAGCCGCGCGTCTTCCAACACCCCGTTCTCGAACCCAGTCAACGTCGCGAAACGATGCATGAAGTACAGTTCCGCCTCCAACCCAGTTTCCTGCATGCGACGGAACTTACTTTGCAGGAGCGGAACGAGAGGGGACAGAATTTCGCCCGTACTCGGGAAGTGCGCTCGCAAATATCCTTGAATCATCTGGGCATACCCGGCGGCGTCGAGGTCGCCGAAGAGTGAGTCCAGCAACTCCTTCCGGTGCAGGTATCGATCCCCGTTTTGCCACCAGCCGACTTTCGCCTGTCGGACGAGTGGGTTGAAGAGGTCTTGTCT
This sequence comes from Fimbriiglobus sp., assembly GCA_043738505.1. Lineage (GTDB taxonomy): Bacteria > Planctomycetota > Planctomycetia > Gemmatales > Gemmataceae > JALHQU01. The sequence continues at coordinate 2,706 of JAYUFU010000254.1, read as the reverse complement.
GTTCTTCAACGTGCCTGTCGTCGAAGCGACGCCGCGTTTGATCAGATGACCGAATAGGGCCGATTTCGTGCGGAACCCGAGGGCCGCGATCAGGTCGGCCTCGAACTTGGCGAGTCCGTAGCCGATCACATTCAACATCTCGTAATTCGCGTGTCGCACACCCGAGGGTTTGCTCACGGCATTGCTCCGCGACTTACCGACCGAGCGGTCATCTCGACGCGAGCCGAGTTGCCGGGTTGTGCGTGGGACAGGCCGGGCGGGAAGACGAAGTCGTCGTCGTACCCCTGGAGTCGGGCGCACTCGCGGGGCGTCAACTTGCGGATGCCCCACCGGTCCCGGACGACCGGGACGTTGTGGCCACCCTCCCCCATGTTCGCCATGAGGGTGAAGCATTCGCCCGACCTGTTCTCCCGCACGTAGTTCCGCCGGAGCTGGTACACCGAGTCGGGTTTGCCCGTCGCCATCGCTGCCGCGAAGTGCGGGTAATACCGCGAGCCGGGCTTGAAGTAGTACCGCTCGTCCTGCTGTCGGTCGAGGTCGAGGAACGAGGGGACCGGACGCCTCGCGCCGGTGTACGGCCGGGGGAAGGCGAATGCGTTGCCCGCGAAGTGGTCGCAACTGTAGGCGACCATGAACAGGCGGTCGCGGTTCTGGGGAATGTCCGTGTGTTCGGTGGTGTTCAGCACGACCGCGTGCTTGTCGGCGAACCAGTACCCGGCCTTCTGCACCTCGGCCTGCACCCGCTTGAACGTGCGCCCGCCGTCGTGATTGCGGAAGTATTGCACGTTCTCCAACAGGAGAATCTTCGGCTTCGTCTTCCCGAACTCGCCGAGCAGACGAATGATCTCGAGGAAGACCAACCCGCGCGCCATGTCCTCGAACCCCTTCTTCTCGCCGGCGGCGGAGAAGGGTTGGCACGGGAAGCCCGCCGTGATGATGTCCACGGGAGGCAGCTTGTCGCCGCCGACCGTCAGTTGCTCGACCGGCTTGTGAATGTGCCGCACCGTCGGGAAGTTGGCGCGGAACGTTTCCGCGGCGAACTTGTCCTTCTCGTTCGCCCAGAGGACGTTAGCTCCGCTTTGCTGGAATGCCCTCGCGAACCCGCCGATGGCCGCGAACAGGCAACCGACCGTGACTTCGCGGGCGTGGCCGTCCGGCGGGTTGGTCTTGCGGGCGGACGCCGACACGTCGGCCCTGGGAACCGACGGCTCCTTCTTGCGACTTTTGGTCATGGTGGGGAAAGGATAATCGCGCGAGCGGCGTGGGGAAAGGGGGAAACCGTCGGCGTCGGCGACGAAGCGGTGCGGATGGCCCGTCCCGTTCAACTCGGAGTTGGCCGAGAAGCCGCTCCGCTGCCTGGAGTACATCGTCGTCCACGAACGGATTCACCTCACCGAGCGGAAGCACACCGAGCGGGGTGACCGATCAGGACATGAGTTGCAGAGGCACCGCTTGAACGCATCGACGACGAAGGTCGCATCCGCAAGCGGAATCAGGCTTCGGCGCTTGTGCTTGACGCACTCCGACTGCCAAGTCGGGTCGGAGGCGTACTGGAGGTGGCGATTCCCCCGATGCGTCTGTTCTTCGAGGAGTTCCAGGTGCTGACACCACGAGTATTTCTCCCGGAGGCCGTCACGGATTACCAGACCGCCGCCCGCGCCGCGTGGATCGCCGAAGCCGTCTCTGCGGAGGGACGGGCCGAGCGGGAGAACACCGACTTCCTGAGCTACGAGGACGCGAACGGCGGGAAGGCGGATTTCCACGCCTTGCGGCACCGCTTCGTCACGGAGTTGGTGAAGGCCGGCGTCCAACCGAAAGACGCGAAGGAACTGGACCGGCACTCGACGATCACGCTGACGATGGACCGCTACGCCCACGTCACCATCAAAGACACCGCCGCCGCCCTGTCGAAACTCCCGTCCGTCGGAACGGGAGCGGCACCGGGAGCAGCAGACAGGGGGAACGGCGGAGAGTCGGCGAGAGGGATTGAAGAAAGTACAACGCCCGACACCCCGAAGGGGGGATCGGCGGAAGTGCTAATCTCGCAGAGGCTTGAGAAGAATCGGGAGGGATCGGAGACGGGAGAGGACAGTACACCCGACAGGAGTCGAACCTGTAACCTTCGGTTCCGTAGGCTCCCGTGGGTCACTCGCTAAAATCCACTTCTCCCCTTGAATATCTAGGACTTTACAATCATATGCCGTCGCTGTCAACCGGCTTAATATGACGCAATCGATAGCAGAATTTTGCCGAGGTTTTGAATCCGCCGAGGGGGTTTTGCAGAGGGTTATCCACCCAGAGGAAAGCCCAATCGGTGTTGGGATGAGTGTTCGTTCGGCGACGTTGTCAGTTCCATCCGCCCCGGTGCCACGAACTCGACCGGTGTCAGGCAACAGATAGCCGATGGCGGCGGTCCGCCGCTTCAAAGGCTTTCCGAACTGGGTTGGGTTCTTGCAAAGTCGGCGTGTGTGTTTTCCGGTTCTCGGGATCCCTGTTCACCACGCCAATTCTCATTTGGCACATCCACCCGCCGTCGTGCGCCTCCCGAGGAGTTGATCGATGTATCGGGCAGCCCTGTCACGCGCCATCTCATCAGGGTGGAAGGTCTGGACCTCCCCACGTTTGGCGGGCGCGCGGTTAAGGGTGTAGAGTCTTTTCCAGGAGACCACCCATGCCGCGTCCACGACGAACGTTCACCCGCGAGTT
>JAYUFU010000253.1:0-15605 GCA_043738505.1 Fimbriiglobus sp. | reverse complement strand
GGAGCGTCGGATTCCGGGAGAGAAACGACGCTCCCTGGCGGTCGCGGCTCGTCAAATGGCCCCGTGAAGGGGGCGCGAATTCGCCGGCCGGCGGGTTCCTTCCGCCGGCCCGGCGCGGTATAGTGGTAAGGCTTCGCCGCGCCGGTCTCTCTCGCGCGCAAGGCACTCTCCGCACGTTCCCCCAAGGACTGTCCGTCATGGCCGAGCCGACCGCCGCCACTTCGCCCGCCGCCGAGATGAACGGGGCCGACATCCTGGTCCACAGCCTCATCCGGCACGGCGTGGACGTGGTGTTCGCCTACCCCGGCGGCGCGTCCATGCCCATCCACCAGTCGCTCACCAAGGTCACGGACAAGCTGCGGACGATCCTCCCGCGGCACGAGCAGGGCGGCGGGTTCATGGCCCACGGGTACGCCCGCACCACCGGCAAGGTCGGCGTCTGCATGAGCACCAGCGGGCCGGGGGCGACCAACTTCGTCACCATCCTGGCCGACGCCAAGATGGACAGCGTGCCGGTCATCGCCATCACCGGGCAGGTGTCCACGAACGTGCTGGGCAACGACGCCTTCCAAGAGACGCCGATGGTGGAGATCTGCCGCGGCATCACCAAGCACCACTACCTGGTGACGCGGACGGAGGACGTGGCCCGCATCATGAAGGAGGCGTTCCACATCGCCACCACCGGCCGGCCGGGGCCGATCATCATCGACGTGTGCAAGGACGTGCAGGTGAAGAAGATCGTCCCGAACTGGGACGACCCGATGAACCTGCCCGGCTACCGGCCGACCCGCCGCGCCCCGCGCAAGGAGCTGGAGCCGGTCCTCCAGGCCCTCCGCGCCAGCAAGCGGCCGGTGCTGTACGTCGGCGGCGGGGCCATCCACAGCGGCGCGGCCGACGAGCTGCGGGCGTTCGCCCTTCAGGCCGGCATCCCGGTGGCCATGACCCTGCACGGCCTCGGCAGCTTCCCGGCCGACCACTACCTCAGCCTGAACATGCTCGGCATGCACGGCACCGTGTACAGCAACTACGCGGTGAACGAGGCCGACCTGCTGCTCGCCTTCGGGGTGCGATTCGACGACCGCGTGACCGGCAAGCTGTCCGAGTTCTGCAAGCACGGCAAGATCGTCCACGTGGACATCGACCCCAGCGAGATCCACAAGAACAAGTACGCTCACGTTCCCGTTCACGGCGACCTGACGGCGGTACTGACCGACCTGAACGCCATGCTCCGCGAGGACGCCAACGCCGACCTCGTCGGCCCCGGCCGGTACACCGAGTGGCTGCGGCAGATCGACGCCTGGCGGGCCGCCGACCCGATGGTGGTGCCGCCGCACGGGGCCAACACCATCATCCCGCAGTACGCCATCTCCCGCCTGCACCACCTGCTCCGCGAGCGGGGGATGCTGGACAAGACGATCATCAGCACCGGCGTCGGTCAGCACCAGATGTGGGCGGCGCAGTACTTCCCGTTCAACAAGCCCCGCCATTGGGTGACCAGCGGCGGCCTGGGCACGATGGGCTTCGGCCTGCCGGCGGCGATGGGCGCGGCCGTGGCCCACCCGGACATGCTGGCCATCGACATCGACGGCGACGGCAGCTTCCTGATGAACATCCAGGAACTGGCCTGCTGCCACACCGAGAAGATTCCGGCGAAGGTGCTGCTGCTGAACAACCAGCACCTGGGCATGGTGATGCAGTGGGAGGACCGGTTCTTCGGCAGCAACCGGGCGCAGACGTACCTGGGGGCGGGCGACGACAAGGCCCCGTACCCGAACTTCGTCAAGGTGGCCGAGGGGTTCGGCATCCCCGGCCGCGGGGTGACGGACAAGGACGACCTGGACGCCGCCCTCATCGAGATGATCGAGTCGCCGACCGCCTTCGTGCTGGACGTGCATGTGCCGCACCAGGAGCACGTGCTGCCGATGATCCCGTCGGGCATGACCGTCAAGGACATGATCAAGGCGTGAAGCCCCCCCTCAACCCCGCACCGTCCGCCACACCCGGCGGGCGGTTCCCGTTCTGGCTGCTGCCGAACCTGGTGTCGCTGGACGCTCCGGCGGTGGCGTTCGTCTGGCAGCGTCACTTGGGAGCGGCGTTCGGCGTGCCCGTGCCGCCGGCCGCGTCCGTCGGGCTGGCCGCCATCGTGTGGGCCGTCTACCTCGGGGATCGCGTCCTCGACGCCCGCGCGGTTCCGCCGCCTGCCACCGACCGCCATCGGTTCGCGGCCCGGTGCGCCCGCCCCTTCGCCGTCCTGGCGTTCCTGTCGGGGGCCCTCGGACTCGGCACGGCGTTCGTCCTTCCGCTGAGCTACTTTCTGGCTGGCGTGGGGGTGGCCGTCGCGGTGAGCGGCTACCTGCTGGTCGTCCACGCGGCGACGACGGTCCTGAACACCCGCGGCTGGAAGGAGCTGCTGGTGGGCGGCGTGTTCGCGGCGGGGGTGGCGGTGCCTCTGATGGCCGAGGCCGCTTCGCCCGACTGGTGCCCCGCCGTCGCCGCGTTCGGCCTGTGCTGCTGCTGGAATTGCCGGCTCATCGACCGGTGGGAGCAGCGGCGGGCGACCGGCCGCACCGCCGGCCGACTGATCGGGTTGGCCGCGGCGCTGCTGGCGGTCACGGCACCGCCGGCGGCGTTCGTCCCGCTACTGGCGGCCCTCCTCCTGCTCCTGCTCGTCGATGCGTCCGTGCCCGCCGTCGGGACGCGGGCGGCACGCCTGCTGGCCGACGCCGCCCTCCTCACGCCGCTGCCGGTCTGGGCGTTCACATGACTCCGCCCCGCTTCGACCTGCTCGCCCCCCTGTACTGCTGGATGGAGGCCGCCACCTTCGGCCGCCGGCTGCACGCCTGCCGGACGGCGGTACTCGACCGCATGACGGCGGTCCGCCGGGCACTCGTGATCGGGGACGGCGACGGCCGCTTCCTGCAAGAGTTGCTCCGCGCCAACGCCGGCGTGACGGTGGACGCCATCGACGGCAGTCGGGCCATGACGGCGGCGGCCGAGCGGCGGGCGCGGGCGGTGCCCGGCGGACGCGACCGGGTGCGGTTCGTGACGGCCGACGCGCGAACCGTTCCGCTCGAGCCGGCCGCCTACGACGTGACCGTCACGCACTTCTTCCTCGACTGCTTCCCGCGGGATCAACTCGGCCCGCTGGTCCGGCGGATCGCGACCGCGTGTGCCCCCGGCGGGCTGTGGGTGGTCGGCGACTTCCGCGTTCCGAAGCGCGGCGCGGCGCGAGTGATCGGCGGCCTCGCGCTGTTCGGCATGTACGCCTTCTTCCGCTGCGCCACCGGACTGCCCGCCGGTTGGCTGATCGATCCGGACCCGTACCTGACCGAGTGCGGGCTGCGTCCGGCCGGCGAGGTGAGTTGGCTCGGCGGGTTCCTGAGTTGCAAGACGTGGGAGCTGCCACGGTGATCGTGATCGGCCGCCGCGGCCGGCCCGGCGTCACGTCCCTTTCATCAGCTTCTTCAAGGCGTCGTTCGCCTTCGGCGGGTTGTCCAGCATCGCCAGGAAGAAGTCCTGATCCGCCCCGCTCAGGACGAGCGGCTCTTCCTCGCTGAAGTACACATTGGCCTCGTGTTTTTCTTTTCGGCATCCACGGCGAATTCCCCTGGAAGTGTGACGAGGCTTCGGTTTACTGACACGGCGTCCGCGAAGTCCGTTCGCGCGGGCACGGGTGATTCGTCCCGGAGTTGACGGTCATGGCACGCAAGCGCACCAGCGATCCCGGCCCGTACCTGCTGCACCTGGAATTGCTCCGCGACCGCATTCCGGATGCCGGCAAGTACCCGTACACCCTGCCGGCGATTCGCGGCCTCACCAAGCTGCCGTTTCACCCGAAGGTGACGTTTCTCGTCGGCGAGAACGGATCGGGGAAATCGACGCTGCTGGAAGCCATCGCCGTCGCCTGTGGACTCAACCCCGAAGGCGGCAGCCGCAACTTCAACTTCGCCACCCGCGCCTCGCACTCCAGCCTCGACGAATGCCTTCGGCTGGCACGAACACCCGCGACCCCATCGGACAGCTACTTCCTCCGCGCCGAGAGTTACTTCAACGTAGCGACCGAGATCGAGCTATTGGATGTGGACAGGCCGGGTGACTGCCCCAACCCAAAACTGACGCCCGTGTACGGCGGCAAGTCGCTCCACGAGCAGTCGCACGGGGAATCCTTCTTCGCGCTGTTCAAGTACCGCTTTCGAGGCCGAGGGCTGTACCTGCTGGATGAACCCGAAGCGGCGCTGTCCCCGAAGCGGCAACTCGAGTTCCTGGTGGTGTTGCACGAGTACGTGAAGGACGGCGGACAGTTCGTCATCGCCACGCACTCGCCGATCATCATGGCGTACCCGGACGCCCGGATTTACCAACTCGACACGGCCGGCATCCGCGAGGTGGCCTACACGGACACCGAGCATTACCTGATCACGCGCGGGTTCCTGAGCAACCCGCAGCGGTCCCTGAACGACCTGCTCGGCCAGGCGTCGTGGTAGTATACTGCCATGTTCCATACCACGCGCTGGAGCCGGATCGCCGCCGCCGCCGATCCGACCTCGCCGGAATCGCGGCAGGCGCTCGCCGACCTGTGCGGACAGTACTGGTATCCCGTCTATGCGTACATCCGCCGTCGCGGGAACGACCGGCACAGCGCCGAAGACCTGACGCAAGGGTTCTTCGCGCGGCTGCTGGAGAAAAACGGGATCGCCGCCGCCGACCGGACGCGGGGGAGGTTCCGGACGTTCCTGCTCGCCGCCTGCCAGCACTTCCTGGCGAACGTCCACGACTACGAAACGGCGCGGAAGCGCAGCGGCGGGATGCGCCCGTTGCCGCTCGACTTCGACGACGGGGAGCGGCGGTTCACGAACGAACCGGCCGACCGGCACACCGCCGACGGCGAGTTCGAGCGCCGCTGGGCGCTCGCGCTGCTGGAGCGGACGCTGACGGAACTGCGGACGGAGTACGCCGACGGCGGCCGGGTGGAACTGTTCGACGCGCTGAAGGACACGCTCACCGGCGACGGCGCGGCGTACCGGGCGGTGGGCGACCGACTCGGGTTGAGCGAGGGGGCCGTCAAGGTGGCCACCCACCGGCTGCGGCAGCGATACCGCGACCGGCTGCGGGCCGTCATCGCGGAGACGGTGGACCGGCCGGCCGACGTGGACGACGAGATCCGCGACCTGTTCGCCGCCCTCGGCTGACTCTTTTTCGTGTAACCTTTCCGGCGGGACGCTTTAGCAGGTGGTAACTCCTGTTCCACCGAGGGTATCTTCATGGGCCGCACCGACTCCGCCTGCCTGCTGTTCGCGCAGGTTTCGACCGCCACGTCCGAGCAGGCGGGGGCGGTGGCGGCCCCAGTCGCGCTCGCCCTCCTGCTCACCGGCGGAGTGGTGGCCGTCGTCGCCCTGCTCGTCGTGATCGTCCGGCTGGCGTCGAGTTCGCACCCCGTGTTCTGGATCCTGTCGGCCGCGTGGTCGGTCGGTCTGCTCGTGGTCGGGGTCGCGATCATCGGCTACTTGCAAGTGACTCAATCCCGGAGCGGTTCGTGGCAAGGTTACCCATACATCTGGTGGGAGCGGGGCGCGATCATCTGGCCGCTGGTGGTGTTCGGCGGTTTGGGCACGGTGACGGTCGTGCGGAAGTGGTTTCGGGGTCTCGACGACGCCGTGTCGCCCAACACCCCGCTGCCGGCGGCGGCCGTCGCGGTGCCGAAGCCCGATGCCCTGCCGGCGGCGGCGGCCGTCACTTGCCCGACTTGCGGAACGGCCATCCCGCCGGGGTCGCCGCAGAACCTGTGCCCGCGGTGCCTGCTCCGCCGGGCGATGCCGTCGCCGTCGATGACCCGCGGCCGCCCGACGCGGGCGGTCGAACCGCCGTCCGCGGCCGAACTGGCCGCGCTGCTGCCGCACCTGGAGGTGCTGGAACTGATCGGCGTCGGCGGCATGGGCGCGGTGTACAAGGCGCGGCAGCCGAACCTGGACCGTCTCGTCGCGCTGAAGATCGTGCAGTCGCCGACCGGCGAGGCCGACCCGGAGTTCGCCGCGCGGTTCGCCCGCGAGGCCCGCGCGATGGCCAAACTCGACCACCCGAACATCGTCGCCATCCACGAGAGCGGCGAAGCCGGCGGGGTGCCGTACCTGCTCATGGAGTACGTCGACGGCATCACCCTGCGGGAGGCGATGGCGAACAAAGTGCTCACCCTGGCGGAGGCGCTGGCCGTCGTCCCGCAGGTGTGCGACGCCCTCGACTACGCCCACCGCGCCGGCGTCGTCCACCGCGACATCAAGCCGGAGAACATCCTCATCGACCAGACCGGGCGGGTGCGGATCGCCGACTTCGGGCTGGCCAAGCTGGCCGACGCGACCGGCACCTCGCTCACCCACTCCCGCCAGATGATGGGCACCCCGCACTACATGGCCCCGGAGCAGTGGGAGCGGCCGAACGAGGTGGATCACCGCGCCGACATCTACGCCCTCGGCGTGATTCTGTACGAGTTGCTGACCGGCGAACTGCCACTCGGCCGGTTCGACCTGCCGTCGCAGAAGGGGCGGGGAGACGCGCGCGTGGACGCGATCATTCTCCTCGCGCTGGCGAAGGAGCCGAATCGGCGGTATCAGCACGCCGGCGACGTGAAGACCGCGCTGAGCGGAATCGACTTGAGCCTGTGGAAGGCCCCGTAACACGTCGAGTTGGAGCGAGACGGTGTGCCACGGGCGCGGGAGGTGGAACAGACCACTCCGCCGCGTCACCCCAGCTTCGCCTTGGCTTCGTCGAGGATGGCCTTGGTCGCGGTCGCGCCGACGCGGGTGACGCCGATGGCCCGCACCTCCAGCAGCTTGTCGAACGTCCGCACCCCGCCGGCGGCCTTCACCTGCACCCACGGCGGGCTGTTCTCCCGCATCAGCTTCAGGTCTTCGACCGTCGCCCCGCTCTCGGCGTATCCGGTGCTGGTCTTCACCCAGTCGGCCCGCACCTCGCCGCAGAGGCGGCAGAGCATCCGCTTGTGGTCGTCCTTCAGCAGGGCGTTCTCGAAGATCACCTTCACCTTCGCCTGGGCCGCGTGCGCCACCCGCACCACCGCCGCGATGTCGTCGGCGACATAGTTCCACTCGCCGGACAGCACCTTGCCGATGTTGACGACCATGTCGAGTTCGGTCGCGCCGTCGCTCAGGGCGATCTCGCTCTCGGCCACCTTGATCGCCGTGACGTGCCCGCCGTGCGGGAAGCCGATGGTGGTGCTGGCCTGCACGGTGCTGCCGGCGAGCAGCTTCGCCGCCAGCTTCACCGCGTAGGGCTTGATGCACACCGACGCGACCACCAGTTCGCGGGCGAGCAGGCAGCCGCGTTCGAGGTCGGCGTCCGTCAGTTGGGGTTGCAGCAGCGAGTGGTCGAACATGCGGGCCAGTTCGGCGAGCGTCGGTTGCGACACGGGGGAACCTCCGGAAGGCGACGGGCACAAGAGAAGTCCCATTCTACGGCGAAAGACCTACGCCCGGAAAGTGCGGTCGCACCCGTTCGACCCACACCATGCGAGGTCACCCGTCCGCCGCGTTCAGCACGTCGATCAGCTCCCGCAGGCGGCCGTGGTCGTGCTTGTTGAAGCGGAACCGCAGGCGCGGTAGGGCGGCCAAGCTCGGCTCGTTCGCCTCCTCCGGAAGCGCCCCGCTCGGCTCGTAGGTGCCGCCGCCGAGGATGTCGGCGAACCGCGCCCGCACGTCGGCCAGGGTCGCGTCGCTCACGGGGGCCGTCAGCCGCAGCACCAGTTCCCCGCGGACGTACCTCATGCTGTGGTAGACGCGGTAGAAGCGGCGGACCTCCTCCACCGCCTCGCCCACGGAATCGGTGATGCGGTACAGGCTCAGGTCTTGCCGGGCGATGTACCCGCGCGCGAGGAAGTCGGTCTCGACGAACCGCTGAAAGCCCTGCCAGTAGGTGCCGCCCGGCTCGTCCACCAGCACGATGGGGAAGACGTGCGACTTGCCGGTCTGGATGAGCGTGAGCGTCTCGAACAGCTCGTCGTGCGTGCCGAACCCGCCGGGGAACAGCACCACCGCGTCCGACTCCTTCAGGAACGCCAGCTTGCGGGTGAAGAAGTACCGCAGGTTCATCAGCTTCGGGTCGCCGCTGATGACCGCGTTGGCGCTGCTCTCGAACGGCAGCAGGATGTTCAGCCCGAAGCTCCGGTCCCGGCCCGCGCCGACGTGCCCGGCCTCCATGATGCCCGACGCCGCGCCGGTGATGACCATCCACCCGGCGTCCGCCATCGCGCGGCCGAAGTCCACCGCCGCCCGGTACGCCGGGTGGTCGGGCTTGGTGCGGGCGGAGCCGAACACCGTCACCTTCCGGATGCCCCGGTATTTGGCGAACACGCGGAAGCAGTGTCGCAGCTCCTTCGTCGCGCTGACGAGCAGCTTGGCGTCGCCCCGCGTCGCGCCGTCGGTGGTCAGCTTGTCCGCGACTTCCTTGAGCTGGGCGACGAAGTCGTCGATGTCCTCCGGCTTGGCCCGCTCGCCGGGGTCGGTGGCGTCCGGTTCGAGGAACGATTCGAACGGCGTGTCGGGAGGGAGCATCGTGCGGCCTCGGCGCGGGGCGGATGGGGGAATTGTATCCGGAGCGAGGCCGAAGTAGACCAACCACCGAGGCACAGATGGGAGTTGCGCCGCTGGCGGTTCGCCCCCCGTCCGCGAGGGGTTTTTCCGGGGTCTGTTTTGGGGGTGGTGCCGATGACGGGCGTCAGCCGTCGGCGAACGGCTTGAACAGTTCGGTGGTGAAGTACCGCTCCATCCGGTCGGGGAACACCGTCACGACTTGGGCGCACGGGTCGCCCAGCGTCTTCAGCACCTCCACCGCCGCCCGGTAGTTCAGCCCCGAACTCGGCCCCACCGGGAAGCCCAGCCGCATCAACTGGCGGGTGGTGTCGATGGCGTCGTCGTCGCACACCTCCACCGTCATCAGGCCGGGCAGCCGGTCCTCGCGGAAGATGTCCGAGATGCGATCCGCCACGCCGGGGATGCGACTGCTGAAACTGCAACACTCCGGGTCGCCGGCCGGGTACAGGTTGAACGGCCGCGCGTGGACCGGGATGGTGTTGCAGCCGACTTCGGCGCAGCCCAGGTACAGCCCGACGAGCGTGCCGCCGGTGCCGACGCCGCTGACCACGGCATCGACCCGCCCGCCGGGGATTTGGTCGAGGATTTCGCGGGCCGTGCCCAGCCGGTGCGCCTCGGCGTTGTCCGGGTTGGAGAACTGGCGGGGCAGGAACGCGCCGCGCGACGCGGCCAGCCGCTCCGTCTCGGCGATGGCCCCGCGGATGCCGTCCGCCTTCGGGGTGAACACCACCTCCCCGCCGTACCCGCGAATCAGCAATACCCGCTCGTGGCTGACGCCCTCCGGCATGGCCGCGACGAACCGCAAACCCAACTGCGCGCACGCCAGCGCCAGCGCGATGCTGGTGGACCCGCTGCTCGCCTCGGCCACCCAGTCGCCGCACGCCACCCGCCGCTGTCGCCACGCCTTCTCCAGGATGAATCGGGCGATGCGATCCTTGGTGGAACCGGACGGGTTGAAGAACTCCAGCTTGCACCAGACCGGCGGCACGGCCGGGTCGAGCTGCACCGGCACCAGCGGCGTCGGCGGCACGCGGTTCAGGTAGCGGTGGCAACCGGGCAGTTCAACCGACATGGCGGAAGGTCCGTCGGGTGGGGTATCTTGGATGCTTCGGGTGAGTATACCGACTCCGCCCGTCTCCCGTGTCCGGAGGGTTTCCCCATGCCCCGTCGTCTCCCGGTCCTCGCCGGCTTCGTCGCGGTCGTTGCCGCCGCGTTCCTGCTCTCCCGCCCGGCCGAACTCGCCGCCACCCAGAACACCCCACAAGTCGTGGCCGCCCTGCGCCAGGAGTTGCAGGAGTCCCGCGAGAAGCTCGAGCGAACGCAGCAACAGTTCGTGCTACAAGGCGACCAACTCCGCGACGCCCGCCGGCAGGTGGCGTCCCTGACCGAGGAGCTGCGGCTGGACAAGCACGACGACCGGGGCGAGGTGGCGACCACCGTCCGCCGGCTGCGGAAGCAACTCGTCGCCATGCAGTCGATCAAGTACGCGCACTACAGCGTCTGGAAGCGGAAGCCGTTCGCGCCGAACGCGGCGGTCAACGCCTTCCTCGACGACGTGTACGGGACGATCGCCAAGGAGGGGTCGGTGCGCGGGGTGTGGGCCGGCGGCACCAGCGTGCCCGACGCCGCCGGCGGGGAGATCGCCCTGCTGCTGCTCTTCGACGACCGCGACGGGCACAAGCAGTATCAGGAAGACCCGGCGACGCGGCGGTTCTCCGAGAAGCACGGCCGGCGGTGGGAGATGGTGAAGGCCCTCGACGTGCTGGTGCGGTGAGCGGATTCGCGGCCCGCAGCGCGTCCGGCGGTGTTAGATTGGTGCCGTCCCGTCTCTCCGCATCGAGGTTCCGTCATGGTCCGCCGCAGTTGCCTCGCCGCGTCGCTGTTCGCCGTCGGGTTCCTCGGTCTCGCCGCGCTGTCCCTACCGCCGACGGCGCTCGGGCAGGACAAGAAGGCGAACACCGAAGCCGCCCTCCGCACCCAACTCCGAAACGCCGAGCAACAGGTCGCCGCCCTGCAAGCCGAGATCCGCGAGGGGAAGGCCCTCGTCGTCTCGCTCCAGACCGAGTTGAAGAAGGAGAAGGCCGGCGACGTGACGGACAACAAAACCATCCAGTCGCTGTCGGCGCAGCTGACGGGCATTCGCGGGGCGAAATACGTCCACACCAGCACCTGGAAGCGGAAGTCGGACACGACGGACTCCGACGTGCAGGCGTTCGCGGACGACGCGCGGGCCGTCCTCGGCGCGGCCAAACCGGTCCGCGGCGCGTGGGCCGGCAAGCCGCTCACCCCGACCGACGACTTCGACGCCGTGCTGGTGCTGGCCTTCGATGACGTGGCCGCGTTCGAGAAGCACAAACTCGACCCGCAGGCCAAGAAGTTCCACGACAAGCACGACAAGAAGTTCGAGACGCCGAAGGCGGTCGATTTCGCCACCAAGTGACCGCCCGGCGAGATTCCCGCGCGGCCCCGTCGTATCCCTGGTGGGTGGGAGGGTCGCCGCCCGGAGGATCGCCCGTGACCGCCTTCAACCCCGGCTTCGCCAAGTCGCTCGCCCGACTGGCGTCCGACGCCTACGCCCCGACGCCGCACGGGATGTCGTTCGGCGACGCGCAGCTCGGCCACCTGGGGAACGTGTTCCAGGACGACGAGAACGTCATCGTCGCGTACCGCGGGTCGCGGGTGCCGCGTGGGGTGGACACGCTGCCCGAGTTGCTGGTCGCGGGCGACGACTGGCTGGGCGTGAACTTCCAATTCGGCCAGACGAAAGCCCTCGGCGGGATGGTCCACCGGGGGTTCTGGGAGCGGTCGGAGCGGACGTGGCCCGACCTGCTGGCGTGGGTGCGGCGGCACCTGAACGGCCGGCGGCTGTGGGTGACGGGCCACAGCATGGGCGGGGCGCTGGCGATCCTCGCCGGGCAGCGGTTCGCCGAGGCCGGGATTCCCCCGGCCGGGGTGTACGCCTTCGGCGCGCCGATGGTCGGGGACGAGGCGTTCCGCGACGCCTACGCGGCCCCGCTGTTCTGCGTGGAACACCGGCACGACATCATCCCGCACCTGCCGTTCGGCGGCCGGCTGCTCAAGTGGCTGCCCGCGCCCCTGAAGCGGGGGCTGTCGAAGTTCGTCGTCAGTGACGGGTACACCGCCGTCGGGGAAATCCACTGGATCACGCCCGGTGGCGAGTTGGTCCCCTACGGCGGGACGACGGTGGAGAGCGTGCTGCGCGGCGGGCTGCTGATGGCGAATCGGGGGTCGTGGGTGCCGGACCACTGGGTCGAGAAGCACACCGGCTTCCTCGGCCGCTACCCGGACTCGTGAACGACCGAACCCCGTGGCACCGGCCACGGGGTTCGCTTTTGACATTCCGACCCGTTGGCGGCTCACGTCGCCATCGCGGCCGGGGCGATCTCGGCGGCCGGCGGCGGGGCGGCCCCGCCCGGCAGCTTCGACTTCCCTTCCCCGAAGATGAGCAGCAGCGGGGCGGCGATGTAGATGCTGCTGTACGTCCCGACGATCACCCCCATCACCATCACGAACGCGAACAGGTGGACCCCCTCGCCGCCCCAGATGTACAGCACCACTACCACCAGGAACACGGTGAGGGCGGCCAGGATGGTCCGGCTGAGCGTCTGGTTCACGCTGTCGTTGATCATCTGCGTCGTCAGCAGCGTACTCTTGCCCCGCACCTCGCGGATGCGGTCGAACACGACGATGGTGTCGTTCACCGAGTAGCCGACCAGCGTCAGCAGCGCCGCCACCGCCGCCAGGTCGATCTTGAAGTCCTGCAGGCCGAGCAGCGCCCCGAAGCTGGTGTCGTGCAGGTAGTGGCAGACGGCGATGGCCCCCAGGGTGAAGCACAGGTCGTGGATCAGGCAGAGGACGGCGGCCAGGCCGAACGTCCAACTGCCGAACCGGAACCAGAGGAACGCCAGGATGGCGATCCAACTGACGAGGACGGCGAACAGCGCGCTGTTCCGGGTGGACGCGGCCAGGGCCGGGTCGAACACCTCCAGCCGGTCGGGGGCCGGCCGCTCCTCGAACGCCTGCTTCGCCCCGGCGATGGCGTTCGCCAGTTCGGTTCGCAGCTTGACCTTCTCCGCCTCCAGCACCACCTTGTCGGCGTTATCGACGGCGGTGGCGTTCAGCTTGTTGAACACGTCCACCTGCGCCAGGTCGAGCCGCACCGTCGCGTAGCGGGCCGTCCGCTGCTCCTCGGCGGCCGTGGCCGGGTCGGCGCTCGACACGCCGGTCGCCTCGATGTCCGTCTTGGCCCCGTCCTTGTTCATGTCTTGGAGTTGCAGGCGGATCTCGCGGACGAGGAACCGCTTGAAGTAGCCCGGCGACACCGGGCGGTCGAAGGTGACGGTGACGGCGGCGCTGTTCGCCGGTTTGGCCCCCACGGCCGGGACACCGTACACCGGCGCGCCGACGACTTTGGTCGTCGTCAGCAGCGGGGCGTTGCCCGGCCCGTCCCGCAGCAGGCGGTCGAGCATGACCTGCACCAGCTCCGGCTCCTTCTCGGTGGTGCGGACGGTGAACGACGCCGACTTGTTCTGGTCGAACGCATCGTCCTTGAGGAACACCTGCTCGACGGAGGCGTCCGGCAGGTGGCCGGCGCGGGCCTTCAGGTCGGCCATCTGCTCGGCCTCCGTCGCCCCCTCCGGCTTGTTCGCCAGGGTGACGGTGACGGCGGTCGATTTGCCGTCGGCCTCCTCGTACACGATGCTGTAGTAGTTCGCGTCCGTCCGCTGCTCGGTGCCGGCCTCGCCGCCCCGCTTGGGCGTCACGTCCTTCACCTTCAGCCGCGTGTCCTGGCGGTCCTTCGCCAGCAGGTCGAGCAGGCCGAGCTTGCCGTCGGCGGTGGTGCCGAGGCTGCGCTCCTGGCCGTCCGTCAGCCGCCCGCCGTACACGGTCCCCTGGGTGAAGTCCACGTTCAGCGACTTCTCGCCGCGGGCCAGGAACAGGGCCAGCCCGAGGACGCTGCTGATCACCGTCAGGCCGAACATGAAGTTGCGGATCCGCATGAAGTCGAACTTCGGGCGGGCGAACAGCTTCATCATCTTCAACTGCGACACCCACCGCTTGTGCGTCCAGAAGTCGAACATCAGGCGGGTGACGTACAGCGAGGTGAACAGGCTGATGATCAGGCCCAGGGTGAGCGAGACGCTGAACCCCTTCAGGTTGTCGTTGCCGAACGTGTACAGCACGATGGAGGTGAAGATGCTCGTCAAGTGGGTGTCGATGATGGTCGGCAAAGCCCGGTCGTACCCGTTGCGGATGGCCCCCACCAGGGTGGCCCCCTTCTCCCGCTCCTCGCGGATCCGCTCGTAGATCAGCACGTTGGCGTCCACCGCCATGCCGAGCATCAGCACCAGCCCGGCCAGGCCGGGGAGGGTGAAGGCGGCGTTCACGGCGACCATGAAGCCGACGGTCAGCAGCAGGTTGATGAACAGCGCGACGCACGCCACGAGCCCGGCGAACCGGTAGTAGACGACCATGAACAGCAGCACCGCCGCGAACGACCCGGCGACGGACAGCAGCCCCTTGCGGATGGTGCTCTCGCCGAGGGTGGCCCCGACGGCGTTGGTGCTGACCGGTTCCGGCTTCAGGTCGGCGTTCAGGTTGCCCGACCGCAGGATGTTCACCAGCCGGTTGACCGACTTCTGGGTGAAGTTGCCGCTGATCTGCCCGCCCTCGCGGAGGATGGCGTTCAGGGTCGGGGCGGACACCACCTTGTTGTCCATGACGATGGCCAGGTTCCGCAGGACGCCGGTCGGCTGGTTCCGCTCGCACATGTCGCCGAACCGCCGCGGCCCGTCGCCGCTGAACGAGAAGCCGACGGCGGGGCCGGCCGTCGGGTCTTCGGAGTTCTTCGCGGACAGCCGCACGTCGCCCGTCACCTTCAGGGCGTCCCGCTCGGACACGCGGGTGAGGACGAAGTACTCGACGCTCTTGCCGGTCTCGTCCTTGGCCGGCTTCTCCTTGGCGAAGCGCCGGCTGTACAGCAGGTAGGAGTACGGCTTCCGCTGCGCCTTATCCCCGCCGGCGCTGGCCTTGAGGACGGTCTGCCCGCGGAACCCGGCGACCGTCTTCCACATGAACATTTGCTGCGACTTCGACCCCAGCCGCTTCGACTCCGTCACCGCGGCCTCGGTGGCGAACCGGTTGCTCAGGCCGAGCGTCTCCCGCTCCTCCGGGCCGAGTTCCAGCCACTCGTACCGCACCTGCACCTCTTCGCCGGTCGCGCCGATCTTGACCGGGAAGGTGCCCACCGGGCCGGCCGGCGGGCGACCGTCGCGGGCGCGGGCGGCGAGGTCGTCGGCCTCCGCCGGCGTCGGCCCGGCCACCCGCTCCTGGGTGACGGACACCTGCTCCCGCGTCGAGTCCACCCGCATCCCGCCCAGCGTCTCCATCACCTTGTCGATGCCCGGCCGGTCGTCCGTCTCGTTCGCCAGGATGCGGAACTCCAGCACCCCGGCCTGCTTCACCTGCTGGCGGACCTCTTCGGCGAACTCCTCGTTCCCCGCCACCTTGTTGCCGTCCGTCGCCGACCCGGAGTACGGCAGGATGATCTCGATCCGCGCCTCCCCGACGGGGCGGACGACGACGTTCTTCAAGTCCGACGGGTCGATCCGCTTCTTGATCTTCTCGGCCAGCTCCCGCATGTCCGGCTGCTCGTCCTCGTACCGCCGCTCGCGGAAGTCCACCTTGGACTTGTTCGCCTCGTTCTCCTCGGCGATCTTCCGCTTCATCCCCTCGACGTCGATCTCGTACACGAGGATGGTGCCGCCGGCCAAGTCGATGCCGCGGCGGAACCCGACCTGCCCGGCCAGTTCCTTCTTGAACGCCATGACCGTGAACAGCCCGGCCAGGGCGGTCGGGATCAGGCAGAGGAGGAACCCGCGGAAGAAGTTGCGGCGCATGGGGAGCCTTCGGGAAAAAATCGCGTGAGTCGGTGTCGTGAGTCGGTGTTAGCCCGCCGCGCCAGCAAGGGGCCGGCAACCGCGGCTC
>JAYUFU010000252.1:0-15617 GCA_043738505.1 Fimbriiglobus sp. | reverse complement strand
GCTTCAACCAACAGGACGTGGACACCCGCAGCGACGTGTACGCCCTCGGCGTGCTGCTGTACGAACTGCTGACCGGCAGCACGCCGGTGGACCGCAAGAGCCTGGGCCACGCGGCGCTGCTGGAAATCCTGCGGATCGTGCGCGAGGTGGAAGCCACCCGGCCGAGCGCCAAGCTCGGCACCGCGGACGCGCTGCCGACGATCTCGGCGAACCGCGGCATCGAGCCGAAGAAGTTGACCGGCCTCATGCGGAACGAACTCGACTGGATCGTCATGAAGGCGCTGGAGAAGGACCGCACGCGGCGGTACGACACGGCCAACGGCTTCGCCGCCGACGTGCAGCGCTACCTGAGTGGCGAGCCGGTACTGGCCCACCCGCCCAGCACCGGCTACCGCTTGCGGAAGGCGTACCGCAAGAACCGCGGGCCGGTGCTGGCTGCGGGCGTGGTGGCGCTGGCGCTGCTGGCGGGGATTTTGGGAACGACGCTGGGCTTGCTCCGGGCGAATCGGTTCGCCGAGGGTGAACGCCTGGCCAAGCTCGACGCCCACGAGAAGGAGAAACTCGCTGTCGCGGCGGCCGCAGCCGAAAAGGCCGCCAAGCTCGACGCCGACGCCCGGCGGCAGGAGGCCGAGCGGCACCTGGCCTTCGCCAAGAAGGGGAACGACATCCTCGGCTCGGTGTTCGCCGGGCTGGACCCGAAAGCGAACTACGCCACCATCGCCGAGTTGCGGGATGCCCTGAAGGCGAACCTGACTCGAGCGGTAAAGGAACTGGACGGCTCCGCCATCGGCGACCCGCTGGTGGTGGCGGCGATGCAGCACGTCCTCGGCCAATCCCTCCTCGCTCTGGGCGAGTCGAAGTCGGCCTTGGTCGTCTTCCAAAAGGCGTGGGACGGTCGGGTCGCCCTCCTCGGCGCCAACCACCCGGACACGCTCGTCAGCCTGAGCGGGGTGGCGAACGGATACCGGTACGCCGGCGAACCGGCCCGCGCGATTCCGCTCCTCGACGAGGCGCTCGCGCGGCGGAAGGCCATTCTGGGGGCGGACCATCCGGACACCCTGCGGAGCATGAACGACCTGGCGCTCGGCTACCTCGCGACCGGTCAGATCGACCGGGCCGTCACCCTGCTGACCGACGCGGTCGCGTCGCAGACGACCCTCCTGGGGGCGGACCACCCGGACACCCTGGAGACGACCAACAGCCTGGCGATGGCCCACACCGACGCGGGGCGATACCCGCAGGCGGTGGAACTGTACGAGCGGGTGTTGGCGCGGCGGAAGGCGACCCTCGGGGACGACCACCGGGACACCCTGGAAAGCCGACTGAACCTCGCGTCCGGGCTGACCTTGGCCGGACGAGCCGACCGCGCGCTGCCGCTCTGCCAGGAGACGTTCGTTCTGATGAAGGCCAAACTCGGCCGGGACCACCCGGACACCCTCAACGCCATGAACAACCTGGCCGTTGGTTACAAAGAGGTGGGTCGGCTGGCCGACGCGGTGGCACTCGGCGAGGAGGTGGTCAAACTGATGCAGGGCAAGTTCGGCCCGGACCACCCGTACACCCTCACCGCCACGATCAACCTAGCCGTCAGCTACCAAGCGGCGAAACAGCTCGGGCGGGCCGTGCTCTTGCTCGAACAGGTGCTGCCCCGGCTGGAGAAAGTGCTCGGTCGGGACCACCCGGACACTCTGACGGCCGTGGGCAACCTCGGCGTGAGTTACAAGGACGCCGGCCGGGTCGGAGACGCCATCCCGCGACTGGAAGAGGCCTACCGGGCGGGGGGCAAGTTCCCACGGGCGCGGGAGTTCGGCCGGCCGCTGCTCGACTGCTACTTGCAGGCCGGTAAGACCGCAGACGCTGGGAAGGTGGTGAGCGAACTGTTGGGCGAGAGCCGCAAGCAACTCCCGAAGGACAGCCCGCAACTGGCCGCCGCCCTGGCCACGTTCGGCTCCCGGCTGCTCGACGGCTCGGCTTTCGGCGAGGCCGAACCCCTGTTGCGCGAAAGCCTAGCCGTATTCCGGCACGACAAGCCGGACTCCTTGAAGGCGTGCAACACCATGTCGATGCTCGGCGGGGCGCTGCTCGGGCAGAAGAAGTACGCCGACGCCGAACCGCTCCTGGTGGCCGGGTACAAGGGGATGAAGGCGCGGGAAAAGGAGATGCCGACCCAGTCCATTCTTCTCCTGTCCGAGAGCATCGACCGGTTGATCGAACTATACACCGCGACGAAGAAGCCGGACGAGGTGACGAAGTACCGCGAGCTACGGGCCAAGTACCCGCCCGAAGTCGCCCCGTCGCCGCGTGAGGCGAAGAAATGACGCCCCGGCTCCCCGGTTGGTCCCGCACCGCCATCGCCGGCAAGTCGGCGGACATCTTCGATCCGCCGGGCGGTTCGCGGTTCGCGCTGCTCTACCTCCATCCCGTCGGGATGGAGCCGCTGAGTGACAACCCCACGTGGACGGCCGAACTCGCGCGGCACCGCATCGCCTGCTGCGCGCCGGTCGGGATGCGGTCGTGGTGGGCGGATCGCGTCTGCCCGGAGTTCGACCCGGTGCTGACTGCCGAGCGGCACTTGCTGGACAACGTGCTGCCGTGGATGCGGGAGCGGTGGGGGAAAGTCGCCGCCGTCGCCGGCATCAGCATGGGCGGACAGGGCGCGCTGCGGCTGGGGTTCAAGTACCCGGAGCTGTTCCCCGTGGTCGCGGGCGTGGCGAGTGCCATCGAGTACGAGCGGTGGTACGGGCAGGGTACGCCTATCGACGACATGTACCGGAGCCGCGAGGCGTGCCGGCAGGACACTGCCGGGTTGCACATCCAGCCGAACAAGTACCCGCCGCACGTCTGGTTCGCGTGCGACCCGGCCGACGACGAGTGGCACCGGGGCAACGACCGCCTGCACGAGAAGCTGCTCGCCCTTGGCGTCGCGCACGAGGCCGATTTGGAGACCGAACTTGGCGGGCACACCTGGGCGTACTTCGACGCGATGGCCCCACGCCTGTTCGCGTGGCTGAACGCGGTCATGGCGAAGCAGGCCCGCCGACTGATGTGAGGTCGGGTCGTCGTCGTTCACCCCGCGAACGGCCGCCGACCGGTGACGCGAGTCGTGCCGACCGTGCCCGACGGCGCGACTGGCAAGCCGCGCCGGTTTGGCAAGGTGTGCGGATTCCGGCGAGTTGGGGTTGCCGGCCGTAGACCGGTCGGTCTAGGATACCCACATCGATGCTGTAGACCGAACGGACTAATCGCGGTCTCCCATGTCCCCGCGTCCCGGTCCCCGAAAAGCCCCGCCCCGACGCCGCCCGGCGGCCGTCGCCACGGAACCCGGCGCGTCGGCGACCGTCCGCAAACGGCGGGACGAGATCGTGTCGGCGGCCACCGACATCATCGCCACCGAGGGAATCCACAAATTATCCCTCGCCCGGATCGAACAACGGGTGAAGATGAGTCGCGGCCAACTGACCTACTACTTCCGCAAGAAGGAACACATACTACTGGCGGTGTTCGACCGGATGCTGCTGCGGATGATCGCCGAGGCGACGGCGGACGGCGAGCGGGCCGGGGTGGGCGCGCCGGGCGACGGCCGGGTGGTGGACAAGTTCCGCTACGGCATGACCCGGATGATGGCCACCGGCGGGGCCGACGCGGCGGACTTGCGGGCGCTGGTCCACACGTTCCTGGCCCAGGTGCAGCACGAGCCGGACTACCGCCGCAAGCTGGCCGAGGCGAACGCCGGCTGGCGGGACCACGTGGCGACGGACGTGGCCGCGACCGGGGCCACCGCCGCGCCGCCTCAGGCCGTGGCGTCGGTCGTCATGGCCCTGTTCCAGGGGCTGGGCGATCAACTGGCCGTCGATCCGGACGCCTTCGACCGGGCGGCGGTGGCCGACCTCTGCTTCCACCTGTTGGGCACGCTCTTCGAGGGGCCGTCATGATCGACCTAGAACTGGAAACGCCGACCGCCGCCGACTCGCCCCGCGCCAGCCGCGTGCCGCCGCCCGCGCCGTCGGTCAACGGGGAACTCCGCGACCGCGTGCAGAAGCTCCGCCTCGGCGCGGGCGGCGCGAAGGGCAGTCGCGGCGGCGGCGTCGCGTGGCTGCCGTGGGTGCTGTGTCTGGCGCTGGCCCTGACGTGGGCCGGGGTGGCCATGCGGACGTACCGCGCCACGGCCAAGGACGGGGACGCGGCGGGCGGCGGGCCGGCCGGCGGGTCATCGAGCGGGTCGGCGAAACCGCCGCCGTCGTCCGGCACCCTGCAACTGGTGCTGAAGGGGTACGTCATCCCGGCCCGGCAGATCACCGTCAGCCCCATCGACGTGGGCGGGAAGATCATCGAACTGAACGTGGTCGAGGGGAAGCTGTACAAGCAGAACGACCTGCTGGCCAAGCTCGACCCGGCATCCTACGACGCGGCCGTGGCCGAGGCGAGGGCGACCCTGGCCGGGGCCAAGCAGCGGCTGGCGGCGGCCGACAGCCGGCGGGACGAGCAGGACCCGAAGGCCGTCCGGCAGGTAGAGTACGACCAGGTCGAGGAGCAGTTGAAGGAGGCCCGCGCGAACGAGCAGAAGGCGAAGCGGGACTACGACCGGCTGGCCGGGGCCGGCGGGTCGGCGGTGGCCGGCCGCGAGTTGCAGCAGGGGGAGGGCGAGTACAAGGCGGCGGCCGCCCGCACCAAGCGGACGGAAGCGGACCTGAAGCTGCTCCGCGCCGGCCCGCGGCCGGAGAAGATGGCCGCCCTGGTGGCCGACGTGGAGGCCGCCCGTGCGGACGTGGGGGCCGCCCAGGCGCGGCTGACGAACGCCGAGTGGCGGCGGGGCAACTGCGAGATCAAGGCCCCCATCGCCGGCACCGTCCTGACCAAGTCGGCCGAACTCGGCAACCTGGTCAACCCGATGGCGTTCAGCGGCGGCGGCGGCGTGTGCGTCATGGCCGACCTGGCCGAGCCGGAGATCGACATGAAGGTGGCCGAGCGGGACATCGCCAAGGTGAAGGTCGGGCAGCGGTGCCGGTTCGTCCCGGACGCCTACCCGGACCGCGAGTACGTCGGCCGCATCGACCGCATCATGCCCATCGCCAACCGGTCGGACAACACCATCAACCTGCGGGTGAAGGTGACGCTGCCGGCCGACGAGACGCCCGGCACGTTCCTCAAGCCCGACATGGGCGGGGCGGTCACGTTCCTGGCCGACGAGCCGGCGAAGAAGTAACCCCACTGGAGGGAGACATGAGCATCGACATCGCGGCGGCGGTCGCGTACCCCGAATCGGACGGGCTGCCCATGGCCGACAACACGATCCAGTGGGACTGGATGGTGAAGGTGGTCGGCGAACTCCGCGAGCTGTTCGCCGGCCAGCGGGTGTTCGTCGCCGGCAACCTGTTCTGGTATCCGGTCGAGGGCGAGACGACCGTCGTCACCGCCCCGGACGCGCTGGTCGCCTTCGGCCGGCCGCCCGGCGACCGCGGCAGCTACAAGCAGTGGGAGGAGGACGACATCGCCCCGCAGGTGGTGTTCGAGATCCTGTCGCCGAGCAACACCGACGACGACCTGGACACCCGGTTCGCCTTCTTCGAGGCGCACGGCGTCGAGGAGTACTACTTCATCGACCCCTACGAGAACACCATCCTCGGGTATCGGCGGCGGGGTCGCCGGCTGGTCCAGATCCACCGCATGCAGGGGTTCGTCAGTCCCCGGCTGGGGGTGAAGTTCGAGCGGCTCGACGGCGAACTGGTGCTGACCGGGCCGGACGGCCGGCGGTTCCAGACGCGGGAGGACCGGGTGGCCGAACTGGCCGCCGAGTGGAAGCGGGCGGCGGCGCTGTTCGCCGCCGAACAGGCGCGGTCCGACCAACTGGCGCGACACGTCGAGGACGAGAAGAAACGGGCCGACGGATATGCCGCCAAGCTCCGCGCCCTCGGCATCGACCCGGACGAGCAGTGATCGGTGGCCAGTGGCCGGTGGCCAGAGAAGAGGAGGAAAAAAACAGGGGACGAAAGAGAAGACGGAGGAAGGCTGCCGGACGAGAACCGATGCCCACGAGGAGGGTGATCCGATGGCCGTGACGAGCTACCGGGAATTGATCGCGTGGCAGAAGGCGATGGACTTCGCCGTCGAGTTGTACAAGGCCACGGACCCGTTGCCGAAAACGGAAACGTATCGGCTGACCGACCAACTGCGGCGGGCGGCAATCTCGATCCCGTCGAACATCGCCGAGGGGCAGGGGCGGCGGTACACACGCGAGTTCCTGAAACACTTGGCGTATGCCAACGGGTCGCTCTTCGAGGCCGAGACCCAGCTCGAGATCGGCTTTCGCGTCGGCCAGTTGCCGGAGGCGGTCTACCGGGGCCTGATGGACCGCGCCGCCGAAATCGGCCGAATCTTGAACGGCCTGATCGCGGCGCTCGAGCGCCGACTGGCGACCGAAGAGGGCGGCTGATTCTTTCCCTCCGTCCTCTTCGTTTTGTCTTCTTCTGGCCACTGGCCACTGAACACCGCCCACTGTTCTGCCCACTGGACACTGCCCCCATGGCCATCGTCGAAGTCCGCCACCTGTGCAAGACGTTCAACCCCGAGCTGCCGGAGCCGATCCGGGTGCTCGTGGACTTGAACCTGGACGTGGAGGAGGGCGAGTTCGTCGCCCTCATGGGGCCGTCCGGGTCGGGCAAGACGACGCTGCTCAACCTGATCGCCGGCCTGGACTCGCCCACGTCCGGCCGCATCCGCGTCGGCGACCAGGTCATCTCCGACATGTCCGAGAGCCAGCTCGCCCGCTGGCGGACGCGGAACGTCGGCTTCGTGTTCCAGTTCTACAACCTGCTGCCGGTGCTGACGGCCTACGAGAACGTCGAGCTGCCGCTGCTGCTGCTGCCCATGAGCAAGGAGGACCGGCGGAAGCAGGTGAACAACGCCCTGGAGATCGTCGGCCTGGCCGACCGCATGGACCACCGCCCCGGCAAGCTGAGCGGCGGCCAGTGCCAGCGGGTCGGCATCGCGCGGGCCATCGTGACGGACCCGACCATCGTGGTGTGCGACGAGCCGACCGGCGCGCTCGACTCCAAGAGCGCCGACAACGCGCTCAACCTGCTCAACCTGCTCCGCACCGAACTGGGCAAGACGATCATCATGGTGACGCACGACCCGGCGGCGGCCAACCGCGCGCAGCGGATCGTCCACCTGGACAAGGGCCGCGTCGCGGACGCGGACGCCATCCGTCTGGAGCCGGCGGTGGCGTAGTTCTGGTTCTTGCGAGCCGCGACCGCAAGGGAGTGGCAGTTTTCGTTCCGGCTACGCCAAAACCCCAGATGCCGCTCCCTCGCGGTCGCGGCTCGCAAGAGTGCGAGTTCCCCATGACCCCCGACGCTTCCGCGATGGCCGGCTTCGGCGGCCCGCCCGACCTGTCCCTCATGCAGGTGGCCACCTACGGCTTCCTGTTCATGATCCTGGTGCTGTTCCTCCTCACCTTGCTGGCGACGGTGTCGCTGCCGGTGTTCTTCGGCGCGCTGTCGGCGATGAACTTCGGGCTGAAGTTCACCAACGCCCTGCCCGACCCCATCGGCAAGTGGAGCCGGCTGGCGGGTCTGGTGTTCCGCAGCCTGCGGCGGAACCTGCTCCGCACGGCGCTCACGTACATCGCCCTGTTCGTCCTCACCGGCATGCTCACGTTCATCTACGGCATCGTCTCGTTCCTCGGCAACTTCACGGCCGACAAGGAGAAGGAGCAGCTCATCCTGATCACCGAGAAGTTCGGCATCCCGAGCATGATGAAGCCGGGGTACGCCGGCGAGATGAAGCGGATCCTCCGCGAGCAGCTGCCGAAGGAGTACCAGCCGGCCGACATCGACAAGAGCTTCATGACGTGGAGCTTCGTCGGGGCCAGCCTCCAGCCGGGCAAGCAAAGCCCGGAGAACAACTTCTTCCTGTTCGCCCTCGACCCGGACTCGGTCACCAGCGGCATGATGGCCGAGCAGGGGCTGAACAAGGACGACCTCGGCGACGAGGGATGGGCCGATTTGATGAAAGTGCTGGAGGTGGTGAAGCAGGACAAGCGGCACATCGTCGTCGGCGAGGACCGCCTGAAGGTGATGAACAAGCGGATCGGCGACGCCCTCCGGTTCACCAGCACCAACTACAAGGAGCTGGAGTTCGACTGCACCATCGTCGGCGCGTTCCCGTCCGGCGGGCGGATGGGGAACGCCGCCGCCATGCGGTACGACTACCTGCTGTCCATGATGGACGACTACAAGCAGAAGAAGGGGGCCGACCACCCGCTCGCCTCGTCGTGCCTGAACCTGATCTGGGTGCGGATGCCGAGCAAGGCGTCGTTCGAGCGGCTGAGCGCCATCGTCGGCGACGCCGGCACGTTCAACAACCCGGCCGTCAAGGTGGAGACGTTCAGCGCCTTCGCGGCGTCCGTGTTCGAGCCGTTCAAGCGGATCATCTGGGGCATGAAGTGGATCATCATGCCGGCCATCGTGGTCATCATGTGCCTGGTCATCGGCATCACCATCACCATCGGCGTCCGCGAGCGGCGGGGCGAGATGGCGGTGCTGAAGGTGCTCGGCTTCCAGCCCGCCCAGGTGCAGGTGATGGTGGTGTCCGAGTCGGTGCTGATCGGCATCTACGGCGGCATGCTCTCGACGTGGACGGTGTACTTCCTGCCCCGCGTCCTGGACGCGGTGACGCAGGAGTTCGGGGTGAAGATCGCGCTGCTGAAGCTGCTGACGATGTCCGAGTGGATCCTGCTGTACGGGCCGGTGCTGGGCGTCGTCGTCGGCCTGGTCGGGTCGCTGTTGCCCAGCCGCAGCGCCAGCACGGTGAAGGTGTCCGAGGTGTTCGCCCAGGTGGCGTAACCGCCGGCGAACGGCGCGGCGCGAGTCCGCCGGTTCCGACTCCCGCGGCCAGACCGTCGCTCACGCATCCGGCTCCGAAAGAGACCCCGCCCATGTTCCTCGTCCGCTTCCTCCTCGCCGTCCCCCGCCGCCTGTGGAACGCCGCCAAGCGGGTGTTCTCGGCCGTCGGCACGGTGTTCGTCCTCGGCCTGTCGCTGCTGCCGCTGTCGGCGCTGCTGCTGGCGTTCCCGGCGTTCTCGTCGCAGGAGACGGTGCTGACCGACGCCGCCCCGGAGCGGCAGTCGTGGCTCCGCCGCACCGCCCGGCGGATCGCCTCGCTCGCCCTCGGCCTGACCGTGCTGCTCGGCCTGACGGCGGTGTCGGTGGAGATCGTCACCCGACTGCCGCTGCCCGAGCGGGGGTCGTTCGCCGTGGTCGCGCGGACCCTCCTGCCTTCCCCCAGTGGGCTCAAGCCGCTGGGCGAGAACGAGGCCGAGGTGGCCGCCAAGCTGGCGACGATGACGCCGGACGAACGCGCCTTCTGGACGACCCCGCTGCACGCCAAGTTGCCGGCGGCGATGGTCCAGCACTGGCCGTTCGTCATCCTCGGCGTGTACCTGCTCGACCTGGGCGTGCTGGTGCTGATGGGCAACGTGCCGCTGGCGTACAACCTGCGGAACGTGCGGGTGCGGTGGAAGACGAACCTGATGACCGGCGTGTCGTTCACCGCCGTCATCGCCCTGCTGGTGTTCCTGCTGGCGTTCGTCAACGGCATGAACAACCTGACCGAGAACAGCGGGGTGCCGGGGAACGTGTTCGTCCTGAGCGACGGCTCGACGGACGAGATCTTCAGCAACCTCGGTTACAGCAGCGAGATCGACAACGTGCCGCGGGTGGCGGCGGACGAGGAGCAGCGGTTCGACGACGCCGGCCGGGCCGTGCTGCGGGACGACGGGGCGGAGGACTGGCGGGCCGTGGCCCCCCTCCGCATCCGGTCGTTCACGCGGGACGGCAAGTCGGTCGTCCTGGCCAGCAAGGAGACGTTCTACACCATCAACATGCCGGTGCCGAACACCGAGCCGCTGCGGCGGCGGTTCGTCCAGTTGCGGACGCTCGACGACGCCGACATCGCCGCCCGCGTCCACAACATCGAGCTGCTGCCCGGCGGCCGCTGGTTCAGTCCGGTGGGCGTGGCGTCGGGGACGCGGATCGAGTGCGTGCTGGGCGACGGCATCGCCGGCACCCTCGGCGAGGACTCCGGGAAGAAGAAGCTGGCCGTGAACGACGAGTTCCGCCTCGGCGAGATGACGTGGGTGGTGGTCGGCATCATGAAGGCCGAGGGCACCACGTTCGGGTCCGAGATCTGGGCCAAGCGGATGGAGCTGCTGTGGAAGCCGTTCGGCAAGCAGAACTTCACGACGATGGTCATGCGGACCGAGGCGGACACCCGCGAGGCGTCCCGCGTGTACGCCAACTACCTGTCGAAGAAGTACACCCAGCAGAAGCTGCGGGCGTTCAGCGAGCCGGACTACTACGCCGAGCTGACCAAGACGAACAACCTGTTCCTGACGGCCATCATCCTCGTCTGCGTGGTCATGGCCATCGGCGGGGTGTTCGGCATGATGACCACCATGTTCGCCAGCATCGCCCAGCGGATCAAGGACATCGGCGTGCTGCGGCTGCTGGGGTTCAAGCGGTGGCAGGTGACGGTGTCGTTCCTGCTGGAATCGCTGGCCGTCGCCGCCCTGGGCGGCGCGCTCGGGGTGGCCGCCGCGTGGCTGCTGGCCGACGGCCGCGAATCGACCAGCATGCTCAGCAGCGGCGGCGGCGGCCCCGGCGGGAAGAGCGTGGCGCTGCGGATCGACGTGAGCGCCGAGGTGGCGGCGATGGGGATGCTGTTCACCCTGGTCATGGGCCGCCTCGGCGGGCTGGTGCCGGCCCTCAGCGCCATGCGGATGAAGATCCTGGACTCGCTGCGGTGAGCGCGGAGAACGCTTGGAATCCGTCGCCGGGGTGGGGGTGGGTAGAATGCCGGATCCGATTCTGCATCCGTCCGCGAGTTCGCCCATGACCGATCACCCGTTCGTCGCCACCGCCCGCGCCGCCGAGGCGCATCTGGTGCAGATCGAACCCCGGTTCGCCCCGCTCGTGGACGCCATCGGGCCGTGTACGCTCCTCCCCGAAGGCGACCTGTTCCGCGGCCTCGTGCGGGCGGTGCTGGCGCAGCTCATCTCGACGGCGGCGGCCAAGTCCATCACGGCGAAGGTGGAAGCGGCCGTGAAGAACCGCGTCACCCCGACGGCCCTCGGCAAACTGACCGACGAGCAACTCCAGGCGTGCGGCGTGTCCAGCGGCAAGCGGAAGACGCTGCGGGGCATCGTCGAGTTGTTCAGCGCGTCGAAGACGGTCGGCAAGAAGCTGCTTGCGGCCGAGGACGCCACCCTCCGCGCCACGCTGATGGACCTGCACGGCGTCGGCCCGTGGACGGTGGACATGGTGCAAATCTTCTGCCTCGGCCGGGCCGACGTGTGGCCGGTCGGCGACCTCGGCGTGCGGCTGGCCGTGAAGGACGTGTTCAAGCTCCGGAAGCTGCCGGACGCGAAGCGGCTGACGGCCCTGGCGAAGCCGTGGCAGCCGTACCGCACGGTCGCCGCGTGGTACCTGTGGCGGAGCCGGTCGCCGGTGCCGCAATCGGCGTGACCGCGCGCGGAAACGGCCGGCGATTCCGAAGAATCGCCGGCCGATCTGTCACCGCGTCGCGGAGTGCCTCTTCCGTTCCAGCCCCGGTTCCGACGGGTTGGCAACGCGGTGATGAAGGGGGAATAAGCACGCGGCGTGCCGGAGGGGAAAACAGCCGCAAGTGCCGGTTTCGGCAGTCCTTTCTGGCCTCGGACTCCCGTCCTTTCAACTTCCGCGTAACTTTTACAACTCGGCGGTAAGGATTTCCGGAGGCCGGGAGTCGATTCTTCCGCCGCGTCCAAAACCGGGACGCCGGCGGAAACCGCTGGAAATCCTTGGGCTATTCCCCCGGATGCCCGTCGAGGCGGCGGGTCGGCCGCGGCGGGCACGCGACATCTTCATCAAAACTCCACACCGGCCGCTACGCTACCTGCTGAAAATCGTGGTGTTAGATTGAGACAGTGCCTCTCCCGAAGCACGAGAGACCCGCCTCATGCGCCTGCTCGCCATTCGCTTTCTGGCCCTGTCCGCCGTCCTCCTGACGAGCGCGACCGCCTTCGGCCAGACCAACTACTATTGGAACGGAACCGGTTCCGTAGCCACCCTCAGCAGTTGGGGCAGGAACACGAACGGCAGCGGAACCAATCCGATCAACTTCATCGGCTCCGACCTCCTCTTCAACATCCAGAACGCACAGTCGGCGACGCTGGATGCGGCGTGGACGGTGAACGGCATCGGGTCGAGGCTGGTCGTTCAGACGGGTGGCGCGTTTAACGGCAGTACCTTCAACCCGACGCTCACCGTCAATCTTGCTAGTGGTTCCATCTACCGAGTTGACGGCACTTACGGAGCTTTGATCTTTGGGACTGTCGATGCTAACAGCACGTTCATTTTTGCCGGGAGTAGCGGGTTCCGTCCACTGGGCTACGGTAACTTCATCAATCAATCGACAAACTCTCTTAACCTGACTGGATCCCTCACGGCCGCGGGCGATTTACGGCAAAGTTCGACGAACGAATTGCGAGGTGCCATAAATGCAGGCGGATCGGGCATCAACATCGGCCGCGACTTGATCGTTGACACCGCAACGACTCTCAACCTCGCCAACGGGACGGCGAACACGACGTTCAACATTGCCCGCAACTTGACCAACAGTGGTACGATCAGCAAACCCGGTACTGGGTCTGCAACGCTGAACTTCAGTGGCACCGGGACCGGGACCGCGACGTGGGGCACCTTCGGCACGGCGACCACGGCGGTGACGGTCGGCGTGGCGAACGGCCGCACGGTGACGTTCGCCAGCAACTACACCACGTCGGCCACGCGCGGCATCACGAATGACGGCACGCTGAACCTCGGCAGCGGTGCGACGCTCGCGGGCACGGGAACGGTCAGTGGCTCCGGAACCATCACCGTTCTCACCGGCGGCACGATTCGCGGCGATTCGGGGACCGGCACCGGGACGTTGACTCTGACCAGCACGACCGTGGCGAGCGGCGGAGCCATCGCCGCGAACGTGGCCGCGACCGGGACGAACAGCGCCCTCGCCCTCGGCAGCAACAGCCTAAACCTCGCCACGAACTCGAAACTCGCTCTCACAGCGGTGACGGGTTTCAGCCGCGCGGCCAGCAGCTACACCATCGCCAGTTTCACCAGCGGCAGCAACATCCAGTTGGACGGGGTCGGGCAGGCCGACAACTTCCTGTTCGGCAAATACGTCGAGGGCACCGGAGCGAGCGGGGCCGTCGTGATTGACACCTCCGCCCTCAACTTCGCCCTGACCTCCGGTGACACGTTCGCCCTGTCTCGCACCGGCAACAACCTCGTCCTCCAGTTCACGCCGGTGCCGGAGCCGGCCACGGTGCTGGCGGTCGGGGCGGCCGGGTTGGCGGTGGTCGGTTGGGTTCGCCGTCGCCGGCGGGCGGCGACCGTCACCGCGTGAGGTTGCGGGGGGCGGTTCGTCAGAGTTCGTGCCGTCCCCGACGGTTGTGGATTTCGAGGCGTCGTCTCCACGACCGGAGGGGCGGCGCGGTCACGCCAGCCGGTCCAGGTCGCGGAGGCGGCGGTCGGCGTCGAACGTGGGCGGCGGGAGTTGCTCGGCCAGCGCCACCGCCTCGGCTTCACTCAACCCGACCTTGGCCGTGCCGGTGCCGCGGAACACCGGCAGCTTCTTGCTGGTGGCGATGATCTCCCGCCGGGTGCGGCCCTTCGGTGCGTCCGGCCACTTCCCCTTCACGTCGGCGAAGTCGAAGAACACCGGCACCACCGCGCGGATGTACCGCCAGTAGCCGGGGTTGTCCGTCTGCACCACGAACAGCCCGCCGGGAACCAGCGACCGGTGGACGAGTGCCAGGAACACCGGCGTGATGAGCCGCTTGCCTACCTGCGCCGGGTCGTAGTACGGCTGCGGGTGGTAGCAGTGGATTTCCGCGACGGACCCCGGTTCGACGAAGCGGTCGAGTAGTTCGTGCCCGCCCAGCACCGCGAACTTGACGTTCGGCAGCCCCCGCTGGTTGCCCCGCTTGCGGGCGTAGCGGATGACGACCGGCAACACGTCCACGCCCAGGTGGTCGTGCGTCGGGCGGGACACCGCGCTGCCGATGAGGAACCGGCCGTTGCCGCAACCGACATCCAGCACCACGGGCGCGGTGCGGACGAAGAGCGCGGGGAAGTCGAGGCGGCCGGCTTCGGGCATCGCCTTCAGCGCCGTCTGCGTCCACCGGTCGGGCGGCTGAATGACGCCGGGGAACGGGACGCCGAACTCGCGCTCGACGCGGGCGGACGGTGACGGGGGCGACGGGTCGGGCATGGGGAGATTGTATCGCCGGCGGCATTGTTAGCCCGCCGCGCGAGCAAGGGGCCAGCAACTGAGGCGGCTCGCCCCTTGCTCGCGCGGCGGGCTAACAATGCCGCCGATTCACACCGCGTACCCCTGCTGGCGGATGAGGTCGCCCCACCGCGCGGCGATGCGGGCCTTCTGCTCGGCGGTCACGGCGTGCGCGTTCGTCCGGTAGCCCTTGTGGTCCGCCACATACGCCTCCAGCTTCGGCCGCACGGCGTCGAACCCGCCCAGGCGCAGCCCGTCGTACACGCCCTTCACCACCCCCGGCATGTCCGCCACGAGGTCTTCGTACCGCACCTCCACCAGGTGCCCGGCGGGGATGAGTTTCTTCCCCTCCTCGTACCGCGCGTGGATCAACTCGAAGTCGCGGAACACCTTCTCGTCCAGGGCCGGCGACGTGTCGGGCCGCTGCAACCCGTGCCGCTCGGCCATCGCCCGCCACAGCTTCACCGTGGACGCGAACAGGGTGTACGGGTCGCGGCGGATGTGGACGAACTTGGCGTCCGGGAACAGTTCCAGCAGCACCGGCAGGCGGGCGGTGTGCGGCGGCGACTTCAGCACCAGCCGGCGCGGGTCGCGGTACGTCACGGCCTTCAGGAAGCGGACGAACGTCGTCTTCCACTGGCGGAGCTGGCTGGCGGTGAGGCCGGACAAGTCCAGCGAACCGGGGAACAGCGGCGGGCGGTGCGGGAAGGCGAAGTCGAAGTACGGACTCGGCGCGCCGAGCAGGGCCAGGGCGAACTCGTCCTCCTGCGGGCGGTCCCAGCCGAACCCCATGTCGTCCATCGGCCGCTTGTCGGGCAGGAAGACGTTGCCGTACTTCTTCATCAGCCCTTCGGTCAGCAGGAAGTTGCACGGCACGAAGCATTGCAGCGTCGTCGGCGACGTGAACCGCTCGTCGAGGATCATCAGTTCGTGCAGCAGCGTGGTGCCGGTGCGCCAGTGGCCCAGCACGAACAGCAGCGGTTCGGCGATGGGGGTGCGGGCGACGGCGTCGCCGTGCGCCGCGTGTTGCAGCCACCGCAGCACCGTCTGGCCGAACGTCACGCACGACGCGATGGCGGCGATGTACCAGTACGGCGGCTGGACGGCGAAGCGGTTTTGCGCCAGCAGCCGCAGCCAGGTGAAGTAGTCGGCCCCCTCCCACACGCGGGGTGCCCACTGACGGCCGGGCTGGGGCGTTGGCGGAGCGGTCAATGGACGGTCTCGGAAGCGAAAGGGGTTTCTCGGAATGATTCAATATAAGAGGGAACACGGATGACGCGGATCAAAGC
>JAYUFU010000251.1:0-5402 GCA_043738505.1 Fimbriiglobus sp. | reverse complement strand
TCCGGCTTGATGCCGTTCACCACCGCCCCCAGCAGCGGGATGTTCAACTGCACCAGCCGTTCGGAGGCGTCCAGCACCTTCGGCAGTTGGCTCACGTCCTGGAGGATGCTGAACACCACGCCGTCCACGTGCTGGGCGACCAGCAGCGAGTCGGCGACGGGCAGGATCGGGCACGAGTCCACGATGATGATGTCGAACTGCCCGCGGAGGCGGTTGAACAGTTGCTCCAGCGGGTGCCCCTGGGCCAGCGCGGCGATGACGCGGTGGTTGCACTGGCCGGCCGGGATGATCCACAGGTTCGGCACGGTCGTCGGCTGGACGGTGTCGGACACGTCCACCTCTTGCAGCAGCACCTCGCAGCAGCCGGGGGCCACCTGCACGTCGAACAGCTTCTGCATGGACGGGTTGCGGAGGTCGAAGTCGAGGATGAGCGTCCGCAGGCCGGCGGTGGCCATGCTGGTGGCGAGCTGGCTGGACAGGCTGGTCTTGCCTTCGCCCTGCATGGCGCTGGTCACCATGATGACTTGCATCTGCTGCGTCTTGGCGGTGTGCAGCAGCATGGTGCGGGTGCTGTTCACGCTCTCGTTCAGGATGAACCGCCAGTTCTGGTTCTGGCCGGCGTCGCCGCTGCGGAGGCTGGCCCGGCTGGGGAACGCCGGGATGGTGCCGATCACCCTCATGCCCAACTCGCTCACCACCTGATCGACGCCGTCCACCCGCCGGTTCCGCCACTCCAGGTACGAGATGAGCAGCATGACGCCGAGCAGCCCGATGACCCCGGCCCCGGCCGCCATCACCATCTTCTGCTTCAGGTTGAAGTTCATGTACACCTGCGCCCCTTCCTTCAGTTCCACCCGCAGCTTCCGGTTGCCCTCCTCCAACTCCAACTGTACTTTCTGGTCGAACAACCGATTCCGCTGGAGTTCCAGCGGCAGGAGGTCGCTCTTCACGTTGAACTGGTCCACCCCGCCTTCGACTGCTTTCCGTACTTGATTTTCGAAGTAGTCCTTGCGGGCTTCCGTGTCCTTGATCTGCCCGACGACGATCTCGAGCGCCTTCTCGGTCTCCTTGATCTTCCCCCCCAGCGAGTCGCGGCGGACGGCCTTCTGGTCGGCCACGAGGGCGTCTTCCAACTGCTTCATCTGGCGGGCAGAGTCCCGCAGCGCGGCGGCGAGTTGGGCCTCGGCGGCGACCAGTTTGGGCGCGCCGGGGTACAGCTTCTTGACGAAGTCGTCCACGTCGGCCCGCGCCAGGTCCACCCGGCCCTTGGCGTCCGCCAAGCGGGGGTGCCCGACCAGGGCCGCCGTCACCTTGTCCATCTCCACCGCGAACACGCCCGACAGGGCCTCCGCCTTCAGTTGGCCCAACTGGAGTTGCAGCTTGGTCCGCTCGTCGGTCGCCGAC
Source organism: Fimbriiglobus sp. (assembly GCA_043738505.1). Taxonomy (GTDB): domain Bacteria; phylum Planctomycetota; class Planctomycetia; order Gemmatales; family Gemmataceae; genus JALHQU01. The sequence goes on along the minus strand of JAYUFU010000251.1, from coordinate 3,998 downwards.
TCCAACTTCTGCCCCAGAGCCAGGATGGACTGGTGCAGGGACAGTTCCTTCAACCCGTTGTCGTTCAGCGCCGCCCCCTTCTCCTTGGCGTTCTTCACCAGCTTTTCCCGCTCCACCGCGACCTGCTTTTCGGCCTTCTCCAACTTGGCCCGGATGTCCTCCAGGGTGCGGTTCCGCTCCTCGTGCTGGGCGTCCCGCGCCTTGCTCAGGTACGTCTCGACGAACCCGGACAGGATCGCCTTCAGCTGCACCGCGTCGTCCCCGTTCATGGTGACGGCCAGGATCTCCGACGACTCCTCCTTGACGCTCAGCAGACCCTCGATGGCGCGGGCCTTGTCGTCGGCCATGGCGATGAGCGGCTGGCGAGCGACGCCTTCGCTTGCCGCGACGGTGGACAGGAACCCCTTCGTCTTCATGGTCGCCAGTTCGCTCTGCTTGAACCGGTCGAACTCGCTCTCGCGGTACACGCCGGCCTTGCCCGTCTGGTTCGGGGCCTCGGCGTGCATCTGGATGAGCGCCCGCGCCTGGTGCTTGCCGGACGGCAGGGCCATCCACACGCCGGCCGCGAACATGGTGCCGAGCAGCCCGCCGACCATCAGCACCAGCACCCACCGCCGCTTGAACGAGTGGAACAACTCGGCGATCGTCGGCAGCGACCGGTGGCCGGTGCCCGGCGCGGTCGGGTTGGCGACGGCGAACGGGCTGGCCGGGAACTGGCCGGGGAAACCGCCGGTGTGCGCGGGCGCGCCGTACCCGCCGGTCATCGGGTGGCCGTTCGTCACGGCCGCCGGCAGGAACGGGTCACCGGGGTTCGGGCGCTGCATGACGATTCACTCCCGCGTCGAGGGTGGGATTGTAGGGAAACTGTATCACGGTCCGCCGGCCCCACCAGAGCGGGGAAGTCTCGTTCGGCCAAACTCTTGTGACGCCCACGGAAAACCGGTGAAGACCGTCCGGAAAACCGTCAGCGTAGTTTCGGCTCGAGGGCCAAACATTCGTTTTCCGGCAGAATCTCGGCGGGCGTGGCGCGAACGGTTCCAGCCACCGACAGTCGGCCTGTCCGTCGGTCGCTGGACGCATAGGTCCGCTATCAATGTATGTCATCACCTCTTGGAAGAGGATGTTTTTCCGCCTTTGCTGATTTGGGGGATTGTGGCGATTGGGCGAAAGCGTGCGAATCCCCGTGTCGGGCGCAAGAGGCGGGCTTTTCGCTGGACTGGCGAACCGGTGAAGCCGAATAAGGGGGTGGAAGTGGGCGTGCCCGGCGATCCGGCAATCCGGATCGTATTGCGGCCCCAATCGACCGACCGAACCGGGACCTCTGGAGGAGTAGCCATGACCCGATCCGCCCGACGGGTGATTCTGCCGGTGGCCGTCGCGGGTGCCGTACTGGCCCTGATCGGCACCGGCTGCCAGTCCGCCCCGGCCCACCGCGGGGTGACGACGGACGTCCAATTGTCGCCCGATTTCGAGCTGCCCAAAGAATTGAACATGACCACCCACCCGCCGTACACGGTGGCCCCGCCGGATATTCTGACCATCAACGCCAGCCGGCTCATCCCGCTGCCGCCGTACAAGGTCGAGCCGCTCGACGCGCTGTACCTGTACGCCCCCGGCGCGCCGGAGAAGGCCCCGATCAACGGCATCTACCCGGTGGACCCGGACGGCACCATCAACCTGGGGCCGGACTACGGCGGGCAGGTGTTCGTCGCCGACCTGACCGCCCAGCAGGCCGAGAAGAAGCTGGCCGAAGCCCTGAAGCGGTGGCTGAAGGAGCCGGCCGTCAGCGTGTCGCTGGCCCAGTCCAAGGGCGTCCAGCAGATCAAGGGCGAACACCTGATCCGGCCGGACGGCACCGTCGGCCTGGGCAACTACGGCAGCGTGTACGTCGCCGGCATGACCCTGCCGCAGGTGAAGGCGGCCGTCGAGGCCCACCTGTCCCGCACGCTGCTCCGCCCGGAGGTGAGCGTGGACGTGGGGGCGTTCAACAGCAAGTTCTACTACGTCATCACCGACTTCGCCGGCAACGGGGCGCAGGTGCAGCGGCTGCCGGCCATGGGCAATGAGACGGTGCTGGACGCCATCTCGCTGGTGGGCGGGCTGTCGTCGGTGTCGTCGAACAAGATGTGGGTCGCCCGCCCGGCCCCGGCCGGCAGCACCCAGGACCAAATCCTGCCGGTGGACTGGAAGGGCATCAGCCGCCGCGGGCACACCCGCAGCAACTACCAAATCCTGCCCGGCGACCGGCTGTTCATCATGAGCGACCCGCTGGTGAAGGCCGACACCCAGCTCGGCAAGACGCTGCAGCCGATCAACCGCCTGTTCGGGGTGACGCTGCTCGGCACCAGCGCGGTGAACACCCTCCGCACCGGCACCGGCATCGGCGGCACCGGCACCGGCCTCGGCCTCGGCCGGTGAGCCGGGTTGTGCCGGGGCTGACGGGCCGACTTGAGTCGAACTTCCAGATCGGCGGCGGGCCGGGTTCACGGGAACTTGGTCCGCCGCCGATTCGTTGCGTACACGAGCGGACGCTCGGCCGGTTGACAGGCACCCGCCACGCGGTAGCCTCAACGGAAACCGGAACGCGAAAGGAACTCGACCCATGACCCGCCTCCTCTTGTCGGCCGTCGTCCTCGCGTGCGGCACGGTCGCCCACGCCCAGCCCATGCCGTCCACCGGCAGCCCCCAGCGGCCCGTCTTCAGCCCGTACCTGAACCTGCTCAACGGCGGGTCCAGTCCGGCGCTGAACTACTTCGGCCTGGTTCTCCCGCAGCAGCAGTTCCAGCAGCAGGCCGGCCAGCTCCAGCAGCAGTTGAATACCGCCAACACCGACTTCCAATCGCTCCAGACGCAGAACCAGCAACTGGCCGGCGGGCTGATCAACCTGTTCCTGCCCGCCACCGGCAACGTCGCCACGTTCAACAACACCGGCAACTACTTCAACCGGGTCGGCGGCGGCGGACTGGGCGGCATCAGCGCCGGCGGCGGCAACCGGGCCGGCGGATTCAACCGCCCCGGCGGCGCGGGCGGTGCCCAGCCCAGCTTCGCCCGGCCGGCCGCCACACGCCCGACCGCCGGCGGCGGCCTCGGCCGGTAGACCCATCTCGGAACGACACGAACGGAACACTCCCCCTCCGAAAGGAATCTCGCCATGATTCTGAAGCGTCTCCGCGCCCGCCTGCTGGCGGTCGCCGGACTCCTCGCGCCCGCGACGGCGGTCCTCGCCACCGACGGTGCCCCGCCGCCGATGCCGATCACCTTCGCCCCGGCGTTCGCGCCGGTCGTCGCCGACTGTCCGGGCGGGTGCGGCACGGTCGGCATCGTCGGCCCGTGCGTCGGCGGCTGCACCGGTCTGGGCGCGGCCGGCACTGGCATCGGCCTGTTCGCCCCGAACCGCAAGAACCGCCGCGGCATCGACGGCCAGCAGCAGCCGGCCTGCGCCGTCAACAGCTTCCCCCTCTCGGACTGGCTGTACATCCGCCGCTTCTGCGGGCCGACCATCCTCCCCGGCACCTGCTACGGCCACTTCCAGACCAAGTGGCGGAAGTGGGAAGACCACTGCCCGCAGCAGGCCGGGGCCGCCGGCTGCGCCCCGACCGGCGTGCCGGTGTTCGACTCGCCGCCGGCCACGTACCCGTCGAGCCAGCCGCTGGCCACCCCGCAACTCATGCCGCCGGCGAAGACCGACGACCCCAAGAAGGCCGATGACCCGAAAAAGGTGGACGACCCCAAGAAGCCGGTGGACCCGGACGAGCCGAAGAAGCCGAAGACGGCGAACTCCAGTTCGCTGTTCAGCCCGGCCCGGCCCGACCTGCCGCTGCCCGGCATCCCGGAGCCGCTGCCGCTCCGCTCGACGCTGAAGTAACCCGGCCGGCTCCATACACTGCCCCGATGCCGGCTGCACGGCGCGGCCGGGGGATGCCGAATCCGATTGATCCGTCTCGGTTTTGTTAGCCCGCCGCGCCAGCAAGGGGCCAACCGCTCAGGGGGTTGGCCCC
>JAYUFU010000250.1:0-15789 GCA_043738505.1 Fimbriiglobus sp. | reverse complement strand
GTCGGGCCTCGAAGACTCGACCGCGACCTACGAAATGCAACTCAACGACCTGTTCGAGGCCGAAACAATGTCCGCCGCCGTGATCGAACTCGAAGCCGAGACCCGGCACCCGGCACCCGATACCCGCTCTCCGGCCATCGCCTTGCGCGGCGTCACCAAGACGTTCGGCACCGGCGACACCCAGACCAAAGCGCTCGACGCCGTGAGCGTGGAGCTGCCTTACGGCGAGCTGGTGCTGCTGGTCGGGCCGTCCGGGTGCGGCAAGACGACGATGATCTCCGTCGTCGCCGGGCTGCTCGACCCGACCGCCGGCGAGGTACTCGTCCTCGGCCGGAACATCACCCGCATGGGCGGCACCCGGAAGGTGAACTTCCGCGGCGAGAACATCGGCTTCGTCTTCCAGCAGTACAACCTGTTGCCGGCGCTGAACGCGATGGAGAACGCCGCCGTGCCGCTCTTGATCGCCGGGTGGAACCGCAAGAAAGCCATCGAAAAGGCCGCCCACGTCCTGAATTCCGTCGGAATGGGAAATCGCGTGCGGAGTTACCCGAATCAGTTGTCAGGGGGTCAGCAGCAGCGGGTGGCCATCGCCCGCGCGCTCGTCCACGAGCCGAAGCTGCTGGTGTGCGACGAGCCGACGGCGGCCCTGGACGCGGTCAGCGGGCGGACGGTGATGGGCCTCATCCGCCAGGTGGCGGTGCAGCCCGACCGGGCCGTCGTCGTGGTGACGCACGACAGCCGGGTGTACGACTTCGGCGACCGCATCGTGTCCATGAGCGACGGCCGGATCGAGAGCGTCCGCGTGCCGGAGCCGGGCGCGAAGCTGACCCCCGACCACTGATTCCCCACCCGTTTCCCGGAGTCCTGCCATGTCCGACCTGTTCGACAAGTTGTCCGGTGCCCAAGTTCTCGGCCTGCTCGCCATCGTCGGCGGGATCCTCTACCTGATCGCCGACACCGTCGCCACGAACTGGTCGCGGGTCCGCCGGCTGGAGGCGGAGACCGTGCTCAAACGGGAACTCCTGGCCGCAGGCAAGTCCGCCGAAGAGATCGAACAAGTCGTCCGTTCCACCGCCGGCCGGAAGTGACGCGAAATGGGCAAGGCGGATTGACTCTGACCACTGGCCACTGACACCTGACCACTGGAGTGACCATGTTCACCCGCTATTTGTTGCCGGCCGTCGCCGTCGTCGCCCTCGGCTTCGCCGCCGTGCAACTGAGCAAGGCGCAGCAGAAGCCGCCGCCGGTGTCGCCGCCCATCGAGCCGGGCAAGTCGCCGTACACGAAGCAGCTCGCCGGCGCGGGCATCGTCGAGCCGGAGACGGAGAACATCGCCGTCGGGTCGAACGTGTCCGGGGTGGTGCAGCGGGTGACGGTAACGGTCGGCCAGACGGTGAAGCCCGGCGAGAAGTTGTTCCAACTGGACGACCGCAGCCTGAAGGCCGAACTGGCCGTCCGCGAGGCACTCAAGGGCAGCGCGCAAGCCACGCTCGACAAACTGCTGCTGCCGCCCCGCGACGAGGAGCGGCCGGCGTTCGAGGCGAAGATTCTGGAGGCCGAGGCCAACCGCAAGGACTTGAAGCAGGTGTCCGACCGCCTCGCCCGCGTGTCGGCCACCTCGCCCGACGCGGTGTCGGCGGACGAAGTGGCCCGCCGGCGGCTGGCCGTCGAAGTGGCGGACGCGCAACTGGCCAAGGTGAAGGCCGACTTCCAGTTGTGGAAGGCCGGAACGTGGGCACCGGATCGCAAGATCGCCGCCGCCACGGTGGCCCAGACCGACGCGCAACTGCGGCAGACGAACATCGAACTGGAGCGGCTGACCGTCACCGCCCCGCGCTTCCGCTGGAGGAGTCTGTCCGACGGCCGCGACGTGCCGGACGACGCCGGGGTCGAGTACAAGGTGCTTCAGGTGAACGTGCGGCCGGGTGAATTCGTCGGCAACACGCCGAATCAGGCGCTCGTCGTCCTCGGCTGCGTCGGCAAGCTGCACGTGCGGGTGGACCTGGACGAGAACGACATCGCCCGGTTCGACACCCGGTTCACCGGCGTGGCCAAGCCGCGCGGCAACCCGGACTCCTCCTACCCGCTGGCGTTCGTCCGGGTCGAACCCTATGTGGTGCCGAAAAAGTCCCTCACCGGAGCCGGCACCGAGCGGGTGGACACGCGGGTGTTGCAGGTCATCTACGCCCTCGACACCAAGGGCCAGCCGCTGTACGTCGGCCAGCAGATGGACGTGTTCCTGAACGCGAAGGAGTGATAGGGAATCCGATTGAGTGTTCTGCTCGCTCCGCGAGCGGTCTTCACGCTGCAAAGCGAAGACCGCTCGCAGACGAGAAACCGCCCACCCAGGCGAACGTGTCGGTGTGGCCGAGGCCGAAGTTGAGCGCCTGCCCGCCGCCCATCGACAGGCCGGCGAGGGCGCGGGACTCGGCCGCCGTCTTCACCGGGTAAGTCTTCTCGACGAACGGGATCACGTCCTTTGGCAAGTCGCGTGGAACCCCTTCGGCGCGGGCGGCACGGCCGCCTTGTCGTCCGGCCCGAGGGTGATCGGCTTGCCCTTCGGCTGCCCGAGGGCCGGCGCGGTGGCGACGAGAAACAGGAGCACGGCGAAACGAGTTGCGGTCATGGGAGGAACTCGGCGGGAGGGGAGGGGTGAAACCGAACGCCTCCATTAGTACCGCCACTCCAGCCCGAGCGACAGGCCCTGCACCCAGAAGTCGCTGCGGACGAACAGCGGGGCCGGGCGGTCGCCGAAGCCGCCGGCGGACAGATCGAGGACGCGGTCGAGCTGGTCGCCGGGCCGCACGGCGTCGCTCAGGTACATGACGGTGTAGCCGACGAACACCCGCGACTTCTCGCCCAGTCGCCAACCGACCCGCAGCCCGGCCTCCGGCAACACGGCGAACGACGCCCGCGAGGTCCGCCCGCCGTTCGACGGCTGGCCGTACACCCCGACCGGCACCGCCGGCCCGCCCTCGAACGCCGTCAGCCCGCTCACCCGCACCACCTCGACCGTGCGACCGAACCCGACTTTGGCGTCCAGTTCGGCGAAGAACGACCCCCGCGCGAGGTCGGCCCGCAGGCCGAGCTGTCCGCCGTGGAAGCGGTTGTGCGCGTCGAGTTGGTCGGCCACGGCGAACCCCTGCACGCCGTTCAGCCCGACCGACCGCGACTCGACCCGTAGCCCCTCGTTCAGCATGAAATAGCGGTAGCCGGCGAGCGCGTTCAGCCGGAGCGTCGGGCCGTCGTACAGGCTGCGGACGAGGTTCGCCTCCCACCCCGTCACCCGGTCGCTGACGGACACGGCCACGTCCCCGGCGGAGTTCGGGGCGGCGATCAGCACCACGTCTTCGAGGCCGGTGTCGGCGTTCACGACCGGCCGGCCGAGGTACTGCGTCCGCCCGCCGAGCGACTTCGCCGCCGACGCGGTCTGAGTGTTCGTGCCGAGGAACAGGTAGGTGAACTCGACGCCGTAGGTCCGCGCGTCGGACAGCGCCCAGCCGACGACGAACCGCCCGCCGGCGGTGTCGGGCGACGGCATCGACGACCCGCCGATGAGCGGCAGCACGCCCGCCGAGCCGAGGCGGGGCACGGCGTCCCGCCCGGCCACCACGACTGGCGGCAGCGGCTGTCCCTTCGGCCACCACAGCAGCAGTTCCCCGCGATACCAGTTCGCCGGCATCGGCCGCGGGGCGACGACGATCTGCGAGGGCATCGCGGCGGGTAGTTGCGTGGGCAGGACTTGCGGTTCGGCAATCGGCTGGAGCGGCTGCGAGACCGTCACCCCGTTGGCCAGCGGAGGCGTGTCGACCGGCAGCACCAGCCCCGGCACCTCGTCCGGGACGACGGGCACGGGCCGGACCTGAGCCGCCGCCGGGCCGACCGCGAACAGCACCCCGACCGTGATCGCCCACCCGTCTCGCATGACTTCCCCTCACCGCGGACATCTTGGTCCGGCGGGGTATGCCCGACGACGGGAAAAGTGTCCAGGGGAATGCGGCACCCGCCGGCGGCAGTCGAGGTTGACACTCGCCGGTCGTCGGCGTATTCCCCGGCACCAACTCGGCGGGTGGCGCACGGACGCGCCGCCGTCGGGGACGCCCGAGGATTCGCCCGATGGCTATGGCTCACGGACAGAGCGCCCCGATTCGCCGGGCCGGGTGGCTCGCGGCGGCGTGCGGGCTGATGGCGGCGGTCGGCTGCACCAGCCCCGAGAAGGATACCGCCAAGGGACTGGACCCGGCGACCAAGCAGAAGTTGATGGGTCTGGGCCAGCCGCCGGCGACGAAGTTGGGGACCGGCACCGCCGCCCTCGACCAGCGGTTCGACCGCACCACCCCGACCAAGCTGCCGTCGCCACAACTCACGTCCGCAACCCCGACCCCGAACCCGACTGGCAGCTTCGGCCCGCCGACGAAGCCGGTCAATCCGCCGACGTTCGGCGGCCCGCAAGCGGGCGGCGACGTGGCCCGCCCGCAACAGCCCGCCGAACCGATCATTCGCACCGGCGGAGTCGCCCCGGTGATGCCCGCGCCGCTGGGCCTGCCCGAACCGACTGGGGCCGCGCTCCCGCCGAGCGTGCTGCCGGTCGCCCCGCTGGGCGGCAATCTGATCCCGCCGCCGGAACCGACCCCGGCCCCGCTGCCGGTATTCCCATCGCGTCCGGCTGTCCCGCCGCTGCCGGGCGACAGCCGCGACACGCCGCTCCCGCCGGTCCCGTCGCCGACGTTCGACCTGCCGCCGATCAAGCAGTAGGATCAAGGCTCCCAGGGGCTTCCGCCCCTGGCTACGTCCGGCGGCCCCTCCGGGGCGAAAACCAGTCCCGCCATCGCTTCGGACGGCAGCGTCTTCGCCGCGGAGCGGCCGTCGGGCGTAGCCAGGGGCGGAAGCCCCTGGAACTTCTCCCCGCTTTCATTTCCCCTGGCCGACGGCGGGCGATTCCGGCACAACAGCCCTCCGAACGCACGCCCGCCCCGCCGTAGGGTCGCCCGGTCATGGAAACCGCCCTGTACGCCCTGCTCTACCTCGTCCTCGGGGTGGCGGGGTTCCTCCTCTATTGCTTCCTTTACCTACTCGTGTCGGCCGTGTTCCCCGGCCTGCTGCGGCCGGTCTGGTGGCTGTTCCTGCACGGCAACAACCGGATGCGGGTCTACCACCAGTCCCGCGTGCCGGCCACCGGCGCGGTCCTCATCGTCGCCAACCACGTCTGCTACATCGACTGGATGCTGATGTGGGTGGCGTGCCCGCGGCGGCCGAACTTCGTCTCGTGGGCCGGCTACCAGCAGAACTGGATGCTGCGCTTCTTCCTCTGGGTGGTGCGGTCGCGGCTGATCCACATCGACAGCCGGAACAACAGCCCGCATTCCATCGGCCAGTCGCTGAAGGCGGTCGCCGCCCGGCTGGCCGCCGGCGAGGTGGTCATCATGTTCCCGGAGGGCCGGCTCACCCGCAACGGGCAGATGCGGCCGTTCTTCCGCGGCATCGAGACCGTCTGCAAGTGGGCCAAGGTGCCGGTGCGGATCGTGCCGGCCGCGACGTGGAACATCTGGGGCACGCTGCTGTCGCACAAGGGCGGCAAGATGGTCTGGCGGTGGCCGGAGGAGTTCCGCCGGCGGATCGCCGTCTGCTTCGGGCAGCCGATGCCGGGCAGCAGTACCGTCGCCGAGGTGCGGGCGGCGGTCGTGGAAACGATGGCCGAAGTCGGCATCCTCCAGAGCGACTACGTCCTGCCGTCGCACGCCGCGTTCGTCCGCCGGGGGGCCAAGTGGGGGAACCTCCGCAAGGTGGGGTTCGTGGACGCCAGCTCCGGCACCGACCGCACGCTGACGTGGGCCAAGGGGCTGGTCGGCGCGTGGTGTTTGGCCAAGTACCTGAAGTCGCGCGTCGGGGCGGGGCAGAACGTCGGCATCTGGCTGCCGACCGGACTGGGGTCGGCGTTCGCCAACTTCGCCCTGGCGTTCCTCCGCAAAACGTCGGTGAACCTGAACTACACGGCCGGCGCGGAAGCCGTGCGGTCGGCCGTGAAGCAGACTGACATGACGGTGGTCATCACCGCCAGGCGGTTCCTCGACCGCATGCCCCTGGATTTGCCCGACGACGTGCGGCGCATCTACCTGGAGGACGCGCTCGCCGCCATCCCCGGCCGGTGGAAGCTGCTGCGGATGCTGGCGGTCGTGCTGCTACCCGGCTGGTTCCTGGACCGCGTCGTCCTGCGGTGCCGGAAGTTCAAACTGGACGACCCGCTGACCATCGTGTTCAGCAGCGGCAGCACCGGCGAGCCGAAGGGCGTGACGCTGAGCCTGCGGAACATCTCGGCGAATGGCGACTCGTTCCAGAAGGGGGTGAACTTCACCACCGCCGACCGGATGCTCTGCACGCTGCCGAACTTCCACAGCTTCGGCTACACCGTCTGCCTGTGGGCACCGGCCGCCATCGGCATGATGAGCGTCTACTACCCGGACCCCCGCGCCTCGAAGGAAGTCGGCGAATTGTGCAAGCGGTGGCAGTGTTCCATCGCGCTGGGCACGGCCACGTTCCTGCGGTTCTACCTCCGGCGGTGCCAGCCGGACGACTTCAAGTCCCTCCGCCTGTGGGTGTGCGGGGCGGAGAAGCTGCCGGTCAGCCTGGCCGAGGAGTTCCGGGCGAAGTTCGGCGTGCTGCCCTACGAGGGGTACGGCTGCACCGAGCTGTCCCCAGTGGTCAGCGCGAACCTGCCCGACACGACGGTGAAGGGCGTCACGCAGGTGGCGAACAAGATGGGCACGGTCGGCCAGCCGCTGCCGGGCATCGCGGCCAAGGCGTTCGACCCGGACACGATGGCCGCCCTGCCGCCGGAAGCCGAGGGGGTGCTGTGCTGCATGGGGCCGAACGTGATGGTCGGCTACTGGCGGCAGCCCGAGAAGACGGCCGACGTGATCCGCGACGGCTGGTACTGCACCGGCGATCGCGGGTTCGTGGACGGCGACGGGTTCATCCACATCACCGGCCGGCTGTCGCGGTTCGCCAAGATCGCCGGCGAGATGGTGCCGCTGGAGAAGGTCGAGGAGGAGCTGCACGTCGCGCTGGCCACGAACGGCGACCGGGCGGTGGCGGTGGCGGCGGTGTCGGACCCGAAGCGGGGCGAGCGGATCGTCGTCCTGCACTTGGCGGAGTACGCGGAGCGGCTGCCGGCGGCCTTCGACGCGCTCCGGGCGGGCGGGATGCCGAACCTGTTCATCCCGGACATCCGCGACTGCCACGTCGTGGAGGCGTTCCCGGTGCTAGGCAGCGGCAAACTCGACCTGCGCGGCCTCGGCGACCTGGCCAAGCGGATCGCGGGGTGAGCGGGAAGGACTGAAGAGAAGAACTAACCACAGAGGCACAGAGACGCGGAGAAGACTGGAGAGAGCAGAGTTCCTAAAGACCCTCCATCTTCTCCTGCTTTTTCTTCTCTGTGCCACTGTGTCTCTGTGGTTAGTCTGCTGCCTTCCAACGGGAACCGCGCGATGCCCTTCACCCCGATCCTGGCCACCCTCGGCTACGTCTTCACCCCGGAGCGGGACCGGGTGCTGCTCGTCCACCGCACCGCGCGGGGCGAATCCGACCCGCACTTCGGCAAGTGGAACGGGCTGGGCGGAAAACTGGAATCCGACGAGGACGTGGCCGCCGGCATGACGCGCGAGCTGCGCGAGGAAGCCGGCATCGAGGCGACGGAGTTGCAACTGGCCGGCACCGTCTCCTGGCCCGGCTTCGGCAAGGGCGGCGAAGACTGGTTCGGGTTCGTCTTCCGAATCCTGGCGTTCACCGGCATCCCGGCCACGTCGAACGACGAGGGCGCGCTGGAATGGGTGCCACTCGACGCCGTGCTGTCCCTGCCGCTGTGGGAGGGCGACCGCTTCTTCCTGCCGCGCGTGTTCGACTTCGCCGCCCCGCCGTTCCACGCCGTCATGCCGTACCGGGACGGGAAGCCGGTGTCGTGGCGTGTGTCCGACGTTCGCCCCTGAATTCGCATCCGCACCCGAACCGTGTGCTAGGGTTCGAGAATGACGGACGCCCCCGGCCGAAGAATTGCGGCCGGCGCGGAATCCGTCAGCGGTTCCCCTCGCTCTCGGACTCGAGGTCGTCGGTGGCGTCAACGCATCGCAACCCGGCGGCCCGCGTGTTCACCCCCGAAGCGGGGGCGGTGCCCTTCCCCGGCTACCAACTGGTTCGCCTCCGCGGGCGCGGCGGCTTCGCCACCGTCTGGGAGTCCACCTCCCCGTCGGGCGAACTGATCGCGCTCAAGTTCATGTCCACCCAGAGCGCGAACGTGGCGGCGAAAGAGATCCGCTCGCTCCAGTCCATCCAGGCGCTGGACCACCCGAACCTGACCCGCATCATTCAGGTCTGGTCGATGCCGGGGCAGATCGTCATCGGCATGGAACTCGGCGACGCCTCGATGTTCGATCTGATGCTGCTGTACCACCACGACCTCGGCCAGCACATCGACACGGTGAAGCTGTTCGGGTTCATGTGCCAGGTGGCCCAATCGCTCGACTTCCTGAACGCCCGCCAGCACACCGCCGAGGGCCGGCTGGTCGGGTACCAGCACGCCGACGTGAAGCCGAACAACCTGCTCCTGTTCGGGGACGTGGTGAAACTGGCCGACTACGGGCTGTCCGCCACCACGTCCGGCGGCAACACCCCGTGCCCGCGCCAGGGGACGGCCGAGTACGCCGCCCCGGAGGTGTTCCAGGGCTACCTGACCGAATCCAGCGACCAGTTCAGTCTGGGCGTGACGTACTACCTGCTCCGCACGGGGGCGTTCCCGTACCCGCCGCCGCCGGCCCCCGGCGCGCCGAAGAAGAGCTATGTCCGCCCGCCGCCGGACCTCACCCTGCTGCCGGAGCCGGAGCGGCCGGTGGTCGGCCGCGCGCTGGCGGCCATCCCCATCAACCGCTTCCCGACGTGCGGCGATTTCGTCGCCGGGCTGATGGCGGCCAACGGGCTGGCGGTGCCGGACGGCCTGGCGACGCTGCGGCGGAAGGGGTCGTCGGGAATCGTGCAGGTCGCCGACGCGGCCGCCCGCGAGGCGACCGTCACCGTGCGATAATCGTTCCAAGTTTCAGGTTCCAAGTTTCACGTCCAGAACCGACCGGCACCGACACGTTGACGGATTCGCAACAGGTTTCAACTTGGAACCTGGAACGTGGAACCTGGAACTCAAGAAAATGCTCCGCCCGTTCTTCGCCGCCGCGATGGTCGCCCCGGCCCGGCAGCTCACCTTCCGCCGAGTGGCCGTCGCCCACGTCCTGTTCCTGTTCGCCGTCGCTTGGCTGACGGCCGCCTCCGGCACCAGCCACGGTCTCGCCACCTTCGGCTACGTCCTGCTGTCCCTGGCGATGGTCGAAGGCGCGGCGCTGGTCGGCTGGCGGCTGACGCAGTTGCCCAAGAGCCAGGCGCTCGAGTTCCTGCTCGTCTCCCCCGTGCAGCCGGTGCGATTGTTCCTCGCCGAGGCGCTGGTCGGCTTGAGCCGCTTCGCGCTGGTGTGGCTCGGCGGGCTGCCGGTGTTCCTGGGGCTGATGCTGAGCGGGGCCATCCAGGCGCACGACCTGTTCCCGCTGATGGTGATGCCGTTCGTCTGGGGCGCGGCGGTCGCGCTGGGCCTGACGGCGTGGGTGTACGAACCCGTCTGGGTGCGGCGGATCGGCGAGTTGTTCGGCCTGTTCGGGGTGCTGGTCTACCTGACCGTTGGAGTGCTGGCCGGCGAGAACATCGTCGTCTGGTTGCGGCACCTGCCGCCGAAGCTGGGCGAGTTCCTGTTCGATGTCGTCATGTTCACGCACACCATGAACCCGTTCGGCGTGGTCCGCTACTGGTTCGGGCCGGACTGCGTCGGGTGGATCGCGTGGGAGCGGGCCGGGTGGCTGACGGCCGGCGGCGGCGGGCTGCTGCTGTTCGCCCTGCTCCGCGCCGCCTTCCGGCTGAAGGGGCATTTCCACGACCGGCACTACAAGCCGATCTCGTCCGCCCGCGCGTCGCAATCCGAACTCATCGGCGACAAGCCGCTGTCGTGGTGGGCGGTGCGGCGGGTGATGGAGTTCAGCGGGCGGATCAACCTGTGGCTGGCCGGCGGGTTCGCCGTCATGTACTCGGCGTTCCTCGTGGCCGGGGACGACTGGCCGCCGTGGATGGGCCGGCTGGTGTTCCAAATCTTCGAGCACTGGGGCGGGCCGGCGGGCGTGGCCACGGCCATGTGCATCATGGCGGCGGTGCCGGCGGTGTTCCAGTACGGGCTGTGGGACAACACCGTCCCCGACCGCTGCAAACGCCTGGAGTTGCTGCTGCTGACGGACCTGCGCGGCGTGGACTACTGGCACGCCTCGCTGTCCGCGGCGTGGCGGCGGGGCCGGGGCTATCTGGTCATCGCGGCGATGCTGTGGGTGGCGATGGGCATCGGCGGGCGGGCCAGTTGGGAGTGCGTGATCGCGGCGGCCGTCGGCGGGGTCGCGTTCTGGGCGTTCGGGTTCGCCGTCGGGTTCCGCGCGTTCGCCACCGGCAACCAGACGAGCGGCCTGTCGTCGGTCATCGTCCTCGGCCTGCCGCTGCTGGTGTGGGGCCTGATGCGGGCGAACCAGCCGGACCTCGCCGGCCTGATCCCGACCGGCCTGAGCTACCTGCCGGTGTCCGGGCACCTCGGCTGGGGTTGGGCCGTCGGGTTGCTCGGCACGCTGACTCTCACCGTGTGGCTGACAACGACAGGGCTGGCCAAGTGCGACCCGGACTTACGGCGGTGGTACGACGCCAACCAGGGCCGCCGCGCCGAGGCGTGACCTGCCGGTCAAGATCGGAGCCGTGCAGGCACGCCTCCGGTCGCACGTCATCGGCAAGCTCCCAAGCCGCAAGCTAAAACGGCCGCACAACGTTCCCCTTCGCATCCAGGTACTCGCCGCCTCCGACTTCGAGCGTGACGACTCGTGCGACGAGTTCGTGAGGTACGACGATCCCACCGAGGAGTACGGTTTCTTGTGCCGTCGCGAACTGGACGTATTCGGCACACCGCCCTGCCTTGTCGAGCAACTGGATTTCAAACGGATGCGTGCCCGCACCGACCTCATCGGTATGACGCCTTCGACCGAAGTACCACGTCATCGGAGCCTCGCGTCGGAAGGGGAGTTTCACCACCGCACAGAATATTGCTCGGCTCCCACATTTTCCCGCACCCTTCTCCGCCGCGCGCCTCTCTGATACTACCGAGGAGGCGCGCGGCGGCTCCCGAATCGGGCCTTGTTCGGGCAGGCGTTTGTCACCATCCGACCGCACCGCCTTGACCCGATCCCCGCACGAACCTACTATTCGGTACCTGGCGGTTTCCCACCCGACGCGCCGGTCGCCGACGGCGACCGGTTCCCCTCCGACCCACCCCCGCAACAATCCGGGCGAAGCCGGCGGCGCTGTTGGAGCGACGGGCGACGCCGCATAGGATGCTTTCAGACGCCGCGACCGCCCCGCCGTTGGGCCGCAACGAGACCGTCGGAGACGCCACGACATGTACGAGCGATTTACCGACCGCGCCCGCAAGGTGATGCAGCTCGCCAACCAAGAGGCCCAGCGGTTCAACCACGAGTACATCGGCACCGAGCACATCCTGCTCGGGCTGGTGAAGGAAGGCTCGGGGGTGGCCGCCAACGTCCTGAAGAACCTGGACGTGGACCTGCGGAAGATCCGCCTGGAAGTGGAGCGGATCGTCCAGCACGGGCAGGGCGGCGACCAGGTGGTCATGGGCCGCCTGCCGCACACGCCCCGCGCCAAGAAGGTGATCGAGTACAGCATCGAAGAGGCGCGGAACCTGAACCACAGCTACGTCGGCACCGAGCACCTGCTGCTCGGGCTGCTGCGGGAGCACGAGGGCGTGGCCGCCCAAGTGCTCATGAACCTGGGCCTGAAACTGGACGACGTGCGGGAAGAAGTTCTCAACCTGCTGGGGCACAATCCGATGCCGAACGAAAACGAACCGGCCGGCGGCGGCGGCTCCGAAGGCCGCGGCACCGGGAACAAGTCGAAATCCAAGACGCCCGCGCTCGACAGCTTCGGCCGCGACCTGACCGAGCTGGCCCGCCAGGGCAAGCTCGACCCGGTCATCGGCCGCGCCAACGAGATCGAGCGGGTGGTGCAAATCCTGTCCCGCCGCACCAAGAACAACCCGGTGCTGCTGGGCGAAGCCGGGGTCGGCAAGACGGCCATCGTCGAGGGCCTCGCGCAGCAGATCGTGGACGGCAACATCCCCGACCTGCTCCGCGACCGCCGACTGGTCGTCCTCGACCTCGCGCTCATGGTGGCCGGCACGAAATACCGGGGCCAGTTCGAGGAGCGGATCAAGGCGGTCATGAACGAGGTCCGCCGGGCCAAGAACACCATCCTGTTCATCGACGAGCTGCACACGCTCGTCGGGGCCGGGGGTGCCGAGGGTGCCATCGACGCCAGCAACGTGCTCAAGCCGGCGCTGGCCCGCGGCGAGATCCAGTGCATCGGCGCGACCACCCTGGACGAGTTCCGCAAGTACATCGAGAAGGACGCGGCCCTCGCCCGCCGCTTCCAAGAGGTCATCGTCAACCCGCCGTCGAAGGACGAGGCGGTGGAAATCCTGAAGGGCCTGCGGGACCGGTACGAGAGCCACCACCGGGTGCAGATCACCGACGGCGCGCTGCGGGCGGCGGTCGAACTGTCCGACCGGTACATCTCCGGCCGCTGCCTGCCGGACAAGGCCATCGACGTGATCGACGAGTCCGGTGCCCGCATCCGCCTGAAGGCGATGACCCGGCCGCCGGACCTGAAGGAGATCGACGAGCAGATCGAGAAGCTGAACGCCGAGAAGGAGCAGGCGGTGGCGAACCAGCAGTTCGAGGAGGCCGCCGCCCTCCGCGACCAGGCCGACAAGCTGAAGAAGCGGAAGGACCAGATGACGAAGGAGTTCCGCGAGAAGACCAAGGAGGCCGAGGGCGTCGTGGACGAGGAGGTGATCGCCGAGGTCGTCTCCAAGATGACCGGCGTGCCGCTGCGGAAGGTGGGCGAGGACGAGACCAAGCGGCTGCTGAAGATGGAGGACGAGCTGCACCTGACCGTCGTCAGCCAGAACGAGGCGATCAAGGCCATCGCCCGCGTGGTGAAGAAGAGCCGCACCGGGATGAAAGACCCGAAGCGGCCGATCGGCACGTTCATCTTCGCCGGGCCGACCGGCGTCGGCAAGACGCTGCTGGCCAAGGCGCTGGCCAAGTTCATGTTCGGCGACGAGGCGGCCATGATCCAGCTCGACATGAGCGAGTACATGGAGAAGCACAACGTCAGCCGGCTGACCGGCGCGCCCCCCGGCTACGTCGGGTACGAGGAGGGCGGCCAACTGACCGAGAAGATCCGCCGCAAGCCGTACAGCGTGGTGCTGCTGGACGAGATCGAGAAGGCGCACCCGGACGTGTGGAACATGATGCTCCAGATCATGGAAGAGGGGCGGCTGACCGACAACGTCGGCCGGGCGGTGGACTTCCGCAACACCATCTTCATCATGACGACCAACTTGGGGGCCGAGAGCATCGTGCGGTCCGACGACCTGTCGGACGTGTTCACCAAGCACCTGAAGCGGGACAACGAGGTCAGCTACCAGGACATGAAGAAGAAGGTGATGGACGTGATGACGAAGGTGTTCCGGCCGGAGTTCCTGAACCGGTTCGACGACATCATCGTGTTCCGCGGGCTGACCAAGGAGAACCTGAAGCAGATCGTGGACATGGAACTGGCCAAGGTGTCCAAGCGGATGAAGGAGAAGGGGCTGGCGATGGTGGTGACGGAGGCGGCCAAGGAGTTCCTCATCGAGAAGGGGAGCAGCCTGGAACTGGGGGCCCGCCCGCTCCGCCGGGCCGTCGAGCAGCACATGGAGGACGCCCTGGCCGAGTCCCTGCTGCGGGGCGAGTTCACCGGCAAGGACACGGTGACGGTGGTGAAGACGGAGGTGGACGGCGAGGAGAAGCTGTCGTTCGAGACGACCGACAGCCCGGTCGCCGAGGCGCTCGTCGCCGGGGCCGAGTCGAAGGCGTGAGGTGGATAGCGGGTGGACGAAAATGAAACCGCCCAGGCAGGTGCCTGGGTGGTTTTTCGTTCGGTTTGAAGGCGAACCCGGCCCGCAAGGGCCGTGGGTGGCTGAACCGTCAATCCACCCACGGCCCCTTGCGGGCCGGGTTCGCCTTCGAGAATGCCGTCACGCGATCAGCGCCTGAATCACCTTCGCCTGCTCGACGCCGGTCAGCCGCTGGTCGAGGCCCTGGTGCCGGTAGGTGAACTTCTCGTGGTCGAGGCCGAGCAGCCGCAGGACGGTGGCGTGGAAGTCGCGGACGTGGACCGGATCCTTGACGACGTTGTAGCTGTAGTCGTCCGTCTCGCCGTACACCGTGCCGCCCTTCACGCCGCCGCCGGCCATCCACATGCTGAAGCAGCGCGGGTGGTGGTCCCGCCCGTAGTTCGTCTTCGTCAGCCCGCCCTGGCTGTAGATGGTGCGGCCGAACTCGCCGCCCCAGACGACGAGCGTCTCGTCCAGCATCCCCCGCCGCTTCAGGTCCTGCACCAGCGCGTAGCACGGCTGGTCCACGTCCTTGCACTGGTCGGGCATGCGGCCGGTCAGGTTGCCGTGGTGGTCCCAGTTGTTGTGGTACACCTGCACGAAGCGGACGCCGCGCTCGACCAGCCGGCGGGCGGTCAACACCGTGTTGGCGAACGTGCCCGGCTTCTTCACGTCCGGCCCGTACAGGTCGAGCGTCTTCGGGTCTTCCCGGTTCAAGTCGGTCAACTCCGGCACGCTGCCCTGCATCTTGAACGCCATCTCGTACTGCTGGATGCGGGTGAGCGTCTCCGGGTCGCCGAACTGCTCGTGCTGGAGTTCGTTCAGCTTCCGCAGGCCGTCGAGGGTCTGGCGGCGCACGTCGCGGGACACGCCGGGCGGGTCGTTGATGTACAGGATCGGGTCGCCCTTCGCGCGGAACGAGACGGCCGCGTGTTCGCCGGGCAGGTAGCCGGACTGCCACAGCCGGGCGCTGATGGCCTGCACTTGCTCCTGGTTGCGGGGGACGGCCACCATGACCACGAAAGCCGGCAGGTTCTGGTTCAGGCTGCCCAGGCCGTAGCTCATCCACGCGCCCAGGCACGGCTTGCCCGTCACTTGGTTGCCGGTCTGCATGAAGGTGATGGCCGGCTCGTGGTTGATGGCCTCGGTGTTCATGCTGCGGATGACGCAGATGTCGTCGGCCATCTTCGCCTTCCACGGCAGCATCTCGCTGATCCACGTCCCGTTCTTGCCGTACTGGGCGAACTTGTACTTGCTGGGAGCGACGGGGAACCGCGCCTGGCCGCTGGTCATGGTGGTCAGCCGCTGGCCCTTGCGGATGCTCTCCGGCAAGTCCTTGTCGTACTGCTCCGCCATCTTCGGCTTGTAGTCGAACAGGTCCATCTGGCTCGGCCCGCCGACCATGTGCAGGTAGATGACGCTCTTCACCTTGCTGGGGAAGTGCGTCTTCGGCACGCCGGCCCCGATGCCGACGGTCGAGGTCGACTTGGGGGCGTCGGCGGCGCGGCCCTCGCCGGTCAGGGTGGCGAGGGCGGCGGTGCCCAGGCCGAACCCGGCCGAGGCGAAGAAGTGCCGGCGGGTCCGCGCGGCGACGTGGGCGTTGGGGAAGAGCATGGGAGGGGTCTCGGTAGTGTTCTGCTCGCTCCGCGAGCGGTCTCGGTCGGGGTGTTCTGCTCGCTCCGCGAGCGGTCTCGGTCGGGGTGTTCTGCTCGCTCCGCGAGCGG
>JAYUFU010000249.1:0-15833 GCA_043738505.1 Fimbriiglobus sp. | reverse complement strand
CCAAGAATGAACTCGACCTTTCTTGGCGGACTCGGCGTCACGGCGGTGCAATCCCTTCGCGCGTCACGAGTCACTCGGCCTCTTCCGTCCAGACGCAGACGCCGAACCCGCTCAGGTCCACGTCCTCGCCCTTCTCCGGCTCGGTCGGGCCGCCGCGGTCCAGAGTCAGCCGGACGTACATCCAGAAGCACGCCTTCTCGCCGTGCATGTCGTACCCGCTGGCGTCCACGTCGGACTCGACCAGCCACCGCCACCCCCGCCGCTCGGTGCCGGAGTCGGCCGACTCCTCCTGCCACCCCTTCAGCACCCGCGACAGGCCGACCCCCGCCGCCTTCCACGCCTTCGGCTCGTCGATGTGGACCCGCAGCTCGTCCGCCGCCGGCTCGAAGTCGGCCCCCGGCACCGCCTTCACGGCGTCGAACAGCCGGTGCTCCAGGGCCGAGCACCGCCACGGGGACCACAGGTAGAACGTCACCCCCGTGCCTTCCATTGTCAGCCCGAACAATTCCACCCGCATGGCGAACTCCTGCCGTGTCTGCCGTCGGCCCGGTGGGGCCGCGTGCGGACATTGTAGCGGAAACGAACCGACCCCGCCGGGTCGGGCGGGGTCGTTCTCGGGAGTCAGGAGACAGGAGTCAGTAGGCAGCAACCAGAGCACAGAAGGCAGACCCCGAGTGAAGTCGGAAGTCCGTCGGGTTTTGACTTCTGTCCCCTGTCTTCTGATTCCTGCCTCCTGTCCCGTTACCGCCAGCGGACGGCGAACGTGCTGTTGCCGAAGGTGTGGACCTCCCGCTCGGCGACGCCGTACACTTCCAGGGAGTCGAGCAGATCCTCCACGTCGCACAGCCGGCTGAGCGTCACCAGTGTCCAGTCGCTGGCGTCGCTGAGGACGGTGGACACCATCGCTTGCTCGCTCATCGTGTCGTCGGACTGGGTGATCGACGGGGCGAACGGGTGGACGGTGCCGGGCAGCAGCGCCGGGTGGCGAGTGGCGACCATCAGCACGAGGCCGCACACCACCGCCGCGAGGCTCGTCACCAGCAAGGGGAGCATATCGGTCGTCATCGGAGTGCCTCCGGTTGATCGCGGGCGAGGACATCAACTTCCTGTATCTAGTGCAGGGACGCGAGCGGGAATCGCGGCCCGGTCGGAAAAGGATCGAAATGTCGGGCCGAATTGTTCGCGTCGCACGAGGTTTGCGGGCGGGGCGTAGGAATCCGGCCCGCGCGTCCAAACTCGCACATCGAACGTGCAACGGTCGTGCCGTTCTCAGGGTGTACCGTGACCGATTCGCCGTCTGACAGCCGATTCCCCGCCCTCGACCCGGCTTGGGTGCTGTACGAGGACGCGCACCTCCTCGCGGTGAACAAACCGGCCCCGCTGCTGACGCAAGCCCCGCCGGGCGTGCCCGACCTCGAAGAACTGGTGAAGGCGTACATCAAGGCGAAGTACGCGAAGCCGGCCGGGGTGTACCTCGGCGTCCCGCACCGGCTCGACCGCCCGGTGTCCGGCGTCATCGTGTTCGCCCGGAACACCAAGGCGGCGCAGCGGGTTCATGCGCAGTTCGAGGCCCGCACGCCGACGAAGACCTACTGGGCCGTCGTGTCCGGCGTGCCGTCGCCGGGCGAAGGCGTGTGGCAAGATTGGGTGCGAAAGGTGCCGGAGGAATCCCGGTTGGAACGAGTGCGCGAAGGCGAACCGGGGGCGAAACTCGCCACGCTCGGCGTCCGGCTGCTGGCCGAAGTGCCGGGCGGGTCGGTCGTGGAGTTGTCGCCGCTCACGGGGCGGATGCACCAGCTCCGGGCGCAGTGCGGGTGGCGCGGGCACCCGGTGTGGGGAGACGACGCCTACGGCAGCGCGGTCCCGTTCGGCCCGCCGGCGGACCTGCCCCGCGACCGCGTCATCGCCCTGCACGCCCGCGAGCTGACCCTCGAACACCCGTTCACCAAGCAACCGCTGACATTCACCGCCCCGCTGCCGGACTACTGGCCGCAGGTCGTGTGACTCGCAGGGTTGCTCAGAGAAGGAAGAGAGGATGGAACCACAAAGACCACGAAGAGCACAAAGGGGGAAGAACCACCTGATTTCTCCTGCCTTTCCTTCGTGTCCTTTGTGGTCAAAAATCTTCCCCAGATTCCATCCCTGAACAGCCCTGTGTGACTCGCGGTTCGCCTTGTTCGTTCGCCCGCCGTCCGCTATCTCCGCCCGCCATGAACGCCATCCTCCCGCTGGTCCTGCTCGCGGTCGCGCCCGGTCAACCGCCGGCCGCCGTGCTTCGTGCCGCCGCGCCCGCCGCCGACAAGGGCGAGGTGATGTCCGGCCCGCCGCTGACGCACACCTTCCAACTGACGCATACCGGCGAGAAGGGCGTCGTCGCGCTCACCGGCATCGACGCCGGCTGCGGCTGCCTGAAAGCCGAGGCCACGCCGCGCGTGCTGAACCCCGGCGAGACGGCGAACGTGACCGTCACCGTGAACACGCTCACGCAGCCCGAAGGGCCGGTGACGTGGACCGGCACGGTGAAGTACGCCGTGGACAACGGCCCGGTGATGGACGTGACCGTCAAGCTGACGGCGAAGCTGGTGCGGGAGATCACCGTCACCCCGCCGATGCTGGCCGTGTCCACGGCCGGGGCGATCCGGCAAGTGGTGACGGTCGCGGATCGCCGGCCGACGCCGTTGACCGTCACGAAGGCGACGACGACGAACCCGGCGTTCGCGGCCGAGGTGAAAGCCGCCCAGACGCCGCCGGCCGGACGCAAGCAGGAGATCGTACTGACGGTGTCGGCCGACCTGCCGGCCGGTTCGCACGAGGACACGCTGACGCTGACGACGGACGACCCGCTGTGCCCGGAGCTGCGTGTCCCGTTGAAGGTGTTGAAGCGCGCCCCCGGCGAACTCACCGCCACCCCGGACGCGCTGTCGATCCGCACGAATGCCAAACAGACCGAGACCTCGGCGGCGGCGGTCATCCGCGCCGAGGGCAAGGCGGTGAGCATCCAGAAGGTGGAATGCTCCAAGCCGGGCGTGACGGTGCGGCACTCCGAGGGCAGCGGCCCGGTGGCGACCGTCCGTGTGCTGGTGAACCCGGCGAAGGCGGGCGCGGCCGGGACCACGGAGGTGATCGTCACGCTGGCCGAACCGCCGGGCAAGACGGTCATCATCCCGGTGAGTTGGTACGCGCCGTGAAATCGACGTGAAATCCGTCGAACGAACGTTGCCCGTCCGTATTCTCAACTCCGTTCGGGAGCCTTCCACCCCTACGGAGTGACGACCGATGCGAGAGAAACCCACGTCCGGGCCGGGGTCGCCGGGGCGGACGCCGCTCAAGCGGCCCGGCGTCCGCGACATCGCCGCCCAATCGTTCCGGGATTTCGTCGGCAAGGACGTGCAGCAGACGACGACGTACTCCTACGTCTGGTCGGCGGACCAGGCCGGGCACTTCATGCTCGGCTTCGCGCCGACGTTCCTGATCCACTGGATTGCGCTCGTCCTCCAAACGATGTGCGGCGTCGGCAGTTGGTTCGCCGGCGAGTACGGACTGCTCTGGTCCGCCCTGCTCGTCATGTCGGTGTGGACGCTGCTCGAACTGTACGACCTCTTCGACTCCGTCCGCAAGATCCGCCGCAGCACCGGCTACTTCACGCCGAACACGCTCAACTTGATCTGGAACGTGATCACCGCCCTCTTCTACTTCCTCACCGGGGCGGCCGTGGCCGGGGCGTCGCAGTTCGGCCCGGAGTGGGCGCTGGCGGCGGTCGCCGTCCTGTTCGCCGTGCAATTGCCGGTCGCCATCTGGTGGCTGCGGATCAAAATCCTCTTCCAGCAGGCCGGGCTGCCGTACCTCTACCGGCTGCCCAACTTCGACGGCGTGTTCGACGTGGCGAAGGGGGCGGACGGGAAGTACGACCCGGTCGCCACGAAGTCGGCGACCGACTTCATCGTCGGGCTGACCGCGCCGCCGCCGAACTTGGCCACGACGACCGCGACCGACGCGATGCGGCGGCAGCACCTGATCCTCACCGGCCCGCTGAACTCCGGCAAGTCCAGCCTCGCCGTCGGCCTCGCCACCGAGTTCGCGTTCGCCGGCGGCATCGGCCGGTTCACCGACATGTCGGACCTGGTGCAGTACCTCGCGTCCCGCATCGCCGCGCAGGTGAACGCGACGGCCCCGGTGAACCCGGCGGTCAAGCTGCCGTCGGCCCAGGCGCGGGGCGTGAACCCGATCGAACACGTGTTCGACGACGGCCGCATCCTGTGGCGGTGGCCGTCGGTGGACCTGCTGGTCATCGACGACGTGATCGAGTTGCTGCTCCCGGTGCGGCGAGCCATCGAGGAACAGCTGGGCGGGGACGGGTTCGCCAGCGATGTCGAGAAGGAGGTGTTCGCCGACCCGACCCTCGTCGAACGCCTCGGCGGCGCGGAGACCGCCCGGCGCGTCCTGGCCGTCCTCATCCCGCCCGTCCGCGAGCGTCTCCTGGCACTGGCGAACCCGAAGGTGATCGCCCGCTACGTCGCCGAGGAGTTCGACGAGGTCGTCGAGAAGATCAAACTGGTGCCCCGCGTCGTCTGGGTGCTGGGCGACATGATCTTGCCCAATCTGTTCGAGGAGTTCGTCCGCAACACGTTCGGGTTCACCGACCCCAAGCACGCGGCCGACGTTTTGAGGCTGAACCTGCTGCCGCCCGAGCCGAAGACCGCCTGACCGGGCGTCACTTCTTCTCGGCGAACCGGTACGCCCACACGGTGGTGCCGTCGATCACGACGAAGGCGTTGTGCTTCGGGTCGAGGTACGCCAGCCGCTTGCCGTCCTTCGGCATCGGGTCGCCGTCCGGCTTCAACTTCGTCCACTTGACCGCGTCCGGGTCGTAGCTCCAGAGCGCGTTCGCCTTGTAGTCCAGCAGGATGCCGTGGCCGCTGACCGGATCGCGGAAGAAGGTGCCGAAGGCGTCGTGCCCGTAGGGAACCGTCTCGTCGTCCTTGTCGGCGGCGACGGTCTTCTTCCACGTCAATTTCACCGTGTCGAAGTGGTGCGTGGCCTTGTGCCGGTGGACGACGAGCAGCTTCCGCACCGGGTCGTGGTAGCCGATCTGCTCCGGCTCGGCGGCCTCGGCCTCGAACGCCTTGCCCCCGCCGTTGGCCTTCACGTCGGTCCAGGCGTTCTTCGCCGCGTCGTACTTCCAGGTGCCGCGCATCTGCCAGTTGTTCGTGTGCCAGACGGTGCCGCCCATCTCCGGGATATACTCCAGCATCCCGCCGAAGATGGCCGTCGGGTATGGCTTCTCCTGCTTCAGCGCCGTCCACTTCGCGGCGGCCGGGTCGAACGCCCACAGCGGCGGGCCGTTGTACAGCTCGGCCGGGTCGCCCGACAGCGACTCGACGGCCTTCTTCTTCTCCGTCACCCAGGTGTTCATGAACAGCAGCTGCTTGCGGCTGGTGTCGTAGGTGAGGCCCCACCAGGTGTGCGCGATGATCGCCGGCCCGCCCCGCTTGGTGACGAGCAACCCGTCTTTGAACTCCACGTCCGAGAAGTCCTTGCCGATGCCGGTGTAGTCGCGGGGCAGGTCCGGGGCGTACAGCAGGACCCATGTGAGCGACCCCAGGTCGAACTCCCACACGTCGTTCAGGCGGTGCGGGACGGCGTGGTTCGCGCCGCAGAACAGCGCCCGCTCGCGGTCCGGTGCCCAGCACATCTTGATCGAGTAGTCCCGCCCGCGCGGGCCGGTCTTGTCCAGGTTGAACTTCCGGGCGGTGTCGTTGAAGTCGCCGACAACTACCGCCTTGCCCAGCGTGACGCCCTGGTTCGGCTTCAGCGCGGCGAGCTTCGCCAGCACCGCCGCGTCGGGCTTGAGCGCGGGCGTCACCGGCTCGGCGGCGACGGCGGGCAGAGCGAACGCGAGTGAGAGAACGATTCCGCGCATGTCGGCCACTCCGATCCGGGGTCGGTCGAACGGGGTTCGTGATCGCTTCGGCACCGTCCGTCGCGCCCGTCACATCTCCGGACGAACCGGCGACGGGGGACGGTTGGCCGGCGGTTTGCCCTCGCCACGCCACCGGGCGGGGCTATAGTAGTTTGTAGAGTCCCATTGTCCGGGGACACCTGCCGCGGGCACATTCCGTCCGCCCGAACCTCACGGAGACCGGTATGCACAAGGCCAAAGAAGAAGCGATTGAAGTCGAAGGCCGGGTCAAGGTGGCCCTACCGAACACGACCTTCCGGGTCGAGTTGGACATCGGCGGAGAAGTTCTCGCCCACATCGGCGGGAAAATGCGGAAGCACTACATCAAGATCATCCCCGGCGACCGGGTGAAGGTCGAAATCTCGCCCTACGACCTGACGCGCGGGCGGATCACCTTCCGCGTCCGGGGCTGAACCGCACGGGTCGCGGCGGGCACCGCCTGCCGCACCGCGCCGGTTTGCCACTTGTGTTTCATTCAGCCAGTTGACGGCCGTGGGGGTTCTGCGGCGGGGAAAACCCTTCACGCAGCCAACCCCCGCAAGGCGTCCGCTCGACGGAGCCTTGCGGCGAACCCGATTCGAACTCACTTCTTCGCCATGTCGTCCAGCCACTTCGCGATGATCGAGTTGTAGTACACGCCGCTCATGCTGCTCGCCTTGCCGGGTTCGGTGG
This sequence comes from Fimbriiglobus sp., assembly GCA_043738505.1. Taxonomy (GTDB): domain Bacteria; phylum Planctomycetota; class Planctomycetia; order Gemmatales; family Gemmataceae; genus JALHQU01. The sequence continues at coordinate 9,202 of JAYUFU010000249.1, read as the reverse complement.
CGTAGCCGCCGTCCTTGTTCCGGTGCGCCGCCAGGAACTCGCCGAGCTTCTTCTCGTCCACCACCGTCGGCACCTTCAGCAGCAGCAGTGCCCGCATGACGCGGTACGTCGTTTCGATGTCCGAAGTCTTCGCGTCCTTCTTGCCCCAGCCGCCGTCGGGCCGTTGCCCCTTCAGCAGCAGTGCGGCCGTGAAGTCGGCGTTGCTGAACTCGCCGGGCTTTAGCGGCTCCACCGCTCCGAGCCGGCGTTTCAGGGCCGTCGCGCCGCCGATGTCCCGTGCGGTGCCGCCGTTCCCGACTTCGGCTTTCCCGGTCGCCATGAACGCGGCCTTCAGGTGCGCCTCCGCCACTTCCAGCCAGGCGTCGAGCTTGAACGGGCAGTCCTTCACGCCCCACGCCTCGACCGCCGCCGCGCCGATGCGCACCTCCTCGAACTCCTTGGCGGTCTTGCCGAGGTAGTCCATCGCGGTCTTGAACTTGTCCTTCGGGATGCCGAGTTCGCACGCCACGATGACGCCGATGGCGGTACTCGCCACGTCCGCCTTCGTGCCGGGGTCGGCGAAGGTGCCGGCCTTCTCGTCGTAACAACTCAGCACGAACTTCGACACCTTGTCCTTGTCGGCCAGTTCGCCGCCGAGAACCTTGATCGCCTTCGCCGCACCGTTGCACGCTCGCAGGGTGGGCTTGCCGTCCGGCGTCACCTTGAACGCGCCGGTGTCCTTGTCGCGTAGAGACTCGATGAACGCCAGGGTGGCTTTCTTCTCCTCGGCCGTCTGCGCGACGGCGATCGGGGCGAGGAGAAGCAGGGCCAGAAGGGAACGCATGTTGGCTCCGAAAGAAAGAAGAGTTTGGGACAGGATCACAGGATGAAAGGCAGGATGGAAGAGACTGTTCAGCGTTCTTCCATCCTGCCTTTCATCCTGTGATCCTGTCCATTTCGCTTACTCATTTCCAGTTACTTGAACTCGACGTGGAACGGCATCAGCATCTGCACCGGGGCCTTGTGGGCGTTCAGCACCGGGGCCATCAGGCGCAGCGCCTTGTCGCTACCGGGAATGGCCTTCAGTTCACTCAGCGCCTTGCCGAACGGCAAGCCGAGGTCGCCGTCCATGATCTTGTCCAGGAACGACGAGCCTTTCGGCAGCATCAGCAGTTCCATGTCCTTCGTCGGGTCGAGGCCGGCTTCCTTCTTGGCGAAGGCGATAGCGTCGTCCAGAGTGCCGAGTTCGTCCACCAGGCCGTTGGCCTTCGCCTGCCGGCCGGTCCAGACCCGCCCGCCGGCCAGCGCCAGCAGTTTCACCTTGGTCATGTCCTTCTGCCCGGCGGCCACCCGCCCGGCTACGGCTTTATCCGTGAACTGGTCGTACACCTCTTCGATGGTCTCGGTCATCGCCTTCCGCTCGCTCTCGGTCCACTTGAAGGTGCTGGAGTTGACGCCGGTGTTCTTCCCCCGGCTGATGACCTCCGTCTTGATGCCGACCCGCTCCTCCAACTTGCCCAGCACGATCTTCATGCCGAACACGCCGATGCTGCCCGTGACCGTGCCCGGCTCGGCGAAGATGCGCTTGGCGTTCATGCAGACGTAGTACCCGCCGCTGGCGGCCACGTCGCCCATGCTGGCCACCACCGGCTTCTTGCACACCGCCAGCGCCCGCCAGATGACATCCGACGCCAGCGCCGACCCGCCGGGCGAATCGACCCGCAACACGATGGCCTTCACGGTGGCGTTCTTCTCGGCCTCGCGGATGGCCTCGACGATGGTGTCCGACCCGGCCGAGCTGCCGCCCATCAGGCCGAACCCGCCCTTGCCGGACGCGATGCCGCCGACGACGTGGACGACGGCGATCTTCGCCTCCTTGCTCTCCGCCTTCTTCTTGGGCGACATCATCTCCATGATGGCCGCCAGTCCACCGGCGTCGTCGGCCTTCTTGGGCTTGCCGTAGTTGCGCTCGATCTTCACCTCGTCCACGCCCAGCGCCTTGGCGAACCCGGCCTCGAACTGGTCCTCGTATTGCAGCTTGTCCACGAGGCCGAGCTTGAGCGCCTTGCGGGCGGTGAACGGGCCGTCGTCGATCGTCTTCTCGGCGTCGGCCGGCGTCAGCTTCAGGGTCGGCCGGTCGGCCACCAGCGCGGCGACGATCTCCTGGTCGAACGTGTCGTTCATCATGCTGGTGATCTGCTCGCGGTTCTCGGCGCTCATGTCGGTGCGCAGGAACGGCTCGACGGCCGACTTGTACCCGCCCATTTTCAGCACGTCCACCTCCAGCGTGGCGAGCTTGAGCGCGTCCTTGTAGAAGCTGACTTCGGCCCGCAGGCCGACCAGGTTCAGCCCGCCGGATTCGGGCACGCTGATCGAGTCGCAGGCCAAGGCGACGAGGTACGACTTGGTGTTGAACTCCTCGGCGTAGGCGAACGCCTTCTTGCCGGTCGCGCGGAAGTCGGCGACGGCGCGGCGGAGTTCGTGGACCTTGCCGAAGCCGACCGACAGGTCGTCCAGGTGCAGGTACAGGGCCGACACGTTCTTGTCCTTGGCCGCCTTCTTGATGCGGTCGATCTTCTGGCGCAGGGTTTCGCTGCCGCCGCCGAACGGCCCCTCGGCGGGCGCGCCTTCCTCCAGGCTGCCGCCGAGGAGGACGTGCGCGACGCGCGGGATCGGGGCGGGGTCGTCTTTCTTCTTCGGCTCCTGGGCGGCGGCGACCGCCGGCACGAGCAGCAGGGCGAATGTCAGGGCGCGAAGCATGGCGATTTCTCCTGGGAATGGTCGAGGATTGGCGGACCTCGCCCCGTCCGTCGCGCGGGGCGGAATCTGGGGAGGAGAGGCCAACGGATCACCGACGTAGCCTGACTCTCCCGAGTCGGGCCGAGCCACATCAGCGGTTCGGCCCGACTCGGGAGAGTCAGGCTACGATCCGAACGGCCGCCGGCCCGTTCCCCGATTCCGGTTGTGTCGGTCGGGGACGGGGTGAGGACGGGCCGGACGGCGGTCGCGTGTTGCGGTCGCCGAACTGCCGGGTATAGTAGCGGCACGCCCGCTCCCCGTCGCCCGTCCCGTGCCGTCATGATCTACCGCCCGTTCCGCAACACCGACCCGCCGGCCCTCGTCGAGGTCTGGAACGAATCCCTCGTCGGCCGCGGCACCTACCCCCTCCGCACCCCCGGCGTGTTCGACCGCTGGCTGCTGTGCAAGCCGTTCTTCGACCGCGAGTCGCTCATCCTGGCGGTGGACCCGGACACCAACACCGTCGCCGGGTTCGCCCTGGCCGGGTTCGGCCCGAACGAGGAGCGGACGGCCCTCGACCCGACCGGCGGCGTCATCTGCTGCGTGATGGTGCGGCCGAAGTACCGGGGCAAGGGCATCGGCCGCGAACTCACCCGCCGCGCCGAGGAGTACCTGACCGCCCGCGGCGCGCAGGTGATCGTGTTCGGCTCGCAGCGGCCGTTCAACCCGTACCTGTTCGGGCTGTACGGCGGGGCCAACTCGCCCGGCATCTTGGCCAGCGAGCCGGAGGCCGACGGTTTCCTGAAGAAAGTCGGGTACGAGCGGGCCGAGTCGCACGTGGTGTTCCAGCGGAACCTGGAAGCGCCGCTGGACGTGGCCGACGCGCGGTTCGTGCAGCTCCGCCGCCGCTACGACATCCAGCTCATCCGCCCGACGGCCAGCGCCAGCTGGTGGGAGGAGACCGTCTGGGGCACGCTGGAGCCGACCGAGTTCCGCGTGGTGGACCGGATGACCGGGCAGCCGGCCGGCCGCGCCGTCCACTGGGAACTGGAAGGGTTCAGTTGGAAGTGGAACCGCCCGGCGGCGGGCCTGTTCGACGTGGAAATCCGCGCCCACCTCCGCAAGCAGGGCCTCGCCAAGTTCCTCCTCGCCAGCATTCTCCGCCTGCTTCAGGACCAGTTCTTCGCCCTCGCCGAGTTGCAAGTCTGGGCCGACGACCCGGCCGGCCTCGGCATCTGCAAGTCGCTCGGCTTCGAGCCGGTGGATGTCGGCTACCGCTACCGCAAGGCCGGCACCTGGGGCGGCGCGAACCCGGTGGCGGAGTGACCTCATCGGAAGGGACTGCCATGCTGTTCTCCCGCCCCCGACCGCCGGCCGTCCCGAACGAACTGCTCGAACCGTATGGCCCGCCGGAGGCCGTGTTCGGGCCGAACATGCGGTTCCGCCGCAAATCGATCGGGATGGGGATCGTTCTCGTCCTGCTCGGCGTCGGCTTCTTCGGCTGGTGCTTGGCGCTCCGCCTCGGACCCGCCCCCCGAGACCCGTCCGAGGTCATTTTCCGCTGGCTGGCGGCCGGCTTGTTCGCCATCGGCGGGGCGGCGGTGTACTACCCGCTGTCGATGCGGTACGACTGGGTCTACGTTTGCCCCGGCGGGCTGATCCGCACCCGCGGCGTCCACTGGGACGCGGTGGCCTGGGGCGACATCCGCCGGTTCGACGACTGCACGATGGCCGGGAACGTCGTCACCATCCGCCAGTGCCGCATCATCACCGTCGCCGGCGAGGAGTGGGGTTTCCTGGCCGACTCGGTGGCGGACTTCGAACGCCTCAACGCGCTTCTGGTTGAAAAGGCGGGGAAGTGAGACCGAACCCGACGGAGCAGTGGCCCCGTCGCGGATCCCTCGAACTTGGTACGACCTCCCGCCACCCCGAACCGGCCGACGACTCGCGCAGCCCCCACTTCCGATTTCCGCTACCGACCTCGGCGCGGGGGGATTCTTCTGCGAAACTCCCTCTCACCAAGGGAGGGCCGGAATGTGATTGTCATCGACGACCTCATTGCCGGGACGCGGATCGAGCCGCGACCGTACCAGGCGCGGATCGTCGGCAAGGCGTTGGACTTGTTCCTCGTCAAGAACCTCCGGTCGATTCTCATCGAAAGCCCGACCGGTAGCGGGAAGACGGTGATGGGGCTGCTCATCGCGGCGGGGTTGCAGCGGGAACTCGGCCTGAAAGTCGGCTGGGTGGCGATGCGGCGCTACCTGCTGGCGCAGGCGAAGGCCGAGGCGGCCGACCACGGCATCCCGCTGACGGCCGAGTTCATTTCGATGTTCGACAAGACGCCGCCGGCGGACCTCGACCTGCTCGTCGTCGATGAGGCCCAGCACGACGCGGCCGGCAGCATGGCCCACCTGCACAACGTCATCCGGCCCCGGTTCATCCTCGGCCTGTCGGCCACGCCGTTCCGGGCGGACAAGGTCAAGCTGTGCTTCGACGCGAGCATCCGCGACGCCGGCATCCGCGCGCTCATCGAGGACGGCTACCTGAGCCGGTTCCGCCACTTCACGATCCCGACGTACACGCCGGAATCGGCCGCCGAATTCTACCTCCGCGAGCGGAACCGGTGGGGCAAGACGGTCTTTTACTTCCACACCGTGGCGCAGTGCGAACGCGCCGCCGAGCTGCTGCGGGCGGGGCAGGCGCGCGTCGAGGTCGTGACCGCCGCCGGCGACCGCGAGGACCAACTGGAGCGGTTCGAGGCCGGCGAACTCGACGCCCTGGTCAACTGCATCGTCCTGGCGGAAGGGTTCGACTGCCCCAGTTTGCAGACGGTGTTCTGCCGGCCGAGCGAAAAGGGGATCACCGTGCAAATGTGCGGCCGGGTGTTGCGAAAACACAGTGGGACGCCGGTGAAGAACGTCGTGCAGTGCCAGAAGACGCGGTGGCCGTTCGTGCGGACGGCGGCGGCGGAGCTGCAATACGTGTGGGAGAGCGCCGAGTGGCGGAGCCTGCAACTGAACCCGCGCATCCAGCAGGTGGCGATGCGGACCCTGCACGCCCTGGCCCAAACGACCGTGGAATTGCCGGAGTGGCTGAAGAAGCGAACGACCGCCGGCCGGAATGAGACGCCGGTGCCCCCGCGCCGGGCGCGGCGGCGCGCGGCGAGTGAGTGATTCGCAGGTTGTTCGGATGTAGGTCGGGGTCGAGTCTTCGAGGCCCGACACATAGGGATGTCGAGCCTCGAAGGCTCGACCCGACCTGCGAAATGCAAACTCCGACAACCTGTGGGTCAGTAGGCGAACCCGGCCCGCGAGGGCCGTGGGTGCCGGAAAAGAACCCCAACGCAAGGAGCATTCCCGTGGACTCGACCTTCGAGTACGGCACCTGCCGACTCCGCGACCTTCAGGTTCCGCCCGCCGAGGAGTCGCCGGACAAGCCGAACCGCGCGAAGCCCCTCGAATCGCTCCGACTCGGCGACCGAGCGGTGACGCCGAGCAAACGGTTCTGGAACAGCCTCCAGATGCGGTTCGGGTTCACCCACAACATCTTCCGCTACTTCACGCACGAGGAGGTCTTCCGGCGGATCAGCCAGAAGGCCCCGGACGACCAGGTGCGGTACTGCCTGGAACTCCGCGCGGGGGAGGCCGCGCCGACGCTGCTGGCCGTCTCGAACCCGAAGGCGGCCGTCGTCCGGCACGACGAACTCGGGGTGCTTCTCCGCCGCTACCAGGCGAAGGACCACAAGTACCACGACGGGGTGATCCGCAGCTTCCACGCGCCGCGGCACAGCAGCCCGTTCACCATCAGCGGCGACGGCTTCGAGGCCCAGTACGTGATCGAGACGCCGATCGATGCGTTCGGCCGACCGGCGGTTTACCTGGCGCTGCTCCGGCAGATTTGCAGCAACGGGGCCATCGCCATGACGCCGGCGTTCCGCAGCGAGATCAACCTCGGCCGCGGCGGCACGACCGCGACGTTCGCCTTGGAGCGGGCGCTGGAGGGGTTCAACAACGAGGAGGGGTTCGCCGCCCTCCGCCAGCGGTTCGAGTCGGCGACGAGATCGTGGGCGTCGGTTCACGAGGTGTCGCGGCTGGCCCGCGCCCTCGCGGCCATGCTCCAGGGCAAGGACGTGCCGAACCGCGTCGGCATGACCGCGAAAGGGGGCGGCGGGGTGAAGCACGACGACGAGCCGGTGACGGACGCCTTCGGCCGGATGACCGGCGACCTCACCCGCATCTACGGCCTGGCCAACCTGGACGCGCTCAGCGCCAAGAGGCAGCGGACGCTGCCCGCCGCCTGCCGGGTGTACGACCTGCTGAACTTCGCCAGCGAGCTGGCCACGCACCACGCCAAACCGGAAGGTGGGCGGAAGCTCCAAAGTTTCATCGGCGACCTGGTGAGCGGCGAGTTCGACCTCGAAGGCACGGCCGAGCAGTTCGCCGACTGGAAGGATTTCTTCGTGGACGGCTCGGCGAAGAGCGCCGCGAAGCGGAAGAAGTGAAACCGACCGCCCCGAGACACCGATGACCTACGTCTTCTACTACCTGATTCTCGTCACCGTCATGAGCGTGATCGCGTTCGTCGCCTACGGCGTGGACAAGCGGCGGGCCGGGAGCATCGGCCGGCGGCGGGTGCCGGAGCGGACGCTGCACCTGCTAGAACTGCTCGGCGGCTGGCCCGGCGCGATACTCGCGCAGCGGCGATTCCGCCACAAGACGAAGAAGGCGTCGTTCCGCCTCGCCTTCTGGTTCGTCGTCCTCCTGCACCTCACGATCGTCGCCGGGGTCGTGTATCTTGTGGTGGGTCCGCTGCGAAAGTAACGCCGACCTTCCCCTTCCGGAGTCCGTGCCATGAAGACCGCCCTCGCCGCGATGCTCGTCACCGGGACGGCGCTTGCCGCCGAGCCAAAGGTTCACAAGGACATCCCGTACACCGACCCGAAGACCGAGAAGCAGACACTCGACGTGTACGCCCCGCTCGCCGGCAAGGGTCGGCCGGTCGTCGTCTGGATTCACGGCGGCGGCTGGCAGGCGGGCGACAAGAAGGAGGTGAACAAGAAGCCGCAGGCGTTCGCGGACAAAGGCCTGGTCTTCGTGTCGGTCAACTACCGCCTGTTGCCGGCCGTCACCATTCAAGAGATGGCGGGCGATGTGGCCAAGGCGATCCGCTGGGTCCGCGACCACGCCAAGGAGTACGGCGGCGACCCCGACGCGCTGATCGTCACCGGCCACTCCGCCGGCGCGCAACTGGCGGCGATCGTCTGCACCGACGACAAGTACCTGAAGGCCGAGAAGGTGCCGATCACCGCCATCAAGGCGTGCATCCCCGTGGACGGCGACACCTACGACGTGCCGCTCCAGATCGCCACGGTCGAGGAGCGCCGGTCCACCCTCTACAGGAAGAAGTTCGGCGACGAGGCCAGCCAAAAGGAGCTGTCGCCCGTCACGCACGCGGCGAAGGGCAAAGGCATTCCGCCCTTCCTGATCCTGCACGTCGCCGACCACCCGGAGGTCAAGATGCAGTCGGAGAAGCTGGCCAAAGCGCTGACGGCGGCGGGCGTGACAGCCGCCTTGCACCCCGCGCCGGGCAAGACGCACGTCGCCATCGACGCCGACCTGGGCGCGGCGGACGACAAGCCGACGGCGGCGGCGTTCGCGTTTCTGGACAAGATTCTCAAGCCCCGCACGCTCGCTTTCTTCCAGGCGAAACTGTCGAAGGCCCTGACGATGGCGGCGGCCGAGGAGGTGTTCGGCAAGCCGGATCGGGACATCGGCAGCGGGCTGCACATCCACGAGTACGCCCTCGACGACGGGTCGAAGGTGCTGCTCGGCTTCGGCGGTCCGGGGCCGATCTCCTACGCCAAACGGGTGACGAAGGACGGCAAGCGGGAAGACCTGCCGCTCGAGTGAATCCCCGGTGATGACGGTCGCGGTCGCGCGTTTTGGACCTCCCCACGTTTGGTGGACACGCAGTTAACGGTGTACGCTCTCTTCACAAGGGGACACACCGATGGCCAAGACCCGCAAGACGGACACCGCCGAGTTCAAGCTCCCGGCGGTCCGCATGGTGACCGATCAGCACCTCGCCGTCGCCTCGGCCTCACCGAAGGCCGTCTCCGCGAATGGCTCAAGGCGTTCCGCGCCCAGGGAGCGGACGTCTTCCCCGGTCCCGGACGGCTCGCCCCCCAAGACGAGGAACTGCACCGCCTTCGCGCCGAGGCCCAGCGCCTGAAGGCCGAGCGTGACATCCTAAAAAAGCCGCCGCCGACTTCGCCCGCCACTCGACCGGACCTTGCTCTCTCATCGCCGGCGGCCGGGACCGATGGCCCGTCGCCTGGCGGTGCGAAGTCCTCGAAGTCTCGACCGCCGGGTTCTACGCCCGGCTCGACCGCCCCGACAGCCTCGCCGAGCAACGACGCCAGGAGCTGGTGGCCGCCACGACCGAGATCCGCGCCGAGGTCCGCCACTGCTACGGCAGCCCCCGC
>JAYUFU010000248.1:0-15856 GCA_043738505.1 Fimbriiglobus sp. | reverse complement strand
TTCGGCAACACCAAAACCGCTCGCGGAGCGAGCAGAACACTTCGATTCGATTCGGTATCACACCCACTTCATCACCACGCCGAGGTAGTTCTCCTTGTCCTTCAGCAGCCCCTCGTAGGCGGTGCCGAGTTGGTCCGGCGCGATCGTGTGCGTGACCAGCCCGTCCAGGCTCAGGCGGCCGGAGGCGATCATCCGCAGCAGCCAGTGCTGCGCCTTGTGGATGTCCCACGCGCCGGCCAGCCGGGTGTGCGCCGGCTCGAACAGCATGTTGCCGTGCGCGCCGGTCACTTCGATGTACCGGCGGTGCAGGTCGTCGTAGAAGTTCACCTCCGCCGCCTTCCCGCGCGGCGAGCCGACCACCACCACCTGCCCGGCGTCGGCGGCGTAGCTCATCGCGGTCGGGATCGCGGCCGGAACGCCGGTCGCGTCGATGACCACCTCCGCCCCCTTCGCCCCCAGGAACTTCGCCAACTGCCCCTTCACGTCCGGCGTGCTTTGGTCGATGACGAAGTCCGCCCCGGCCTGCTTCGCCGCGTCCCGCCGCATCCTCACCGAGTCGATGCCGACCACCGGCGACATGCCAGCGGCAATCGCGCACCGTAGCGCGAACTGGCCGATGATGCCCAGGCCCAGCACGGCGCAACTGCGGCCGAGCGTCAGCCCGACGCGGATGCTCGCGCCGAACCCGTACCGGGCGATCACCGCCACCGCCGCCTTCTCGAAGCTCAGGTTGTCCGGCAGCTTCCAGACGCGGCAGCGCTCGTGCCCGACGGTCAGCAACTCGGCACTGGCGTGGTTGCCGGGGAAGGACACGCGGTCGCCCTCGGCGAACCCGCCGGGGAACTCCTTGCCGACCTTCAGCACCCGGCCGGCGGCGCTGTACCCGCTCTTGAACGGGAACTTCCAGTCCGGCATGGCCGGGTCTTGGAGCCACTGGTGGGTGCCGGTGTACACGGCCAGCTCGGTGCCGGCGCTGATGCCGCTGTATTCGGCCGCGACGAGGATTTGATTCGCCGCGGGGTCGGGCAGCGTCACCTCGCGGACGGCGGTCTTGAACGGCTCGGTGATGACGGCTTGACGGGCGGGGTTCATGGCGGCGTCCGGCGGGAGGAATCGGTGGCGGTGATTCTATCGGGGAGAGTTCCGGTGTGTTTTGCCCCGCCGCACCGTGAGAGGGAATTGTAAACGCTTCCACGTGGAAGCATTTACAATTCCGATGCGTTCGGGCGGAATCGATCTCGCGCCGAGTCCCGAACGGCCGCCTCGACGGTTCCTCGCGGGAGAAGCGGTGGGTGATCCGGGCTTCAGCGCTTGACGGCGTTGATGGTCTCCAGGGCCAGCAGCAGCGCCTGCGTCCCCTTGCGGCCGTAGCCCTGGGCGCGGACGGCCTCGTAGAGCTGCTTGGCCAGCCCCAGCCCCGGCAGGCACAGGTTCATCCGCTCGGCCTCGGCCAGCGCGATGCCCATGTCCTTGAGGAAGTGTTCGACGTAGAACCCCGGCTCGAAGTTGCGGGCCAGCATCCGCGGCCCCAGCACCTCCAGCGCCTTGCTGCCGGCCGCCCCGACGCTCACGCTCTTGAACACCGTCTCCAGGTCCAGCCCGGCCGCGTGCCCGTACAGGAGCGCCTCGCACACCGCCACCATGTTCGACGAGATCAGAATCTGGTTCACCATCTTGGTGTGCTGCCCGGCCCCGGCCCCGCCCTGGTGGATGATCGTCTTGCCCATCGCCGCGAAGATCGGCGTCACCGCGTCCACCGCCGCCTTGTCCCCACCGATCATGATGCTCAGCGCCGCGTTCTTCGCGCCCACGTCCCCGCCGCTGACCGGCGCGTCCAGGGAATGGACGCCCTTCGCCTTCGCCGCCTCGTGGATCTCCTTCGCCAGACTCGGCTCGGACGTGGTCATGTCCACCAGCACGGTGCCCGGCTTGCTGCCGGCGAGCGCGCCGTCGGCCCCGAGGAACACCTCGCGCACGTCCTTGGGAAAGCCGACGATGGCGAACACCACGTCGCTGGCCTCGGCGACTTTCTTCGGCGTGTCGGCAAACGTCGCACCCAGCGCGAGCAGCGGTTCGGCCTTGTCGCGGGAGCGGTTGTAGACCGTCGCGGCGAACCCCGCCTTCATGGCGTGTTCGCACATCCAGCGGCCCATGACGCCGGTGCCGATCCAGCCGATGCGGGTCGTGCCGGGGGTGGCGAGGGGCGGGTGGCTCATCGGGGCGGGTCTCCGAATGGGAGCAGGGAGGAGTGGATTAGGGATCGAACGTTCAACACCCGTCCAATCAAGCGGAACGCGGACGACGCGGATTTCAGCGCGGATGAAGGCACGATCAGAAGACAGAATGCGGAGTTCAGAAGAAGAAGACACGCGATTCGCCGAAAGTTTTCTACTCGTCTCCGAAAGCGGTAATCATCGCCGATCGGACTCGATCAGCCTGTTCCAGACTCTTGTCGTCAAGAGGGGGACAGACGTATTTCCGCTGTCGGATATGTGCTACGAGTCGGTCAGGCGGGCGGGCAGAGTGGTCCTGAAAGAAATGCACGTCGGCATCGGACCACAGCCACACTCCGTCCCACCGCCAAATATTGGAGTTTGGTATATCACAATCACACATAGCACATCGCACATCCGGCAGCAGCCACGATTCAAGCATTGGAGCCGCGTGAAAGTAGGCGAGAATCTCGTTCTTGTCGTCAGGATTCCAGTCAATATCGATCCAAGACGCAAGCGAGTATCCCGGCGACGAGTTGTCGCCCAACGCATTGGGGACAAATATCCACTGGTGAGGCCAGGATTGGAACAACGTCATGGACAATCCTATTCGGGTTGTAGGTTTTCCCGTTCCAATCCACCGGCCATCCGAGACTCGGAAGGCAGGAGTCACAGATCGGAAGGCCGGGCGCAGCTCTCCGACTTCTGTTTTCTGTTCTCTTCCCTCCGATCCTCTTCATCCGCGCTGGAATCAGCGTCATCCGCGTGCCGCTTGATCGGACGGTTGCTTCGGTGTCGTCACGGCTTCGGCCGCAGGTCGATGAGCAACATCTTATCGCCCAGTTGGTCGGGGCCATCCCACGGCTGAACCGGTTCCTCCGCGACGACCGTCCCCGGCAGGTTCAGGGCCGTCCAGTACCGCCGGCGGGCGACGACCCAGCGGGCCTTGCCTTCGGTCACGGCGGCGGTGATCTCGGCCGGCGTCTGGTGGTCGGGCAGCGGTGCCGGCGGGTGCAGGTCGAACACGATGTCGCGGGCGCGGTACAGCGCGAGGCGGTCGAACCCGGTGCGCGAACGAACGGCGTCGGCGAATGCCCGCCGGGTGCGGTACTGATCCGCGGCGGGCACCGCGATGACCGTGGCGTACCCGACGCCGGCCACCGCGACCGCGAACACCGCGAAGGGTCGCAGGCGCGCGCGGAAGAAACCGTAGCCGAGCGCCCCGAGGCACGCCACCCCCCCGGCGATGGCGAACGGCCGCGCCGGCGTCGGCGGCAACTTGTCAAATGGAGCCGGTCGCCATTCGGGTGGCAGCGCGAGCAGTGCCACGACTGCGGCCGTTCCCACCATCAGAACCGCGTACCCGCCGGTGCGCAGCCGGCGGGCGAGCGGCCGAAGCCGCTCCGCCGGCGTCATCCACAGGGCGGCGATCAACACCGCCGTCGGCGGCAGCACCGGCAACAGGTAGTAACTCCGCCGACTGGCCGAGGCGGTGAAGAACGCGAACACGGCGAGGAAGTACGCCCACGCCAACCGGTCGGCCGGCCGCACGGCGGGGCGCGACACCAGTGCCGCCGGCAGGAACAGCGACCACGGCAGCGCGAGGACGAAGATGACGCCGACGTACAGATACACCGGGCCGGTGTGGTTGTGCGGCTTGAAGAACCGCTGCACGTTCTCGCGGTACAAGAGCGACAGTCCTTCCCCCAGCCCGCCGGACGCGGCCAGCGCGTAGGGCAGCAGGAACACGGCGATTCCGAGGGGCATCGCAAGAATCGTCCACCGGTTGAAGAACCAGCGGTTGCCGCGAAGGACGGCCCGGAACGGACTTTCACCCGGCCTACGTTCCGCCAGTCCGTTCCAGGTGCCGAACACGCCGAACACGGCCACCGGCAGGGCGAAGCCGAGTAGCCCTTTCATCTGCGAGGTGACGCCCATGAGCAGCCAGAGGGCAACCAGGTTTGCCCCATCCGGTCGAACAGCCACACGGCGGCCAGCACGCCGGTGACGGTCTCGTTGTCGGCGGTGGCCCGGCGGGAGTAGAAGGCGAAGCCGAACGACGTGGCCAGCACCGCGCCCGCGAGAACCCCCACCGCTGGGCCGTACCAGCGGCCGGCCAGCGACATCAGCAGCCAGACGCCGAGCAGTCCGGCGACCGCCGCCGGCAGCCGGGCGGTGAACTCGTCCACTTCCCCCGTGAGGTGCGACGCCAGCACGATCAGCCAGTACGAGCCGACCGGCTTGTCGAAGTACGGTTCGCCGTTGATGGCCGGGCGGAACCAGTCGCCCGACGCCCGCATCTCGCGGGCAATCTCGGCCCAGCGCAGCTCCTCCGACACGACCCCGTGTCCGCCGAGGTTGGTGAGGAACAGCCCGGCGGCGACCGCGAGTACGGCCAGGCGGGGGAGTTTCGGGTTGCGGGAGTCCGACATGGAGTCTATGTTGTTTCCGTTCGGGAATTGCGTGGAATCGATGAAGGCGACTGCCCGTCGCCTCACCTCACCGTCGATGCTACCGTCCGCCCCACTCCGATTGAAGCCAGGATCGCACGCCCGATGCTCATCGCCCCGAAGCTGTCCGCCCCCGTCGTGCTGGTCCACGGGGTGAGCGGGTTCGCCCGCCTGTTCTGTGCCCGCGAGGCCCCCGAATCGTTCCCCGGCATCCGCGCGTACTTCGAGGGTAGCGGCAACCGCGTCCTCACCCCCCGCCTGTCGCCGACCGCCGGCATCGCCACCCGTGCCGCCGAGTTGCGGGCGTTCGTGAAGCGCGAACTCGGCGGCCAGCCGTTCCACCTGATCGGCCACAGTCTGGGCGGACTGGATTCGCGGTTCCTCATCTCCCGCCTCGGCCTGCACGCGCAAGTGCGGTCGCTCACCACCGTCGGCACGCCGCACCGGGGGACGGCGTTCGCCGACTGGGGCATCGCCCGCCTGTCGCGGGTTCTCGGCCCGCTGTTCCGCGCCTGCGGGGTCGCCGCCGACTGCTTCTTCGACCTGACCACCGACGCCTGCCGGCGGTTCAACGAGGACACGCCGGACGCCCCGAACGTGCGGTACTTCAGCGTCGCGGGGGTGTGCGAGAAGCCGTGGCTGACGGCCGGCTGGCGGGTGCCGGCCGGGGTGGTGCGGCGGTTCGAGGGGGCGAACGACGGCATCGTGAGCGTGGCCAGCGCCACCTGGGGCGAGCGGACGGAGGTGTGGGAGGGCGACCACCTGAACCTGGTGAACCGGCCGAACAAGCGGATGCGGAAGGCCGGCGAGTGGACCGACCGCCGCGAGCGGTACGGCGCGCTGCTGGCCCAACTGCAAGCCTGCGGGCTGTGAGCGCGGACGGCGCGACGGCTTCCCTTCAATCCCTGGGCCATCGTGAACCGGTCGCCGACGCGGTTGCGAATCGACCGAATCGCCGGTAGGATGCGAGGACGGGAGACGCCACCGTGATCGAACTGACCGAAGAACAAATCGACGCGATGGAGCCGGCCGAAGCCGCACCCACGCGGGTCGTCAACCCGCGGACGCGGGAGGCGTTCGTGTTGCTCCCCGCCGACGAGTACGTGCGGCTGACGGCGGAGGTGTACGACGACACACCCTGGACCCGCGAGGAGCTGCACGCGGCGGCCTGGGCGGTGGGGGTGGGGACGGCGGGGTGGGAGGAGATGGACGAGTACGACGACCGGCCGGAGCAGCCATGAACCGGGGCGATGTCATCCCGGTTCGCTTCCCGCACCCGTCCGGGCTTCGGGGAAAGAAACGGCCCGCCGTCGTCGTGCAGTCCGACGCCTACGCGGGTGTCGTGACGACCGCCGTCGTGGCGGAAGTCACCAAGAATCTGGACCTGGCGAGTGACCCGGCCTGCCTGTTCATCGACGTGACCACACCCGAAGGCCAGGCAACCGGGCTGGTCCGCGATTCCGTCGTCTCCTGCCTGCTGCTCGTGACGGTCTACGCCGACACCGTCGCGCAGGTGCTGGGCAAACTCTCCGATACGATGAAGCAGAAACTCGATGCCTGTTTGAAGGCCGCCCTCGGCTTGCCGTGACCGGATTTCGGCCGGAGCGTACCCTCCGCCGGCCGACGCGCTCGGCGATGCCTCGCGGCGACGCGCGCGTCCCTCCCTCAAATCTGCACCCGCTTGTTGTACACCCACCACTCGCCCATCACCACCGCCAGGCCGACCACCAGCAGGTACTTCCACAGGTCGCGAGGCTGCTTGCGGGTGTCGCCGGCCCTCAAGGACTCGGCCCCGATCTTCAACTCGCCGTCGTCCAGCGGGGCCAGGTCGCCTTCCAGCGGGTCGAACAGGTTGACCGCGAACCGGCGGGTCGTCGTCCCCCACTCGGCGGCATACGGCCCCAGCACGTCCGCCCCCGAATAGACCACGTCGGCGCGGTTCGTCGAGCGTTCCACCTTCGCGCCCGTCGATTCGCCCGGCTTGGTCACGAAGATCTCCTTCGCCCCGCGCGGCCGGAAGGTGATCGCCTGCCCCGGCCGCAGCGACTCGGCCGCGCCCGCCGCCTCCACCCCGCCGCCGTGGAGGAGCAGGTTCCGCAGGAACAGCACGAAGTTCGGCTGGAGCGGCCAGTCCGAGTGCCACTGCACGCCGCCGTCCGGAGCCTTCGACACCAGCGGGAAGGCCAGCACGAAGTCGGTGAACGTGTGCCGGGCGAGGGCGGCCAGCAGCACCGTGTCGCCGTCGCCGTCCATCAGCCGCGGGGTGCGCGGCGGCAGCGGCCGCTTCTCCGGGAACTTGAAGGCGTCGGCGATGCGGATGCGGTCGAGCGCCCGCAGGTTCCGCATGACCGGGTGGTCGGTCTGCCAGACCCGCACTTCGGGCGTCTTGGCCTCGACCACGGCGTCCTCGCCGCCCGCACCGAGCGGCTTCCACGGCGGCGGCGGCGAGCCGATGAACAGCGTGTTCGCCAGCGGCAACTGCGACTCGACGGCCGGCGCGCAGCGGTCGAAGATCACCAGGTCGAACTTGCCCTCCAGCGCCGGCTCCAGGTACTCCTTCTTGTCCGTCAGGTCGGCCGGCTTGAGGTAGGTGAAGTCGGCCAGCCGCATCGCCGACGGCGTCTCGAAGTAGTTCGCCAGCACCTTGTTCTCGTCGGTGACGACCAGCACGTTCGCCTTGCGGGCGACGCCGAACACGACCCACGCGGTGTCGTCGTGCGGGAAGGCGTCCTTCCACGCCTTGTCGCCGGGGCCGTCGTCGGGCAGTTGCAACTTCAGCGTGAACAGCACGTCGGCGTTCTCCGGCAGGTCGAACGGATCGAACCGCACCAGCAGGGTGGACGCCAACTCGTCCGACGCCTCGGCCCCGTCGCCCGGCAGCTTCGGCAGGGCCACGTCGGTGAACTCCTTCGCCTTCCGCTCCTTCTGCACCGGCAGAATCAAGGTGGTGCTGGGACTGGTGATGAGCCGGCCGGTGCCGGCGTCGGTCACGTCCAGCCGCACGCGGACGCTCGCCTCGGTGCCCCGGTAGTTCCGCACCTCGCCGCGGGCCGTCACGCTGACGGGGTTGGTCGGGTCGCGCTCCACGTCGAAGCGGACGATGCCGACGTTGTCCGACCGGCCGAAGTCCGACGGCGTCGGCGGCCGTCGCCAGTTCACGTTCAGGTTGGTGAGGGCGAACTCCGGCACCGGCGGGAAGCGGCCGTCGGAGTACAGGAACACGTCCGCCTTGATGCCGTCGGACTGCACATAAGTGCGCTCCTTGCCCGGCTCCGGGTTGGCCGGCGCGGCGGCCTCGTTCTCGGTGGACCGGGCCGGGTTCGCCAGGCTGGCGGCCAGGGACAGCGCCTCGTCGATGCGGGTGGAACTCTGCGTCGGCCGGATGCCCTCGACGGCCGCCTTCAGTTCGTCCTTGCTGGCGGTGTACGACTGGCGGATTTCGGCCGTGCTGTTGAACGCGATCACCATGCCCACGTCGCCGGCGGCGGCCGCCTCGATCTCCTTGATCGCCTCGGCCTTGGCCCACGCCAGCCGGTCCTTGCCGCCTTCGGTCACGTCGGTGGCCGACATGCTGGCCGAGTTGTCGATGAGCAGGATGAAGTGCCGGCCGCCGAACAGCGACCCGTGCAGCCGCGGCCCCAGCACGGCGTACAGCAGGACCATCACGGCCAGCAGTTGCAACAGCAGCAGGACGTTCCGCCGCATCCACTGCATCAGCCGGTTGACGTGCAAGTCCTCGATGCTCTTCTTCCACAGGAAGGTGGACGGCACGGCCATCGCCTTCCGCTGGAGCCGCAGGAAGTAGAGCAGGACGATGAGCGGCGGGATGCAGAAGAGGACGACGGCGGCGGGGATGCCGAGGGCCAGCCGGTGACTGACGCCGACGGTGGCTTCGAGCCAGCCGTTGACGGCCGCGCCATAGCCGAGCAGGTCGGCGGTGAACACGCCGACGCCCGGCAGGGCGAACAGGATGAGGGCGACGACGCCGGCGAGGAAGGCGGTGCGCATGGGGTCAGGCGTCCGGGGACGGCGGCGGCCAGGGGAGTTGTTGTAGCAGCGCGGCGATGTCGATGCCCGGCGGCGGGACGAACCCGTCCGGCAGCGGGGAGCCGTATCGCGCGAGCCGGTCGCGCATCATCGCCAGCAGTTCAGGCCCGGTGATGTCCGCCAGCACCAACTCTGGCCATTCGCGGCCCGTCGTGAACGACATGAGCCGTGAATCGCGGCTCTCAAAGACGGTGCGGCTCGGGCGCATGTGGATGCCCTTGCGGGAAAAGGATTCCTTGCGACCCGTCCAGCCTACCCGCGAAATCGCTTCGACTCAAGCCGACGCCTAACCGCCGTCGGCCGGGCGTTGCGGTTCGGAAACGGGGTGTCGGGTTTGGCCGTTCGCGGCCGGCAGCGCGGTCGCGCCGGGGCGGAACATTTGCGTCCGAACGGCCCTGGGGTGGCGGAAATCGCCGATTCTTCCGACCGTGTGTCGGGGGACTGACCTACTCTTCGGCTGACCGGGCCGCCTCCCGCCCGCTCGCCCGCCAGTCGCCCACCCCGCGCCCTTCCCCTATAGCGAATCGTCATGGAACAGCTCTCGCCGCAGTTGATGAACCGGCTGGTGTTCGCCGTCATCATGCACGGTCTGAACGACGCCCAGACGCACCTCGCGCTGACGGTGCTGACGGACGCCCTCCAGCACGCCAACCCGCAGATCCGCGAGCTGGCGGTGGTCGCCCTGGCCGACCTGCCGGTGCCGCCGGCCAAGCGGGTGCCGCCGCTGACGGTGGCGCTGAAGGACGACTCGTGCCGGGTCCGCCGGCGGGCGGCGCGGGCCTTGGGCGACCAGGGGCCGGCCGCGCAAGCCGCCCTGCCGCAGCTGCTCATCGGCCTGAAGGACACCGACGCCAGCGTCCGCCGCGACTGCGCCGGAACCGTCGGCCGGATCGGGCCGGTCGCCCACCCGGCGGCCGCGCAGCTCATCCCCATGCTGAGCGAGCCGGAGTACCGCACGCGGGCCATCGCGGCGGTGTCGCTGAAGCGGATCGGCCGGTCGGCCGTGCCGGCGCTGCTGGACGGCGTGCAGTCGGCGGACCCGGAGCGGCGGGGCCGGTGCGCCATGCTGCTGGCGCGGATCGCGCCGGGGGACGCGACGGTGGCGGCCGTGCTGCGGACGGTGCTGACGGACGCGGACGCGGAGGTGCGGGCGCGGGCCGACGAGGCGCTGCAACTGGTCAGCACGCCGGCCCCGGTGGCGGCCTGACGGCCGCCGGCTCCAAGTTCCAGGCTTCAAGTTCCAAGTTCAAAAACGAGAAAAACGCCGCCGCCCTGGCTTTGGTAGCCAGGGCGGCGGCGTTTCCGGTTCCGCGGTCTTCCGCGTTCGACTCGAAACTCTGAAACTTGAAACCTGAAACTCTGCCGGCGTTACCGCTCGCCGGTGGCCCGCTCCTCCTCCTCGCTGGCGATGATGATCCGCGGCGTCACCATGACCATCAGGTGGCGGGTCTCCCGGCCGATGCCGGTGTTGCGGAACAGCCGGTTCAGGTACGGGATGCTGCTGATGACCGGCGGCCCGAACTCGTTGCGGGCCTCGGCCGTGGACTTCAGCCCGCCGAGCAGCACCGTCCCGCCGTCCGGCACCAGCACGGTCGTGTTCACCTGGATGTCGGTGAACGACGGCTGCTGGAAGAACTGGGTGAACGGGATGGGGATGCCCTGCGACCCGCCCTCGAACACCGGCGTCAGGAACGCCGTGATCGGGAACAGCGGGACCGTCGCCGAGGTCAGGCTGGACAGGTTGATGGGCAGGTTCAGCCGCACGAACCGGCGGTCGGCCGTCACCACCGCCTGCACCGCGATGCTCACCCCCGGCTGGCCGTTCTGGCCGATGCCGATCGGCTGGTTCTGCGGGATGTACACGAACTGCCCGCTCACGTTGATGATCTGCAGGTTGGTGGTGAAGTACTGGAAGTCGCTGATCAGGATGGTCGAGGTCTGGCCGTTGAACAGGGTGATCTTGGGGGCCTGCATGACGCTCGCCCGCCGGTCCCCGGCCGCCGCCTCCAGGAACATGAACACCTGGATGTCGTTCAGGAACGCCAGGCCCAGGTTCAGCCCGCCGTTGCCGTTGCCCGGATACCCGCCGAACGGCGGGACCGAGTACCCGTAGGTGTTCGGGCGGATCGGGATGTCCAGGTCGGACGTGAACCCGCCGCCCGCCGGGTTCCAGCCGGTCGTCACCCCTTTCGCGTTGATGTCGTTGATGAACGGCTGCGGGCGGAACGTGCCGCTGGTCAACTGCCGCTCGAAGTTGGCCGTCCCGTGCGTCTTGATGTTCATCTGGAAGTCCACGCCGACCCGCTCGAAGAACGCCTCGGACAGCGTCAGGATGCGGATCTCGACGGCCACCGACAGGTCTTGCAGGCGGCGGAGGGACTCGAGCAGCTCGGTCACCTCTTGCAGCACGTCGGCCGTCTGGTTCACCACCATCGCGCCGCCGATGTCGTAGTAGTCCAGCCGCCCGGCTCCGCCCATGTCCTCCCAGCTGTACGGCTTCACCAGCTTGCAGATCATCTGCATCAGCTTGCCGCTGGCGTTCTGCCGGGTGGGGGCCATGATGGCGCTGCCGGCGAGCGGGTTCTGGCTGTTGTCCAGGACGCCGCCGTTGGCCGGCACGAACGGGCTGCTACCGGGCTGGCCGCTGACCATCGTGCCGGTCTGGAGGCCGGTCCGCGGGGTGGTCGGCGTCGGCCCCTGGCCCTGCTGGTTCGCCCACGGCATGTTCGGCTGCGTCGATTTGGCCAGCGCCTTGCTCAGCACCGCGTGCTCCGGCAGGGCGAAGTCGGGGATCGGCGTCACCAGGTCCATGACCGAGAACACCTTCGTGTGCAGCCGCCCCTTGGCCCGCTCCTCGGTCGTCACCCGCACCACGTCGTTCTCGACCACGTGCATCAGCCGCGCCTTGCTCAGGATGATCGCCAGCACGTGGCGGAGGGCGATGGGCGTCATGATCCGCTCCGTCACCGTCACCTTGTCCAGGTCGATGCCCTTGGCCTCCAGGGCGGCGTCGTCCACGACGATGTTCATCTGCGCCGTGTCGGCGAACTTGCGGATCACGTCCCGCAGGGTGGCCGCCTGGAACTCGACCGTCAGCGGCTTGGTCAGCTTCAGCTCGATCTCCCGCTCGATGGGCGTGCGGGACTTGATGTAGAAGTCCGACCCGTCGCCCCGCAGGAGGGCGTTCCGCGACCGGTTCAGGTTGGCGGCGATCGGGTTGTCCCCGGTCACCAGCGGCCCCATCTGCTCGGCGTCGCGGAACAGCTCCCAGTTGTTCGACTCCTTGAGGTCGCGGTCGATCTTGTTCGACTCGGACCGGCGGTTCCGCTTGGCCAGCTCGTACACCAGCGTCAGGGTGGGGTCGTCCGGGGCCAGGTTCTTGGTCTGGAGGGCCAGCGCCTCGGCCTTCGTGTACGCCTCGATGCTCCGCTGCGCCAGCAGCTCGTTCACCTGCCGCACCCGCTTGGCGATCTCCTCCTGCTTCTGCGTTTCGGCTTGCGACTTGACGATCCGCGTCTCGATCCGGTCCCGCTTCTCGCGGGCCTCCTTGACCGTCACGTCGATGTGCCGCTTCATGATGCGGAAGCTTTCCGCGCGGCGCTCGACCGGCACCAGCAGCAGTTGCTGCCGGCCGGCCGACAGCTTCGACCCCTTCACCTTGGCGGCGAAGTCGCCGAGCAGTTGCAGGGCGGCGTCGGTGTCCCCGCGGTCGAACGCCTGGCGGGCGGCCGTCTCGACTTGCAGCCCCTCGTTGCGGAGCTGCTGGAACTCGACCTCGGCCATCGCCTTCACCTGGTCGGCCAGCCCGCCGGGGGTGCCGGTCGTCGGCACCGACGGGATCAGCCCGCCGGGGGCCGGGGCCGCGCCGACGGCGACGGCGACCGGGGCCGGCTGCTTCAGCCGCGCCATCTCGCCGGCGACGGCGGCGGCCAGCTTCTCGTACTGCTTCTGCTGGTCTTCACTGAGCAGGCTCGGCTCGATCAGGTCGAGCAGCTTCTTGGCCATGTCGAACTGCTTGGCGGTGGCGGCCTGGGCGGCGGCCTTGAACGAGTCGGCGGCCTCTTTCCGCTTCAGCCCGTACTCCTCGGCCTCGATCTCGCGGAGCAGTTGCTGGGCCTCGGCCTTCACCCCGAACTCGCCGTTGTGCGCCTTCACGGCCAGCTTCTTGGCCATCTCCACTTCGCCCTTCTTCAGCTCGGCGAACGCCTGATCGAGCAGCTTGCGGCCCTCGTCGGCGGGCGTCGCGGCCGGCAGCGGCTTGGGCTGCGGCTTGACTTCCGACTTCGGCGCGGGCTTCACGTCCGGCGCGTCCGGCAGGCCGATCTCGACGGGCGAGGTCACGTCCGGCAGTTCGACCGGCAGCGGGGCCGGCTTGGGCTGCGGCTTCACCGGTTTCGGCTGCGGCTTCTCGACCGACTTCGGCAGCGGCGGCAGCTTCGGCGCGTCGGGCACCGTCATCGGCACCTTCGGCGCGGTCGGCAGCGCCGGCAGGTCGGGCAGGTCCGGGGCCTGGGCGGCCACCGTCACCGTCCCGCCGGCCAGCTTGCGGGCGACGGCCAGCTTGGCGTCCACCCCGCGCGAGTACAGGTCCAGCCCGACCGACAACTGGCGGGCCTCCACCAGACAGACTTCGGCCTTGGCGAACTCGCGGTCGGCGAGCAGCAGTTCGGCCTTGTCGCTCAGCTCGTCGATCCGCTTCTTGCCGGCGGCGGTGGCGTCCTGGAGGCACCGCTCCGGGTTCTCCTCGCTGTAGCCGAACGGCGCGTTCAGCGCGTGCGCCTCGGCGAACTTCGCCCGCGCTTCGAGGACTTTGTTCTGCCCCAGCAACTGCCGCCCGTCGGCCATCAGCTTGAGGGCCGAAGCGCGGGCCGTGCCGGACACCGGAATGGAGGTCGGCTGGGCCGGCTCCAGGTCGCGCGGCTGGTTGAACGTGGCCGGGCGGACGGCCGACGCCGGCGGGCGGGCCGGCGCGGGGCCGGCGGCGCGGGCGTCCAGCGGCATCCGCTGCCGCACCTTGGCGCGGGCGGCGTCGATCTGCTGCTTGACCGCCTCCGGCCGCTCGGCCAGCGGGTTGATGTCCTCGATGAAGCTGGACGGCCCGAACAGGCTACAGGCGCGGTCGATGCGGGCGGCCGCGTCGTCCAGTTGGGCGATCCGCTCGGCGTCCGTGCGGGCGGTGCGGGCGAACAGCTCCTTCGCCTGGGCGGTCAGTTTCTCGGCCTCGCCGCGGTTGGCCTTCGCCTTCGCCGCGCGGGCGTCCTTGATCAACTTGTCCGGGTTGTCGGCCCACAGCCCCCAGCGGCCGGCCGCGTTGGCCTTGGCGGCCTCGCCGGCGCAGCTCTCGGCCGCGTCGAACTGGCCGTCGGTCAGCGCCTTGCGGCCCTGGCGGAGCAGTTCGGCCGGGTCGGTCGGGCGGCCCGACGGGGCGACCGGCCGCCCCCAGGTGCCCGCCGGCTGGCCGACGGCCGGGAGGGCCATCGCCCCCACGACCAGCGGCGCGAGCAGCAGCCGGGTGGCCGCCGCTTTCCATCCCCACATGTATTCTCGGAACAGCATGGCCTCGGTCCCCTCCGTGTCGAAGCACCGGTCCGCGAACGGCCGGCACACCCCGTGGCGGCGGCAGGAGTCCCCCGACTCCCGTTCTCCGCTGCCGTAACGGGCGACGAGTCGCCCGCCGGGGTGTCGCCCCGGTCAGAAAAAAGGTGTGTGAAGCGGGGTGGCCATACCGCCGACCGGGGGAGCGGGTCAAGCGAGAATCGGGGAAGAAATGGTCAACTCGGCCGGTTTTCCCGGCCGGCGGGCCGCCGGCGAGTTAACTTGACGAGAGCCGGCCGTCTACACGGGATCGGCCGGTGGGGGTGTTTGTTGGCACGCAGGTCTTGTTAGCCCGCCGCGCCAGCAAGGGCCAAACCGCCGCGGCGGACACGCGGAGACGGTGGCACCGCCAAACCACACGGCCCTTGCTCGCGCGGCGGGCTAACAAGCCGCCTTCCTCCCCTCTCCCAGTTCCCGCGAAGCCGCAACCCGCCGACACCACCGTATACTGGTCCCTGAGACCTCAAGCACTCCCCCGCAAAGGTGCCCCCCGTGAGCATTCGACTCGTCCGCCGCGCCGCCCTGTTCGCCCTGCTCGTCGGCCTGACGGCCGCCGCGACCGGCCAACCGCCGGCCGCGCCGACGGCCAAACCGGTCTACCTGTTCGGGTACAACCTGAAGGTGCGGCCGGGCGGCCAGACCGACTGGACGAAGGCCACCGCCGTCGGCGTCGAACTGAACCGCGACACCGGCACCAACGCCCTGCTGGCCGTCACCGAGTCCGGCAGCTTGGCCGTCGTCGCCGGCGAGCCGACGGCGACCAAGAAGGCCGACTGGGTGTTCGCCCTCGACCTGAAGGTGCGGAAGGCGGAGGAGGACCGGTTCACCAAGGAGACGTTCACCGTCGGCGTCGAGATGTTCAAGGAGGGGGTGACGGGCAAGCTGATGTACCTGTCCGAGAAGAAGGGGCTGACGTTCGCCGACGCGCCGTCGGCCGTGACGGGCGAGAAGAACCCGGTGTGGCAGTACGGGCTGATCCTCAAGTGCCGCAAGCCGGAGGAGGCCGGGTTCACCAAGGACACCAAGAAGTTCGGCCTGGACGTGTTCAAGGACGACAACACCGGCGGTCTGCTGTACGCCACCGAGGACGGCGGCCTGTCGGCCGGCGGCGCGGCCCCGGCGAAGGCCCCCGAGGAAGGCAAGGTGGTCGCCCCGAAGTCGCTGTACGGGCTGGTGGTGCGGGTGCGGAAGGCGGACGAGGCGAACTTCACCGAGAAGACGAAGAAGTACGGGGTGGAAGTGTACAAGGACGAGAACAGCGGGCAGCTCGTGTACCTGAGCGAGACGGGCAGCCTGGCGGTGGTGCCGCCGCCGGCCAAGATGACCGAGAAGACGGGCGTCACCTGGAAGCACGCCCTGAAAATCAAGGCGCGGCCGGCCGGGGTGGACTTCGCCAAGGCGGCCAAGTACGGCATCGAGGTGGTGGAGGACAACAACACCGGCCACCTGATTTACATCAGCGAGACGGGGTCCATCGCGGTGCTGCCGAAGAAGTGAGCGGCCGTACTGGTACCGCGCTCCCGCCGGTCGCGGCGAAGACACGAGTCTTCG
>JAYUFU010000247.1:0-5485 GCA_043738505.1 Fimbriiglobus sp. | reverse complement strand
GAGCGGGCGACCGTGGCCGCTCCTGAAGTCGCGGCGAAGAATGCAGTTCGGTGAATCTTCCGTCCGCCGGTCGTCGTCTTGATTGTAACAGCCGCCGCCCGCCCGGAGTGCCGCCCATGTCGAAAGCCCGCATCGTCGTCGTCGAGGACGAACCGGCCATCCGCCGGGGGCTGGTGGACGCCCTCCGGCTGACCGGGTACGACGTGGCCGAGGCGGCCGACGGCTCCGCCGGGTTGAGGGAAGCGCAATCCGGCGGGGTCGATCTGGTGCTGCTCGACCTGATGCTGCCCAAGAAGGACGGGTTCGAGGTGCTGGCCGAACTGCGGCGGGTGTGCCCGACGCGGCCGGTCATCATCCTGACGGCAAAAGGGGGCGAGGACGACCGCGTCCGCGGGCTGAAGATGGGGGCCGACGATTACGTCGTCAAGCCGTTCTCGGCGCGGGAGCTGGTGGCCCGCATCGAGGCCGTCCTGCGGCGGACGATGAAGGACGGCGGCGAGGTGACGGTGGTGATGTTCGGCCGCGCCCGCATCGATTTGCAACGCCGCGAGGTCCGCTGGTCCGCCGCCGACCGGTGCGACCTGTCCGAGACGGAAGCCGCGCTGTTGAAGTACCTGGTCGCCAACCGCGACCGGGCCGTGTCGCGGGACGAACTGCTCGGCCGCGTGTGGGGCATCGGCACCGCCGGCCTGGAAACCCGTGCCGTGGACATGCACGTCGCCCGGCTGCGGGCCAAACTGAAAGACCCGAACGGGGACGACACCCCGGACCCCATCGTCACCGTCCGCGCCCACGGCTATATGGCCGGGCCGAGCCTGACCGTGCCGGAGACCGCCCCGTGAACTGCCATCTGTTGTCCCCGAAGCGAGTGGCGGGCGGGCTGGTGCTGCTGGCCGCGCTGGTGGTCGGCGGGCTGGCCTATGTGTCCGTCACCGCGCTCGGCGTGGAGGCCGCCCAGCGGGAGGCCGCCGCCCGCGCCGACGCCGGCAACCGCGAGCGGTTCGCCCTGTGGCGGCTGGACGGCTTCCTGCTGCCGGTCCTCGGCCTGGAGAACAACCGGCCGTACTCGCACTACTTCGCCCTGTCCGCGCCGGCCGCGGTCGCCCTGGACGCCGCCGACAACTTCACCGCCGACCCCGGTCGCGTCCCGTCCCCACTGCTCACCGCCGACCTGCCGCCGTGGATGACGCTGCACTTCCAACTCGACCCGGAACGCGGGTGGGAGTCGCCGCAGGTCATCCCGGCCGGCCTCGCGGATCGGCTGAACGCCGAGCCGTTCGGCCTGTTCCTGGCCAACTGCACCGACGACCGCGCAAAGCAACTCGCCCACCTGCGGGCCAAGTTCCCGGCGTCGGACGCCGCCCGCGCGCTGGCCGATCAGGAGCGCTCCGAGCCGGACGAGCCGCCGTTCCTGGTGCCCGTCCCGCAGGCCGACGACCCGATCCTCGACAAGCCCACGCCGTTCATCTGCCCGGACCTGCCGCCCGGCTGGTCGAAGCCGGCCGCCGGCCTCGACGTGGCGTGCGGTCGTGGTGGGCTGTGGTGCGACGAGCCGGCGCGTCAACTCGTGCAGCGGGACGCGGCCAAGGACGAGGCGCTGCGGCAAACCCCACTCGAACGCGAGAAGGAGCCGGCGAAGAAGGCCGAAGAGGGCACCCAGCAGAAGGCGGCCCCGCCGTCGCGGGGCGCGGTGCCGGAGACCGATTCCTCCCGCGACGCCCAGGCCCGCAAGAACTCCACCGACAACGTGCTGAGCAGCCGCGCCGGGTACGAACCGGGCGGCAAGTTGCAGGGGTTCTCCCAAGTTCAAAACGGCGGGGGCCGTGGCGCACCTCCGGCCAAGCCGACCGAACTGAAAGCCGCGATTCCGCCGGCGGACGGCAAGGAACTAGGGAAGCAGACGGCCGAGTGGTCCGAGTACCTCCGCAACGAGATCGTCAAGTTGAAGGAACTCCGCGAGTCGCAACAGCAGTCGAAGGGCGACGACCGGGCCACCCGCGGCGAAGGGAAGAAGGGGGACGACAAGAAGCCGGCGGACGAACTCAAGGACGCCGAAGCGGCCGGATACGCCAAGTCGCGCCAGCCGTCGGACGCGCTCGTCGAGCAGCGGGGCCGGCGGCGGGTGAACGACTACATCGCGCTGGCCAAGGAGGGCGGCCCGCTGACCCCGCCGGCGGAAGGGAAGGCCGGCCCGCTGGTGGTGCCGGTGGCCGTCCACATCGGGCCGGTGCGCCCCCGCTGGCTGACCGCCCCGGACGGCTCCCAACTGCTGCTGCTGGTCCGCGCCGCCAAGCTGAACGAGAAGACCGTCTTCCAGGGCGTCGTCCTCGACTGGCCGGCGCTGAAGCGGACGCTGCTCGACCGCATCCCCGACCTGCTCCCCCGCGCCGACCTGACGCCGGTGCCGGCCGTCGCCGACGCGCCGCCGGAACACTCCATGTCCGCGCTGCCGGTGCAGCTGGCCACCGGGGAAACCGTGGAACTGCCGCCGTGCGGGTGGACGCCGCTGCGGTACGGCCTCGTCA
Organism: Fimbriiglobus sp.; assembly: GCA_043738505.1. Classification (GTDB taxonomy): domain Bacteria; phylum Planctomycetota; class Planctomycetia; order Gemmatales; family Gemmataceae; genus JALHQU01. The sequence goes on along the minus strand of JAYUFU010000247.1, from coordinate 2,960 downwards.
TCGCCTGGGCCGCCGCGCTGCTGGCCATCACCGCCGTCGCGTTCGGCGGGCGGGCCGTGGTCGCCCTGTCCGAACGGCGCGTCCGCTTCGCCTCGGCCGTCACGCACGAACTGCGGACGCCGCTGACGGCGATGCAGCTGCACCTCGACCTGCTCAACAGCGGCCTCATCACCGACGAGGGGAAGAAGGCCGAGTACCTGGCCACGCTGACGGCCGAGGCCGACCGGCTGAACAGGCTGGTGGAGAACGTCCTCGACTTCGCCAAGTTGGAGAAGCGGTCGGCGCGGTCGCTGGCGAAGGCGGTGCCGATCGCCGACGTGCTGGCGGCGGTGCGGGCGACGTGGGCCGACCGGCTGGCGTCCGAGGGGTTCGCGTTGGTCGTCGCGGCCGACACCCCGTCCGACGCCGCCGTCGTCGCCGACCCGCGCGTGGTCGCGCAGGTGCTGGGCAACCTGATCGACAACGCCCGCAAGTACGCCAAGGCGGCCGCCGACCACCGCGTCTGGGTCCGCGCGACCGCGACCGGCAGCCGCGTGTCGCTGACGGTCGAGGACCGCGGCCCCGGCATCCCGTCGGGCGAGCGGAAGTCGGTCTTCCACCCGTTCACGCGGGGCACCGACACGGCCGACAGCGGCGGCGCGGGCCTCGGCCTGTCGCTGGCCCGCCAGTGGGCCGAGCTGTTCGGCGGCACCCTGACGTACCACCCCGCCACCCCCACCGGTGCCCGCTTCGTCCTGGAGCTGCCGGGAGTGTGAGTGGGAAGGCCAACGAGGCACCCGTGGCAACACGCAAGCACCTTCTCTCGCCGGCCGAACTCGCTCGACTCTACGAGGCGTTTGCTTCGCGGAGTGCGAAGCTGAAGATGCGCCCTGAGACTGTGCCTATCCCCCTGCGTCCGCTCATCCACTACGCGGAGTTCTGGGGCGCATCCGACGACGGAACGCGCCAGGCGATGGTGGACGCCGCACCCGAGGAAGTCAAAGAAAACCTGGTCGCGGTCGTGTCCGAATTCGACGACGAGTTCGACGAGTGGCTGGCAGCCCCGGACGCCGATTCGCTGACCCCTTCCCCGGAGTACATCGCGTTCTCCGCGATGCGGATGGCGGCGGATTTGGTGTGAGAATTGGCGGGTGACTCAACACTCCACGCCCGCTCCGGACGGGCCTGTTCCTCAGTTTCGACACCAGCCAGCCTCTTGGCGGCAGCAATTGTGAAGAAGGGGTGTGGTCGGCGGGAAGTTCCGGTTGAATCCGGAACGCTGGGCTTCCGTCGGTGTTCCGGTCGCGGTTAAATGTGCAGACGTTCCCTTCGACCCCGAGCCGATCCATGACAACCCGACTCGCCCTGGCCGTCGCAGCCTTCTGCTGCCCCGCCGCCATCCGCGCGGCCGACGCCGAACCGCTGGCGCTGAAATCCACCCTCGCCTCGAAGGGCGTGGCCGGCAAGCTCGACCACCTCGCCGTTGACGAGAAGGGCGAGCGGCTGTTCCTCGCCAACAAGCCGAACAACACCCTCGACATCTTCGACCTGAAGACCGGCAAGCTCGTCAAACAGATCGCCGACCAGGGCAAGGTGTCGGGCGTGTGCTACGCGGCCGACCTGGACGTGGTGTACGTCGGCAACGGGGCCGGCACCTGCAACGCCTTCGACGGCAAGGAATACAAGCAGGTGTTCAGCGCGAAGGCCGCCGGCGCGGACAACGTCCACTACCACGCCGGGAACAAGACGGTCTACGTCGCGCACGGCACGTCGCTGACCGAACTGGACGCCAAGAGCGGCGCGATCAAGGGCGCGGCCACGCTGCCGGGGTCGGCGCACGGGTTCAGCATCGACGAGGCGGCCGGCAAGATTTACGTCGTGCTGACCAAGCCGAGCCTGATCGCGGTCGTGGACGTGGCCAAGCGGGACGTGACCGACAAGTTCCCGCTGGCGCTGGGCGACGGCAGCCCGATCGACCGCGACCCGGCGACGAACACCCTGTTCGTCGGCTGCCCGAAGAAGCCGGTCGTGATTGCCGTGGACGCGAGGACCGGGAAGGAACTGTACGCCGTCGAGATCCCGGCCGGCATCGACGACCTGCACTTCGACGCCAAGCGGAACCGCCTCTACGCCTCGTGCAGCGACGGCAACTTGGCCGTGCTGGAGAAGAAGGGCGAGAAGTTCGAAGTCACGTCCAAGTTGAAGACGCCGAAGGACTCGCGGACGTGCGTGTTCGCCGGCGGCAAGCTGTACCTGGGCGTGCCCCGGCAAGACGGGGCCGAGGGGCCGGAAGTTCGCGTGTTCGAGCCGCGGTCGGCGAAGTGACACGACCGAACTACAACTCCACCACCAGCCCGACCGGGCCGGCGTTCACTACCAAGGTGTCGCCGGCCTGTTCCTGTTTTCCGCCGCTGCCGTGGATGTGCCCGCAGGCCAGCAACTTCGGGCGGCAGCGGTCCATCGCCGCGCGAATCGCCGTGCTGCCCAGGCTGCGGCCGGAACTGGACACGTCCAGCACCCCGAACGGCGGCGAGTGCGTCACCAGCACGCCACCCGTCGGGCAACCCGTGAGTAGCCGTTCCGCGTCCGCTTCGGGGAAGTCGTAACTCCAGTCGCCGAACGGCGTGACCGGGATGCCACCGCCGACGCCGAAGAACGGCACGCCGAGGATGTCAACCCCGGTGCCGTGCAGCACCACCGCCGACGGCCACCCGGCGCAAGCGGCGGCAAGGTCGTCGGTCGTCTCGTTGTTGCCGGCCACCAGCACCGTCGGCGTGTCGATGGCCTTCAGCGCCTCGACCACGGCGGCCAACCGCTTGTGCAGGTTGCACAAGTCGCCGGCGCACACGACGACATCCACCGCCTTCGCCCGGCGGACGAGGTCGCCGACTGCGGTCAGGTCCGAATGCACGTCGCTGAACAGCAGCAGTTTCATGGCGGATATGATAGCCGCCATCACTCGGTTCCGAGCCGGAAGCGTG
>JAYUFU010000246.1:0-5501 GCA_043738505.1 Fimbriiglobus sp. | reverse complement strand
GCGGTAGTGAGCGGGTACGGATCGTTGTCCGGGTTCGTCTGGGATGATCGGGACGGGGGCGACGCCGGGAGTTCCGAAGACCCGTATCGGGCGGGCGTGATCGTGGCGGTGCGGGACGGGAACGGGCAGGCCGTTCTCGACGCGGACGGGCAACCCGTTCCGGACATGACCACGAACGCCAGCGGCGGGTACACCTTCGCGCGTCTGTCCCCAGGTTCCTACGCGGTCACGTTCACCGCCCCGACCGGGTTCCGGATGGAGGGGTCCCGGCAGTCGGCGTTCTCCACCACCAAGGTCGTCACGGCTGCCACGACGGCCTCGCTCGACGCGGCGGCGTACCAGCCCGGCACCATTTCTGGAACGGTGTGGCAGGACCAAACCACGAACGGCACCCGCGATGCCGGCGAGCCGGGCACGGCCGGAGCCCTGGTCACCCTGTCGGATGCGGACGGTCAACTCGTCGCGACGGCAACGACGGGTGCCGCTGGCGGGTACTCCTTCGCCGCCCTCCTTCCGGGGAGCTACACCCTGAAGGTCACGCCACCGGCCGGGTCGGTGGTGGACGATTCATCGAATGCCTGGACGAATACGCTTACCCTTGCGCCGGGCGGTTCGTCGGTCGTGGAGGCCCCGACGTATGTGCCCGGCGCAGCCACGGGCAGGCTGTTCGTCGATGCCAACGGGGATGGTACGCGGCAGGCCGGGGAGGCCGGCCGGGCCGGGGTGCCGGTGTCCCTGTTCGACGAGGACGGCAGCCCGGCGGTGGACGCGGCCGGGGCCACCGTGCCGACGGTCACGACCGACGCGGCCGGGCAGTATGCGTTCTCGAACCTGCTCCTGCGGTCGTACTCGGTGCGGTTCGCCGCGCCGACCGGCACGCTCTACACGACGGCATACGGCTGGGAACAGTACGTCAGCCTGTCTGGGAGCGGTGGTTCGGCCGCCACCGGCTTGGACGCCGGCGTGTCTGCAACGACCTCGACGATCCCCCCGAACGGCTCCCTGGATCTGGCATTCGGTGACGTGGCGACGGATTCGCCGGTGCAGTTCCGGTTGGACTCGACCGCGACGCCCGCTCCGACCTTTGGCACGGTGGAGTGGGATTTCCAGTACGACGGCGTGACCTTCCACCCGGCCCAGAATGCGAGCGGCGGCGCGATCGCGAAGACATTCACCACGACTGGGACTCGGACCGTCGCGGCGCGGGTCACCGACTCCGCGGGAAACGTGCGGATCCTGAGCGAGAGCGTCACCGTTGCCGATGCGCCGCCGACCTTGACCGTGCCGACGAACGCGACGGCGGTGGCCGGGGTCGCCGCCACCCTGTCGGTCCAGGCGTCGGCCCGCAGCGGCATCCAGTCGGTGCAGTGGTGGGTGAGTACCGACGGGGACGATTACGAGCTCATCTCGGGACTGACCACGACCAGCGGATTGCATACGTTCGACACCTACGGCACGTACTCGGTCTGGGTGGAGGTGACCGCCAACGACGGGCAGGTCACCGACGACAGCTTCGATGTGGAGGTCGCCGAGTCGATCCCGCAACTCGCGGTGCAAGTCGCCGGGCCGATCAACGAGGGGCAGCAGGCGGAGTTCACCGTCAATCTGACCGACACCGACCTGTGGGACAACCTCACCCTGTACGCCGACTGGAAAGGGACGGGCGAGTTCGACGAGGTCAGCGTGGACGACTACACATACGACCCGGACGACCGGACGATCCAGTTCCGCCACACCTTCGACGAGCAGCCGAAGACGTACGCGGTCGGCATCCGGGTCGAGGACGACGGCGGTCAGAAGCGGGGCGCGACGGTGTCCGTCGTCGTGAACGCCGTCAAGCCGACGGCGACGCTGGAGACGAGCCGGCCGGCCTCGACCTCCGCCCAGGCGAACGTGGACCTCTGGGTAGTCGACGAGGGGGACGCGATCCAACTGGCCGACGCCGAGTTCGCCACCGAGTGGGAGGAGGACGGGGCCCAGTACCACTTCGTGATCCAGCGCGCTGGCCAAGCCCCCATGGCGGAAGTCGTCCTGGCCACGCCGGACTACGCGTTCGACGAATACATTCCTGGGACGGTGTACGTCATCGAGGCCTGGGTGGAGGACACGGCGCACGTCGTGAGCGACCACCACAAGATGACGGTGATGATCGGGGGCGGCTTCAGTTGGGGAAACCCGGAGAACGGCGCGGACGCCGCGACCATCTCCGGCAACACGCGGACCGCCGGCGGGTACGTTTCCACGCCCGAGGTCACCTGGCGGGATCTGCACGCGCTGGGAACCGTGCGGCTGCTCCAGGACGCCCCGCTGCGGATCGACGCCTCCTACGGCTCCTCGACCATGTACGTCCACAAGGACTACCCGGCGAACACGGCGTTCACCGTCCACCCCGAACTGAACCCGATCACGGTGCAGTTGGCCGCGCGCGAAGGGTATTCCACGATCGTTTACCGTTACAACTGGTCGGTGTACGACACCACCCCGACGTTCTGGGGCAACCCGCAGTCCGTGCTGATCAGCCAGGCCATGACGGTCAATGGTGGGGATCTCCAGTTCGTGTCCGGGTACCCGGCTAACCGGGCGGTCCAGGTGCTCACGGATGTCGGCTTCACCAACGGCGGCACCGTGGTCTGGACGCCGCTCATTCACGTCTCCTTCGGCAGCGTGACCGTCTCCACCCCGGTCGAGAAGACGTGGGTCCAAGAGTTGGGCGACTGGCTCGGCACGATTCAGAACCTGGCGTCCCAGTTCGCCGACATCGCCACGGACCTGATCACCGCCATCGGCGGCCCCGCCCACTGGGGGCAGTTCGCCTTGAACGTCGTCAACGGGCTGGCGGAGGGGCTCGGCGGGTTCGTCAAAGAACTCGCCTCGGAGAACTTCGTGGGCCGGTTGATCGGCTGGCTGATCGACCCCAGCGGACCCGTGCCGGCCGGCGGCTCGCTGGCGTCCACGCTGCTGAACATGGTCGGCCTGAGCTGGGATCACCTGTTCGGCATCATCCGCGACGAGTTGGGCGAGGGGAACCTGGCGGCGCTGGAACAGATCTTCGGCGGCGCGGAGAACTCGCAGGCGTTGAACTGGTTCGCGGGGCTGTCCCCCACCGATCCAGCCGTCATCCAGAAGCTGTTCGACCGCGTGAAGGAGATGGGGTACGATCTGCCGTCGTTGAAGGACCTGATCGACGAAGTCGAGAAGAAGATCGTGGCCGAGGCGAAGAAGGGGTTCGAGAAGGCGATGGTGCAACTGGTGGCCCGGCTGAACCCCGTCGTCGGCGGCATCTCGGCGGTGTTCAAGACGGTCACCTGGCTGCACGACAACCAGGCGGCACTCGGGGACCTGGTCCAGGCGTTCAAGGAGAGCATCCAGTCGCTCGGCGGGGACAGTCACCACGCCTTCGCCGAGAAGGTGAAGGGGATTCTGAACCAGGCGATGCCGCTGCTGCTCAGCTACGCCGTCACCCAACTCGGGCTGAAGGGGACCGTCGATGCCATCAAGACCTCGGTTCAGCAGGTGCGGTTCCGGGTGGACGACGCCGTCCGCAAGGCGGTGCGGGCGGTGGCGTCGAAGGTGCCGAAGGTGGGGACGCCGGCGGTGACGTTGCAGGAGCGCGTGACGATCCGCACGGCGTCGGTGGCCGGCGGGACGGCGTCGCCGGACGTGTACGACGGGATGATCGGCACGGCCCGCGAGTTCCGGTACGGCGGCCGGGTGTACCGGCTGTTCGCGGCCCAGGACGGGTCGAAGACGACGGCGGCGGGCGTGTCCCCGGTCCGCCGCAAGGTGTCGGTGAAGGTGGCCGAGCACACGGCCCAGGGGGACAAGCTGGTCGCCGTGCTGGTGAGCCGCAACTTCGACGACCGCAAGGACGCGAACTCCGCGACCGACTTGGACGGGCTGGTCAACGCGGCGCGGGGGCTGGTGACGACGGTGCGGCGGGGGAACGGCGGCACCGCCCAGACGCTCACCCCGGCGGCGGTGGCGGCGCAGACGGCGGCCCTGCGGGCGGCCGAGGACGCGGTCGTCCGGCACATCTTCCAGGACGCGTGCAGGGTGCTCACCGCCGGCTGCTTCGCGGCCGGGACGAGGCTGTGGACGCCGGACGGGTTCCGGGCCATCGAGGACATCCGCCCCGGCGAGCGGGTGTACAGCCGGGACGAGTGGGACGCGGTCGGGGCGGTGTCGGCGAAGATCGTGGAGGAGGTGTTCACCCGGTACGCCGGGGTGTATGATCTGCGGGCGGGCGGGCGCGTGATCCGCACCACCGGCGAGCACCCGTTCTTCGTCGCCGGCAAGGGGTGGTCGCCGGCCCACGAACTGCGGGCTGGGGATCGGGTGCTGTGCGCCGACGGAACCACGGTGGCCGTCGAGGGGGTGACCGAGACGGGCGACTGGGAGCTGGTGTACAACCTGCGGGTGAGCGAATACCACACATACACCTTTGAAGACTTGTCCGCTCTCTTCATTGCCTTCCTTCTTATTGTAGCTCAGGCGGGTCGGTGGGAATCGCGCCGGTTTTGTACCCACGGGCCTTGAGCAACTTCGCCAGCCGCACCTTGTCGTCGGTGCCGAGGCCGTTGAGGAACGCCACGAGGTCGTCATTGCCGTCGGTCGTGGCCAGCAGGGGCTTCATCCGTGACTCCAGTTCCTTCAGTTCCCGTTGCACCTTCCGTAGTTCCCGCTCGTCCAGGTACAGTTCCTGCAACTTGGCCAAGTCTTGCAGCACGGCCAGCGCGGTGCGGTAGTCGGCGGCCTGGAGGGCGCGGGCGTACAGCGCTTCCCGGCGGGCGACGTGCAGCGCCTTCATCCGGCCCCACTTCCGCTGACGCCGCGCGACGAGCAGCCGATCCGCCTTCTCGATGTACCGCTCCAACTGGCGGTCGCTCACGCCCCACCCGTTTTCCGACGCATACCGACGGATGTCGTGCAACTGTGCCCCGTCCAGGCGGATGGCCAGCACCTCCTCGACCCGCTGGAGAACCACGGCGTTCGTTGCCTTCGCCGGCTTCTTCGGGGCGGTCGGATCGAGCGGGCCACGGGATGGAGTGGGCATGGGTGTTCACCAAGGCGGGCCGGCCGGCAACCGGGGCGGACGCGGTGACGAAACAAAGTCCGTCTGGGAGCTTGCCCGTTCCCGGAGTGATGCCAGCGCGAGGCGGCGCTGGAAGGACCCAAAAACGGCCGGACGGGGGCTTTCATCGCTTGTGTCGCAGAATCAGGAACGCGCTCAGCGGATTCTTTCGTATCCGGGCGGCAGTTGGTCGCGGTTGTCCTCGGCGGTGGTGGGGTTGGTACAGCCAGTGGTCGGGGTGCTGCTGGCGTTCACCAGCGTGACGATGGCGTTTCGGATGGCCGGCGGCAGGGCGTTTCACAACCGCGTCCGGCGGCACTCGACCCCGGAGCACATGACCCCGGACGAGTTCGAGCGGACGAAGAACCCGGACACCCGCGAACTCGCCGGCCACTTTCCGCGGGGAATATCAGAACGTTAATGCGAACTG
>JAYUFU010000245.1:0-15935 GCA_043738505.1 Fimbriiglobus sp. | reverse complement strand
GGCCCTTGCTGGCGCGGCGGGCTAACAAGAAACCATCGGCGGTTTGAACACCCCCTCGCCGGAACGGGAGGGGGCTGGGGAAGTGCCAGGAAACTTCGGCGCACCCACGCCGCAGTGCGGCAGGGCCATTTCGTTCTCGGTGACCCCGCGAGCCGCGACCGTCACCGGCTGGCGCGGTCGGTGCCGGGGCCGGTGGTGAAGTCCACGGTCAGTTGCTCGCCGCCGCGGAATTCGATCCGCTGCTCCTGCATCTCCGGCCGGCCGTTCCGCCGCCATTCGGCCTTCATCGTGTAGGCATACTCCTTGCCCGCGGCCAGCACCGGCGTGGTGAACTCGCGGACGGCCTCCGTGCGCTCGTTCCGCTTGCCGTCCACGAACAGGGTCGCGCCCGGCGGCAGTTTCACGACGATCTTCGCGCGGTCCTGGGGGAGTGGCGGCTTCGCGGTCACGGGCGGCAGCAGCGGTTTCGGGTCGGCCGGCGGCGGAACGATGGTCGGCGGCGGCTTGGCCCCGCTGCCGGTCGCGTACAACTCCGCCTTCCCGTTCGGCCGGGCCAGCGTCAGGTCGGCGAACTCGACGGTGGCGGTGCCGCCCGGCTTCACGTTCACCTTCTGGGTCTCGCTCAGGGTGCGGCCGTCGCGGACGTACTCCACGCGGAAGCTGTACACCGCCTCGCGGTCGGCCGGCAGCGGCGGGGTGACGAACTTCCGCTCGCCGGCGGTCTGCGACAGCGACCGGCCCTCGGCGTACAACTTGGCGTCGGGCGGCAGCTTCACCACCACCGTGCCCCGCTGGGCGTCGCGGGTGGCCGGGCGGTAGGTGCTCATCGTGCCGCGCTCCTCACCCACGGCCGGCGGGACGGCGGACGGCGGGGCGAGCGGGTACGAGTCGAAGCCCGACGGCGGGCTGATGATCATCGGCGGGCCGACCGGGTACGATTCGCCCATGTACGGGCCGAAGTAGGATGGCGGCACGGGCCGGTTCGGCGCGAAGTCGTCGGGCAACCCCGAACCGCCGATCCCCGGCGTCCCGAAATTGCCCGGCATCGGCGTGCCGTAGCCGCCGACGCCCGACCCGAAGCACGAGCCGGGGCTGCTGCCGAAGCAGGAGGCCGAGGCGTAGCCGGGATACGCCGTGCCGCCGGTGCAGGAGTACCCCCGGTCGGCGGCCACCGAGCCGTTGCAGCCGGTCCCCCCTTGGCAGGTCGTTCCGCCCGCCCGCGCCGGCGAGACGGCTCGACCGGTTCCGCCGTTGCACCCCGTGCAGGAGCCGTGGCAGCCGTGCAGCCAGTTGCGGACGCCGCCGTGGAACAGCCCGCCGCAGCAGCCGGTGCAACCGCTTCCGGTGTCGCGGCTGGTGCTGCGGTCGTCGTCCGCCCCCCGGCAGCCGCCGCGGAAGCTGAACAGGTCGCGGAAGAAGCCGTTGAAGTCGCCCGATTCCGGGGCGGTGCCCAGCGCGGACATCAACACGAGCGTATACATTGAACGCACCCCTGCGGCGGCGGTCGGCGCGGCGCGGGTGGCTGCGCGACGTGGGTAATCTGGAACGACGAGTAAAAATTACCCCACTTCGGTCGGCCGGGTCAACGGACTTGCGTGTTTTCGGGCGGACTCGCGGCGGCCGCGCCGTTCGACTCCCGCACCACGCGAACAACTGGTATCATCCGCACGTTCGACCGCGCGAAGCTGGGGAATTTGTCGCGGTTGTGTCGCTCGTAACGAGGTTCGGAATGTCGCAACGGAACCTGGCCTGGCTGCTGCTCGTGCCCGCGCTGGTGCTGCTCACGGCCGTCGTGTCGTGGACCGCGCCGCCGCCGGGCGAGGACTTCCAGAACGTCCGCAACATCGTGGACGTTCTCGGCGAAGTGGACAGGAGTTACTACCGGACGCTCGACCCGAAGCAGAAGAAGGAGCTGGTCCGCGACATGATCAACGGCGGGCTGTACCAGCTCGACCGCAACTCGCAGTACTTCACCAAGGAAGACCTGAAGCAGTTCCGGGAGAGCACCGACGGCAAGTTCGGCGGCATCGGCGCGTACCTCGGCCTCGACCCGAAGACGAACTTCCTGATGATCGCCCAGCCGATGTTCGGCACCCCGGCTTACGAAGCGGGGCTGGACGCCGGCGACCTCATCACGAAGGTCGGCGACCTCAGCACCGAAGGCATCACGGTGGACGCGGCCAGCGCCAACATCAAGGGGAAGGCGGGCACGCCGGTGACGCTGACCGTCCAGCGGGTGGGTCAGGCGGACCCCGAGACGCTCACCCTGACGCGGGCGGTGATCGAGATCCACCCGGTGCAAGGTGTGGCGCGGAAGGCCGACAAGCCGGGCGAATGGGACTTCCTGGCCGACCCGGTCGCCCGCATCGGCCTCGTCCGCCTGACCGGGTTCAACGGCAAGACGGCACTCGAACTGAAGGCGGCGCTCGCCGAACTGGAGAAGGCCGAAGTTCGCGGGCTGGTTCTCGACCTGCGGGGCAACCCCGGCGGGCTGCTCGACGAGGCGGTGCAGGTGTCCGACCTCTTCCTGGCGGCCGGCGGTATCGTCTCGACCGAGGACCGCAACAAGGAAGGCCGCAAGGAGTCGGCGAAGAAGGACGGGACGTACTTCGAGAACCCGAAGGTGCAAATGGCGGTGCTGGTCAACGGCGGGAACGGCGGCAGCGCCAGCGCCAGCGAGATCGTGGCGGCGGCGCTCCAGGACAACGGCCGGGCGGTCGTCGTCGGCGAGCGGTCGTTCGGCAAGGGGAGCGTGCAGAACGTCATCGAGCTGCCGGACAAGCAGTCGGCGGTGAAGCTGACCACGGCCGTCTGGCTCACCCCGAAGGGGCGGAACATCCACCGCTGGCCGGACTCCAAGGAGTCCGACCCGTGGGGCGTGATGCCGGACGCCGGGCTGGAGGTGAAGCTGACCGACGAGGACCTCCGCCAGTACTACCTGCACATGCGGGAAGTGGACCGCGTGCCGGGCAAGGGCGGCAACCCCCGCCCCCGCCCGGACGACAAGAAGCTCGACCCGAAGTACAAGGACAAGGTGCTGGAGAAGGCGCTCGACCACCTGCGGCAGAAGCTGAAGGAACTCGGCGACGCCGGGCGGCCGGACCGCCGCGTGCCGGCGTGACTGGGAAGTTCCAGGTTCCAAGTTTCAGGTTTCAAGTTGATCGGGGAATGCTGGAGAATCGTCAGTTCCTGCGGCCACGGCTCTGGGTCTTCAACTTGGAACCTGGAACGTGAAACTTGAAACGATCCCGTTAGGCGACCAAGCCGTCCTCGCGTACCTGCCGAGCGAACCGGAGGCCGTCCGGTTCGCCGCCGCCGTCCGCGCCGCGAATCCGCCGTGGCTGCAAGACGTGGTTCCCGCCTACGCCTCCGTCGGGGTGTTCTTCGACGCCGAAGCGATCCGCTGCGCCGCCGTTCTCGCATGGCTTCGAGACTTGACCGTGCCACCGCGCACCGAAACACCGGGCACCGCCCACGCCATTCCCGTCTGCTACGAGTTCGCCCCGGACTTGCCCCGCGTGGCCGAACACTGCCGGCTTTCACCCGACGACGTGATTCGCCTGCACGCCGCGACCGAGTACACCGTTCACGCCATTGGGTTCGTGCCGGGGTTCCCGTACCTCGGCTACCTGCCGGCGGAGCTGTGCGGCGTCCCCCGGTTGCCGTCGCCGCGCGTGCGGGTGGAACCCGGCAGCGTCGGGTTGACCGGCCGGCAGACGGGCCTGTACCCATTGCCCCGCCCCGGCGGGTGGAACCTGATCGGCCGCACGCCGCTGACCGTGGTGGACGTGGCCGACGGCTTCTTCCCGCTCCGCGTCGGCGACCGCGTCCGCTTCACCCGCATCGACGAGACCGCGTTCCACCGCCTGACCGGTGAACGGTACGAGGCTCGCGGGTGACTATCCGGCCATGCGGTTCAGCACCTCGATGCCGCGGTGAAGCGTTTCGTCCGCCGCCGCGTAGCTGATGCGGAAGTGCGTGTCCCGGCCGCTGAACACCCCGCCGGGGATGACCAGCAGGTTGTGCCGGACGGCGTCCGCCACGAACTCGGTCCCGGTGCGGCCGGCGGGCACCTTCGGGAACAGGTAGAACGCCCCGCCGGGCAACTCGAACTCGTACTTCCCCTTCAGCCCGGCCGCCAGCAAGTCCCGCTTCCGCTTGTAGTCGGCGACGATGCCGGTCACGTCGTACTCCACCGCCGCCAGGCCGGCCCACTGCACGATGCTGGGGGCGCAGACGAACGTGGACTGCTGCAACTTGATCATCTGCTCGATGATCGCCGTCGGGCCGTGCGCGTAGCCGAGCCGCCAGCCGGTCATGCCGTAGGTCTTGCCGAACCCCTCGATCACCAGCACGTTCTCGTCGAACTCGGCCGGACTCCGGGCCGCCGCGTCGTAGTGGAACGCCTTGTAAATCTCGTCGGACACGAGCAGGATGTTCCGCGCGCGGGCGAACGCGGCCAGCCGCCGCATGGCCTCCGGCGACACGACCGCGCCGGTCGGGTTCGACGGGCTGCACAGCAGAATCATCTTCGTGCGCGGGGTGCAGGCCGCGATCAGCTTGTCCGGGTCGATCTGGAACGTCGGGTAAGTGTCCACGCCGACGAACACCCCGCCGGCCAGCTTCACCATGTTCGGGTACATGACGAAGTACGGGTCGGCGGCGACCACCTCGTCGCCGGGGTTGACGACGGCCAGGACCGCCAGCGCCAGCCCGCCGCTGGTGCCACTGGTGACGAGCAACTCGCGGTCGGGGTGCGGGTACTGCTTCCGCACGTCGGCGAGCAACCGCTCCCGCAGTTCCGATATGCCTTGCGTCAGCGTGTAGCCGTTCTTGTTCGACCGGATGGCGTCGATGGCGGCCTGCTTGATCGCGTCCGGCACGTCGAAGTGCGGCTGGCCGATGCTCAGGTTGATCGGGTCTTTCAGGCTGCGGCCGAGTTCGAACACTTTGCGAATGCCCGACACCTCGATGGCGGCGGCGCGGTCGGCGATGATGGCGGACAGAGGCATGGGGAAACTCGGAGGGGAGGTGCCGAATACAGATTAACCACAGAGACACAGAGGCACAGAGAAGAGGAGAGAAGATGGAGGACAGAGAGTCTTGAAATCAATCTCTCTCTTGTCTTCTCTGTGTCTCTGTGCCTCTGTGGTTAGCTCTTCATTCTCGGGTTCCAGTGTCACCGTTCGTACTTGAGCGGCTGCACGGGGACCGTCAGGTCTTTGGCCAGGCCGTCGGCGTACTTGGTCGTCTCGTTGCGGGCGTCGAAGGCGGCGGCCAGCGCGCGGCACTCCCGGTCCAGCCAGGCGAAGACGGTCGGCACGGCCGCCTTGCCGGTCCCGGTGTGGCACGGGTGGTCGGCGGGAACGCGGAGGGCGACGGCCGCGCGGCCGCTCTCGCCCAGGCGGTGCAGCAGCAGCCGCGACTCGCGGAGGAAGCCGTAGAGCGTGTTCGGGCAAGTGCTGGCGAGCGCGACGGGCAAGTGTCGGGCGAACAGCTGCGTGCCGCGATCCAGGTTGTCCGTCAGGGCGAGGAAGCGGATGTGGTCGTCCACGTTGCCGACCATCCCCGGCTTGCGGGCGATCATCGGGTAGCCGGTCTTGTGGTAGGCCATCGCCGTGTCGAGCTGCTTCAGCTTGAACAGGATGCCGAGGAGCCGGCCGTAGGTGCGGTGCGGCACGCTGTTGCACGTCATCTTCCGGCTGAGGATCGGCTCGGCGGCGGCGACCGCCTGCTCCGGCCGGCCGCAGAAGCTGTGGTAGCGGATGAGCTGGTCCTGCACGCACGCCGGGCAGTTGCTCAGGCTGTCCCGCTTGGCCTTCGCGAACCGCTTGTGCGCCTCGACGGCCGCCGCCTTGTCGCCCATCGTCATCGCCACCGACTCGCTCTCGTCGTAGTAGGCGTGCAGGGTGCTGCCCCACGCCTTGTGGCGGAGCTTCATGTCGGCCATCATCGCGTGAATTTGCGGCTTCCCGAACTGCGGGAAGTCCGGCATCTGGCCGACCACCCACTTGTACCGCCAGAGCAGGGAGAAGTGCGCGTCGCCGTCCGGGTCGAACCGCGCCGGGTCGGCGTCGTACCGCGCCAGGCACCACGAGTACGCCACCAGCATGATGTCCGGCTGGCCGGCGAAGGAGGCCGCCTGGATCAGCTCGAAGCGGGCGCGGAACGCCGCGTCGTCGTCCAGGTGGCTGTCGGCGATCCGCACCGCCTCGTCGATCATGGCCACCTTCGCCGGCCCGTCCTCCAAGTCCTTGGCGTCGTCCAACAGGCGGTCGATGTCGTCGGTGTGGCTGGGCATGGGCGGGTCTCGCGGCGGTAGCTGGGGGTATTGTGCGAATCGGCGGCGGTGTCGGCACGGCGGTTCCGCCACTACGGAGTTTGCAAACCCGTCCGTCACCGGGTAAGTTGTACCTATCGGTTCCACGTCTCCCGGAGGGTCCGCCATGCCCCGCCCCGAAGAATCGGCCCCCGCGCCCGCCACCGACGAGCTGCCGGACGGCGTCGTGCTGCTCGAAGACCCGACCGAACCGGACGAGGAGTTCTGGCAGCTCTACTCGCCGAACTTCGAGATGCCGATCGGCTGGGTCGCCGGCATTCTGGTGGTGGCGCTCATGTTCGCGGCCGTGGTCGCCATCGTCGCACTCGCCAACCGCGAGGCGGACAAGTCCGGCGTGCCCATCATCCTGTCCCCGGACGACGGGGACGCCGACGCCGGCGACGGCAAACTCGGCGGCGGCGGGCAGGAGAACCCGAAGGTCATCGCCGACTTCCAGTCGAAGCCGTCGCAAGAAGACATTAGCCAGATTTTGCCGGACATCTCGACCTTGCCGGAGGTCAAGGACGAATTCAACAAGAAGGTTCAGGCCGAGGATCCCGACGCTCAGATCGCGTTCTCGGACGCCAAGGCGATCGAGTACAAAAGCCTCGCGGAAGACGTGCGCAACAAGATGCTCGGCATCGGCGGGAAGAAGGGCACGCCCGGCGGTTCCGGGACCGGCGACGGACCGGCGGGTGACGGCAACAGCGGCAAGGGGGTGAACGGCAGCCGCGCCCGGTCGCTCCGGTGGGTACTGCTGTTCCGGACCTCCAGCGGCCGGGACTACCTCGACCAGCTCGCCGCCATCGGCGCGGAGGTCGCCGTCCCCATCCCGCCGGACAACAAGGAACTCATCCTGTTCAAGAACCTGAAGAACCCCGGCAAGGGCGAGCGGATGACGCAGGACCAGCTCATCCGCCTGTCCGGCCAGATGCAGTTCTCGGACATCAAGCGGGAGTCGGTGCAGAGCGTGTCCGACGCCCTCGGCATGGACTTCACGCCGAGTTCGTTCTGGGCCTTCTTCCCGAAGGGGGCCGAGGTCGAGTTGGCCAAGCTGGAGAAGGGGTACAACAACCGCCAGCCGGAGGACATCGCCGAGACCAAGTTCCGCGTCGAGATGGTCGGCGGGCGGTACCGGTTCGTGGTGTCCGAACAGAAGTTGAGGCGGTGAGAATCGATGCAATCAAGATTAACCACAGAGACACAGGGACACAGAGAAGAGGAGAAATGCGGGGCCGAATTCATAGTTTCTCTTCATTCTTCTCTGTGTCCCTGTGTCTCTGTGGTTAATCTTGATTCCTCTTACTCCAGGTTGTCGATGCGTCGTCTCTTGCTGTGGGCGTGGGAACAGACCTTCGGGCCGGAAATCCGTCGCGTGGAAGCCGACGCCAACGCCTACCGCAACTCCCCGGCCGGCCGGCAACTCGATTCCAAGACCGTCATCGTCCTGCTGACCGTCGCCGCCGCGCTCACGGCGCAGAACTTCACCTCGCACCCGTCCGACCTGCAACCGGCGGTCGGGTTCGTCGCCCGGCAGCTCGGCGGCGCGGAGGCCGACGAGGGCGCGAAGGAGTGGCTGCGGGATCGCTCCGCCACCCAACTCGGCCGGCTGACGTGGTGGGCCTGTTCGGCTTACGCCACCTACGTCGTCATGCCGCTGCTGGTGATCGTCTTCGTCTTGAAGGAGAAGCCGACGGACTACGGGCTGAAGGTTCGCGGCTGGTATCACGGGTGGAAGATCTACCTCGTGTTCGTCGCCGTGATGGTGCCGCTGGTCTGGTTCTTCTCGGCCGAGGCGCGGTTCCAGGCGTCGTACCCGTTCTTCAAAATCCAGTCGGCGGACGAGATCGGCCCGGACCTGCTGCGGTGGGAAATCCTGTACGCGCTCCAGTTCGTGGCGCTGGAGTTCTTCTTCCGCGGGTTCATCGTCCACGGGACGAAGCACCAGTTCGGCGCGTACAGCACGTTCGTGATGACGGTGCCGTACTGCATGATCCACTTCGGCAAGCCGATGCCGGAGTGCGTGGCCAGCATCATCGCCGGCGTCGCACTGGGGCTGATGAGCTTGGCCACCCGCAGCGTCTGGCTGGGCGCGGCGCTGCACGTGTCGGTGGCCTGGGGGATGGACATCTGCGCGCTATCGCGGCGCGGGCTGCTGTGACGGACGATTGAGCAGAACGATGATCCCGAACGCCCACAGCGCAAGGGTGGCCACCGGCGCGACGCCGCTGGTCCGCAGCGTTTCGCAGAACTTGAAGTCGAGCAGCGGGACACTCGTCGCCAGCGCCCAGGCGATCAGCACCGCCAGCGTCCGCGGATCGGGGATGGCCCGGCGCGGGTCGTTCGCCAGACTGCGGCACACCAACCCGGCGACGAACGGCGTGACGATGGCGTAGTAGTGGAAGTGCGACACCGGCACCACCAGAAGCATGACCGCGATGAGGCAACCGAGGAACACCAGCCAGTCGCTCGGCGTCGGCCGCCGCCGTCGGAGTCGCTCGCCGGCCGCGACCGTGACCAGGATCGTCAGCCCACTGAGGAGCCAGTGCCAGCGGCGGGTGTCCGCGTCGGGCACGTCCGGCCGGGTCGCCACGTCGGGGTAGCGCCAGTAGTGCAAGGTGGCGACGAACGACTGGCTGTCCTTCGCCGTCATGTTGTGCAGCTCCTTCGCCAGCAGCTTGTCCTCGGCGGACAGCTCGCCGGCGTCGAACAGCCCCGGCGCGACGACCAGTTGCAGGAAGCGGACGTTCTGCTCGACCGCCCCCTTCGGTCCCCACATCAGGGCCGGCAGTACCAGCAGCAACACGGCCGCGCCGCCGACGTATCCGATCGCCGCGCGCCACTCCCGCCGGACCATCGGGAACAGCACGAGCAGCGCCGGAAACACCTTCAGGCAGGCCGCCGCCGCGAACCACGCCCCGGAGCGGATCGGCGTGGCCCGGATCGCCGCCGCGAACGCCGCCGCCAGGATCGCCACCAGGAGAATGTTCGCCTGCCCCCGCGCGAGGGTGAAGCCGAGCGCCGCCACGCACAGATCGAAGGGCAGCAGCCGCGCGTACCACCAGCGGCGGGACCACGGGATCGCGGTCGGCAGGCAGACCGCCGCGAACGTGTGCAGGGCGTAGCCGAGGAGCAGCAGGCCGACGGCGTACCAGATGACCACGCCGAGGGGGTACGGCAGGTAGCCGGCGCGGTCGGCCCCGGCGGGCGGGTCGGCCAGCGGCAGGAACAGCAGGACGAACGGCGGCGGGTAGACGTAGTGCCAGTCGTTGTCGTCGGCGGTGCGGTACGGGTCGCCCCCGGTGCGGACGGCCCAGGCGGCGCGGGCGTACACGCCGAAATCGGTCTTCCGCGTGGTCAGGTACGCCGAGCGGAGCAGCGTGACGCCGCCGAAGGCGACGACCAGTAGGCCGAGCAGGGCGACGGACGCTTTCTCCCAACCGTAAAGTGGGCGGTCGGCGGGTGACGGGGGCGACGGGATGTGCATGGCGGCGGATGCTAACCGACCGACCGCCGGCAGGGGAAGGCGGAGTGTCGAGCCGCGATCCCGCCTTGTCGGCCCATGAGGTCGGACTATGATGACTGTCTTCCTTTATCCCACCCGAACCCTTGAAAGACGCCCCATGTCCATCGACAAGAGCCTGAAGCGGAAGGTCGGCGGCACGCGGAACCGGTGCGTGCTGACCCGCGTCGAGCGAATCCTGAAGATGCAGGAGGCGGGGCGGTTCGTGCCGGGCCAAAGCCCGTTCGGCCTGCCGAAGACTCGCGTCCAGAAGATCATCCTGAAGAAGAAGGTGAAGAAGGAAGCCGAGGGCGAGGCGGCCCCGGCCGACGACAAGAAGAAGAAGTGAGCCGAGTCGAAGAACGAAGCGAGGGCGGCTCCGGAACACTCCGGAGCCGCCCTCGTTTCTCGACACTCACAGTCCGATCACCAATCTCCGCCGACCACTTCCCCGCCTGCGGGCGTCACCAACGACCAAAAAATGCCTTCGCTCACGCGGCCCGAAATCGTCCGGCAACTGCCGTCGAACAGCGTGACGAGCAGCCCCTCGCGGTGGGGGGAGTTCGGCACCGCCGGGTCGCATTCGGACGGCTTCGGGGCCAGTTGGAACATGCGCGGGACAACGCCGCTCTCGTCAACCGACCAGTCGCGTTGGACCCGTGGCCGGGCCATCCCCGTTCGCGGGTCGGGGACGGGATACACGTCGCCGCAATTGATGTCGGCGAACGACGGCCGCCGGGGCATGTCCCAGTAGTAGCGAATGCCGGTCGTGGTCGGGAGAGTGATTCGGACAGACGACTGGTCATAATTTGCAAGAAAACCTCCAAGCCCACCACACTTGGCGTAGTGTTCCGTCCAGTTCAGAGTGTTCGAGATGCCGTCGGAGAAGGTCGCGGTCATCGTGGCCCCATGACGGTACGCCATCGCGTTCGCCGCGTAGCTCATGTTTCCTCGAAGAGACGATCCCGCGAAACTGGGGTCTGCCGGACTTTGGTACACGCGGTTGGTGAACCGCTCATCGGACGTGCCGTCGTTGTCTGCCGGAGTGTGACCTCCCAAGAGGGGGGTAGATAGCCCGAAACGGTGATAGCTCGGGGTCGGCACCGCTGCCCGTCGTGGAGAAGTACGGCAAGCGACCGTCGTTCAGCTCGGTGTAGGTGATGCTCGCCAGCGTTAACTGTTTCAACTTGTTCATGCTCTGCATCCGCACCGCCGCCCCGCGAACCTTTTGCACGGCGGGCAAAAGCAGGCCGATCAGGATGGCGAGAATGCCGATCACGACGAGCAGTTCGACGAGCGAGAGGGCGGGGCGACGAGTCCGTTTCATCAGGGTCTCTCCACGAAGTTGATCGGGTGATCGCAACCGAACCGGTGTCGTTCCGCCGGTTCGGGTCGAGAGCGGCTGAGGCTGACGACCCACTTGAGAGTCGGCGAATCGACTTCCGTGGTGAGAGCGGCCTTGCCCATCAGCGGTGCGGCGGCGTACTTCGGGTCGGGAGCTTGGGCGAAATTATGACCGGCAAGGTGGCAAAAGCCGAGAGTTGTGAACAGCGTCTACAGACGCGAGAAGTATTGGCGTGTCTGTCTTCGGCGTCAATACCACTTCGGTGAACGTTTTGCGAAAGTCGGTTTGTACCCCGTTCGGTGGGTGTTGACGCCTGGTCCAGATACACTGATCCGCGTCGCATCCGTCTCGGGGGGGTCGCGCATGGCCACCGTCCTCATCGCCCTCGGGTCCAACCTGGGCGACCGCAAAGGCAACCTCGACACCGCCGTCCGCCGCCTCCGGGCCGAGCCGGGCGTCCGCGTCCGGCAGGTGTCGTCGTACTACGAAACCGACCCGCTGAACGCCCCCGGCGAACAGGGGAAGTACCTGAACGCCGCCGCCGAACTGGACACCGACCTCGGTCCCCTGCCCCTCCTCCGCCGGCTGCTGGAGATCGAACACGACCTCGGCCGCGTCCGCACCGTCAAGAACGGCCCCCGCTCGCTCGACCTCGACCTGATCTTTTACGACCAGATGGTGATGGACGAGTCGGACCTCGTCGTCCCACACCCGCGGCTGCACGAGCGGGCGTTCGTCCTGGTGCCCCTCGCCGAGATCGCCGACGACGCCGTCCACCCGGTGCTGGACCGCACGGTGGCCGAGTTGCTCGCCGGCGTGGACCGAGCCGGCGTGACACTCTATCAGCCGCAGCAACTGCTCCGCCGGCGGGAGTTGATCGGCCAGCGGGCGGCCGTCACCGGCAGCAGCTCCGGCATCGGCCGGGCCATCGCCGCCGCGCTCGCCGACGCCGGGGCCGCGGTCGTCGTCCACGGCAAATCGCCGGACAAACTCGCCGCCGCCGTCAAATACGTCTCCGGTTTCGGCAGCGTCACGTCCGCCGCCGCCGACCTGACCAATCCCGACGACCTGGACCGCTTGGCCGCCGAGGTGTGGGGCGGCGGCCTCGACATTCTGGTCTGCAACGCCGGCGCGGACACCCTCACCGGCGACGCCGCCAAGTGGTCGTTCGAGCAGAAACTCGACGCGCTGTTGGCCGTCGATTTGAAGGCCACGATGCGGCTGAGCCGGGCCATCGGCGCGAAGATGAAGCACCGGGGTCGGGGCGTCATCCTCACCGTCGGCTGGGACCAGGCCGAGACGGGCATGGAAGGTGACAGCGGGCAACTGTTCGCGGCGGTCAAAGGGGCGGTGATGGCGTTCACCCGCAGCCTGGCGCTGTCGCTCGCGCCGGAGGTGCGGGTGAACTGCGTCGCGCCGGGCTGGATTCGCACCGCGTGGGGTGAGACGGCCTCGGACGACTGGCAGCAGCGGGTGCGGAAGGAGACGCCGCAGCGGGTGTGGGGCCTGCCGGAAGACGTGGCGGCGGCGGCTGTCTGGCTGGCCTCGCCGGGGGCCAGGTTCGTCACCGGCCAGACGATCCGCGTCAACGGCGGCGCGGTGCGGGGGTGAGGCTGGGAAGCAGAAGAACTCACCACAGAGACACAGAGAAGATGGGAAGACAGAGAAGATCGAGTGTCTTCACCCTGCATTCTCTCTTGTCTTCTCTGTGCCTCTGTGTCTCTGTGGTGAGTCTTTCTTCTGACTTTGCTTGCCAGGCGATTGGAGGAACTTCATGCCCCTCACCATCAAGCGCGTCGCCCAGTTGAAGACCGCCGAGCAGTTCCGCGAACACCTGCGGAGCGCCGGCGCGGAGATACCCTTCGACGAAACGCTGTTGCCGAACGGATCGCTCGCGGAGCCATTCGAGCTGCACGGCCGCACCGTCGGCAACCGCTTCGCCATCCTGCCGATGGAAGGGTGGGACGGGACCGCCGACGGCAAACCGACGGACCTGACGTTTCGCCGGTGGCGGAACTTCGGCCGCAGCGGGGCCAAGCTGATCTGGGGCGGGGAAGCCGTGGCGGTGCGGCACGACGGCCGGGCGAACCCGAACCAGCTCGTCATCACCGACGCCAACTTGCCGGACCTCGCCGCACTCCGGGAAACGCTGGTCGCCGAACACCAGACCGCGATGGGCCGCACCGACGACCTGTTCGTCGGCCTGCAACTGACGCACTCCGGCCGGTTCGCGCGGCCGAACGAGAAGGCCAAACTGGAACCCTCGGTGCTGTACCGGCACCCGATTCTGGACCGCAAATACGACCTGCCGGCGGATCACCAGGTTCTCACTGACAGCAAGGTGTCACGGCTCGTCGCGGACTTCGTGACCGCCGCGAAGCGGGCGGCGAGCGCCGGGTACGACTTCGTGGACGTGAAGCACTGCCACGGCTACCTCGGCCACGAGTTCCTGTCCGCCGTGGACCGCCCCGGCCAGTACGGCGGTAGTTTCGAAAACCGCACGCGGTTCCTGACGGAGATTGTCGCCGGCATCCGCGCGGAAGCGCCCGGCTTGCACATCGGCGTGCGACTGAACGCCGTGGACGTGATCCCGTTCCGCCCCGGCGCGGACCGCACCGGCGAGCCGGAGCCGTGGGCGAACGGCCCGTACCCGTATGCCTTCGGCGGCGACGGGACCGGCACCGGGTTCGACCTGACCGAGCCGATCCGCTTCGTGAAGTTGCTGGAATCGCTGGGAATCCGGCTGGTTTGCACGACCGCCGGCAGCCCGTACTGGTCGCCGCACCTGCAACGCCCGGCCATCTTCCCGCCGTCCGACGGCTACCTGCCGCCGGAGGAACCGCTGGTCGGCGTGGCCCGGCAGATCGACGTGACGGCGAAGCTGAAGGCCGCCGCGCCCGGCATGGCGTTCGTCGGTTCGGGGTACTCCTACTTGCAGGAGTGGCTGCCGCACGTCGGCCAGGCGGCGGTGCGCACCGGCCGGACCGACTTCGTCGGCCTCGGCCGCATGGTGCTGAGCTACCCGGAGCTGCCCGCCGACGTGCTGGCCGGGCGCGAACTCCAGTTCAAGCGGCTGTGTCGCACCTTCAGCGACTGCACGACTGCCCCCCGCAACGGCTTGATCTCCGGCTGCTACCCGCTCGACCCGTTCTACAAGGCCCGCCCCGAAGCCGCCGAACTGGCGGTGCGGAAGAAGAGGTAATTCGAAATGGCAAGCATCCTCACCATCGGCCTGGAACGTCCGGAGGTCGTCGAACTGCGGTCCCGCGTGTCGGCCCCAATCATCGCGCACGAGATGTTGCCGAAACTGCAACTTCGGGCCGGGGAGTTGTTCGCCCTCCGTTCGGATCGGTACGAGTTCGCCCCCGTCGCCAAAGTCGTCTTCCACGGCATCTTCGAGAACGACCTGCCCACGCTCGCGGCGCTGGCGCTGTGGGGCGGGCCGTGCCTGCCCGGTGCCCACGGGATGCTCGACTGCCGGCCGCGCATCGCCAACCTGGCGCGGGTGCGGCGGGTGAGCCGGTTCGCCTCCTTGCCGCGCGGGTACGCCGACGCCGGCACCGACTTCCCAGTCGAAAGCGAGACGGTGGCGAAGTGGGGCGAGTGGCACTGCGGCGAGGGCAAGGAGCGTGTGACGGCCGACATGCGGGTGGAGGAGCCGACGCTGTTCGAGCCGTTCCTCCCCGGCGAGGCCGTGCGGGTGCAACTCATCGGCGACAAGGCGTTCCAACTGCGGCTCGGCGGCAGCGATTGGAAGAAGTCCATCCACGGCGCGGACACGGCGTTCACCGACCCCGACCCGGAACTCGTCGCCGACACGCGGGCACTGGCGGACCACTTCGGCCTGCCGGTGTGCGCGACGGACTACATCGTCACCCCGGCCGGCGAGAAGCACCTGCTGGAACTGAACCACATCCCGAACGTCACCCAGTTCGCCGAGATGCGCGCGGCGTACTTGGACTTCGCGGTAGCGTGGTGCAACCAGGAATAGACCTTCGGGATCGTTTCAATGCTCCACTTGTCTGAGTATGCCTTTTATGGCATAGTATCATGACTCCAGCGCAGGACGAGTCGAAACCAGTCATCTGGGTCGCCTCCAGCAAACGAGACCTGAAGCGGTTCCCGAAAGCCGTTCGGCAGACGTTCGGGCAGGCTTTGTACGACGCGCAGACCGGCGGCAAGCACCCGAACGCGAAGCCGCTCAAGGGCTTCAAAGGGGCCGGCGTGCTGGAAGTCGTCGAGGACGACGACGGTAGCACCTATCGCGCGGTGTACACGGTACGTTTCGCCGGGGCCGTCTACGTCCTGCACGCCTTCCAGAAGAAGTCCAAGGCCGGTGCGAAAACTCCGGCCCAGGACATCCAGAAAGTAAAAGCCCGGCTAAAGGAGGCCGCCGAACACCATGCCCACTGGACCCGCGAGCAAGCGGAAGAAAGACCCTGACGCCCCGCGCGTCGAACGGGGCAGCGGGAACGTGTTCGCCGACCTCGGCCTGCCGAACCCGGAACTCGCGCTCGCCAAAGCCGAACTCGTGCGGCAGCTCCGTGCCGCGATCGCCGAGCGCAAACTGACTCAGGCCAAAGCGGCCGCCGTGCTGGGGTTGGATCAGCCGAAAGTGTCTGCTCTCCTTCGCGGCCGAACCGACGGCTACACCCTCGACCGCCTCTTCCGACTCCTCACCGCACTCGACCGGCGCGTCGAAATCACAGTCAAGCCCGCCACCGCCGCCGAACCGGGCGTCATCGTCGTGGCGTGAACTCGACACGACG
>JAYUFU010000244.1:0-15959 GCA_043738505.1 Fimbriiglobus sp. | reverse complement strand
GCACCTTGTCGTCGCCGCGAGCTTGCGAGCGGGCTTTCTCCATCAGTCCCGCAGCTTCAAACTCACGTACTTCGTCTCCAGGTACGCCGCCAGTCCTTCGCTGCCCAACTCGCGGCCGAGACCGGATTCCTTCATGCCGCCGAACGGGCACTGCGGCGTCGCCGGCACCGGGTCGTTCAGCCCGATGATGCCGGCTTCCAGCCCCTCCGCCATCTTGAACGCCACGCTGATGTCGTTCGTGAACACGTACGCCGCGAGGCCGTAGGCGGTGTTGTTCGCCGCCGCGATCACGTCGTCCAGTTTGCTGAAGTCGAGGATCGGCATCACCGGCGCGAACGGCTCGTCGCTCAGCACTTTGGCGTCCGCCGACAGCCCGCTCAGGATGGTCGGCTCGAAGAAGTAGCCTTTGTCGAAGGCCGCGCTCCGCTTGCCCCCGGTCAGGCACGCGGCCCCCTTGCCCGTCGCGTCGGCGATCAGCCCCAGCGTGTTGTCCATTGCCTTCTTCTCGAACATGGGGCCGACCTGCGTGCCGGCGTCCAGGCCGTTGCCGAGCTTCAGCTTCTTCGCCTCCTCCACCGCCACCTCGGTGAACCGCTTCGAGATGTCCTGGTGGACGAAGAACCGGCTGGGACTGATGCACACCTGCCCGTTGTTGCGGAACTTGCCCAGGACCGCCGCCTTCGCCACGACCTCCGGGTCGGCGTCCGGGAAGACGATGAACGGCGCGTGCCCGCCCAGCTCCAGCGACAGCCGCTTGACAGTGTCCGCCGCCTGCCGCATCAGGTGTTTGCCGACGGCGGTGCTGCCGGTGAAGCTGACCTTCCGCACCAGCGGGTTGGCCATGAACTCGTCGCCGATCTCGGACGCCGGCCCGATGACCATGTTCGCCACGCCCGGCGGCAGCCCGGCGTCGATCAGGCAGTCGAAGATGTTGATCGTGGACAGCGGCGTCTGACTGGCCGGCTTCGACACCACCGTGCAGCCGACCGCCAGCGCCGGCGCGATCTTCCGCGATTGCAGCGCCATCGGGAAGTTCCACGGCCCGATGCACGCCACAACCCCCACCGGGTGGTGCATGACGAAGTGCCGCTTGCCGGGCACGCTGTTCGGCACGATGCGGCCGTAGGCCCGCTTCGCCTCCTCGGCGAACCACTCGAACGTGTCGGCGGTTTGCAGCACCTCGCCCTTCGATTCGACGAGGGGCTTGCCCTGCTCCATCGTCATGTCGCGGGCGTACTGGTCGGCCCGCTCGCGGAGCAGGTCGGCGGTCTTCTTGAGGATTTTGGCGCGGTCGAAGGCGGTCAGTTTCATCCACGCGGGCATGGCGGCGGCGGCGGCCTCGATGGCCCGCCGGCAGTCGTCGCGGCCGCCCTTGGCCACCTCGGCGAACGCCTCCTCGGTGGCCGGGTTGACGACGCCCATCCGCCGCCCGCCGGCGGCGTCGCACCACCGGCCGTTGATGTAGAGCTGGCGGTAAGGCAGGGTCGCGGTGGCGGTCGCCATCGGGGGAGACTCCGGAGGTGTGGGGTGGTGTTTTATGGATAGCCGCCGCGCCGCTCACCCCTTGCCGAGTACCAGATCGACGACCCAGCAGCCGCGGACGTGAACGCCCGGCTCGCGGCAGTGCGACAGGATGTCGGGATTGTCGCAGCCCGATTCTTCGAGGGCATCCGCCAGGATCGGCATCGCGGCGAAGTCGCGCTCCTCATACAAGCGAGCCGCCAGGCCGACCGTGTTTTCCGTACGCCACGCGGTGTCGAACGCCACCGGCCGGAACGGGTTGCCGAAGATGTCCCGGAGATACGCGGCAACGACGTGGAGGCGGGCACGCCAGCGTGACACCTCTTCCGCCGAGCCGAAGTCGTACACAGTCAGCCGAACGGCAGCGTCAGAGATCGCGGACTCGAGTGGCCTAGCTTCCACCAATCGATATACGTTCTCGGCCGCCCGACGACTCGTGTGACGTTCCGCGAACTCGAACGCCTCAAACTCCTGATCGGGATTGTCAGGACCCCATCCGTGCTCGTCACAAACGGATCGGGCAGCGCGTTTCGTCTCGTGAATTCCCTGTCTGTCTGCGGATCCGTCGGCGAGTAATTCCATGAATTCCACTGCGGCTCGGCTCCGAGTATCGGTCATCGCCTCCCACTGATCGCGGCAACACGCGCACCCGAAGAGTCGCAATTTCCGTCGCGAAGAGGCCTGCTTGTGAGAGCCATACTGGGAACGCAAGCACGTCAACATTGCCCCCGTGTCGCCCGTCGTGAGCCAATCCGCTTCCGTCATGATGTCCCCCAGCGGCAGTTGGCGCGGCTCCGGAAGTCGCCGCGAAGAGGATGGGGAGCTTCGCGGCGACTTCATCACCACACGGTCACGTCCGCTTCGCCAGCCGCACCTGGTCCCGCCAGTAGTCGGGGCGGGCGGCGATGTCGGCGAGGAGGCGGCGGTCGGCCCCCTTCGGCGACCGCGTCCCGCCTTCCCACGCCCGCACCAGAGCCACCCCGACGCCGAGGAAGTCGGCGAACACCTGCTGGCTGAGGCCGAGCGCGTCCCGCCCGGCTTTCACCCGCGCGGCCGACACCTCCGCCGGCGGGGCCAGTTTCATCTTCCGCGCCGTCTGCTTGGCGAGCAACGCTTCGTATGCGGCATCGTGCGCGGCACTGATCTGTTCCAGAGTCGCGTTCGCGGGAATCTTGAAGCGGATGCAGTCCGTGTCCTCGCCGCTGACTTCCCTCAGCACCTCTTGCATTCCTTCAACGAGCCGCTGGCCGAAGGTGAGTTTGGGGGGTTTCGGCTTCGCTTTGCGCGTCGGAACCGCTTTGGGTGCGGTCTTCCGCTTGGCTGTCAAGGTCGCCATGAATCAACCCTCCTCGGTTTCGGTGTTCGCGGCCCGTTCCGCTCGCACCCGTCGTTCCACACCGGCCGCCGCCGTCAACAGATCGGCCAACTCGTCGGCGGTCAAATCGTCCTTGTCGCTCTTCGAGTACCCGTCCAGCAAGACGAGCAGGGTTCCCTCGATCAGGATCGTGTAGATCACTCGAAAGCCGCCGCGTTTGCCGCGTCCGGCACCGGCCATACGAACCTTCCGGATGCCGCGCGAACCGGGAATCACATCGCCACTGGTCGGATCGCCTTTCAACTGTTCCATGAGACGGTTGACGGGAGTTACCAGATCGGCCTTTCGAAGCCATCGGGTGAACCGAGGCGTGAAGGCGAACTCGATTTCTTCCGGCGTGTCGCTCACGGCTCACCTGCCGAAATATGAGACTAGAGTATTATACTACGGCCATGGTCCCACATCAACCTCTCCCTACCTCCACCACCCGGCCGGTGGCGTTCGATTCGTAGATGGCGCGGATCACGTCCACGGCCTTGCGGCCCTCGCGGCCGTCCACCTGCGGGGCGGTGTCGGTGCGGATCGCATGGACGAAGTCGGCGAGCTGCCGGCGGTGCCCCTCGTGGCCGATCGCCTTCGGGTCGGCCGCCCCGCCGCTGGCCCCCACCTTCGCCGCGAACCGCTTCTTCACCTCCAGGTCTGCGTCCGTCTCCGGCGTGAAATCCCAGCGGATCACGTCGTCCTGCTCGATCTCGGCGGAGCCGGCGTTGCCGTGGATGGCGATCCGCTTCGGGTAGCCGGGGTGGACGCTGGTGGTCGCCTGGATGACGCCGAGCGCCCCGCTCTTGAACCGCAGCACCGCGACGGCCGTGTCCTCGACTTCGATGCGCTCGTGGGCGAGCGTGGCCGTAAATCCGGAGACGTGCGTCACATCGCCCATCATCCACAGCAGCAGGTCCACGTTGTGGATGGCTTGGTTCATCATCGCCCCGCCGCCGTCCAGGGCTTGCGTCCCCTTCCACCCGCCCTCGTCGTAGTACGCCTGCGACCGCCACCACTTGCACGACGTTTCGCCCAGCGTCAGCCGGCCGAACCGCCCGGCGACCACGGCCGCCTTCAGCGCGAGGTTGGCGTCCCCGAACCGCGACGGGAAGATGGTGCAGAGCTTCACCCCGGCGCGGTCGCAAGCGTCGATGATGTCCTGGCAGCGTTCGCCGGTGATTTCCAGCGGTTTTTCCACGACGACGTGCTTGCCGGCGGCGGCGGCGATGAGCGACGGCTCCTTGTGCGCCCCGCTCGGCGTGGTGACGATGACCGCGTCCACCCCCGGCGCGCGGACGGCGTCCTCCACGATCGTGAACACCGGACAATCGAGCGTCAAGTCGGCGACGAACGTGTTCCCGGTATCGACGCTCCGGCTGACGACCCCGGCGACGCGGGCGTCGGGGATTTCCTTCAGCGCGGCGACGTGGAACCGGGCGATCATCCCGCAGCCGACGACGGCGAACCCGATGGGGGCGGACATGGGCGAACTCTTGGAGAGACAAGGAAGAAGGCCAGCCGTCTCTTCGCGGCGAGCGCAGCGAGTCCGCAAGCGTGTTCGGCTCGCCGCGAAGACAGGGGCGCATTCATCTCCGGAACCAATCGCTCTACCAACCTACCGGGTCGCGGCCGCCGGTGCTAGAATCGGGAATACGACTTGGCCTCTCGGATGTCTCCCCATGAAGAAGTGCCAGCGGTGCCCGAAGCAGGCGACCGTCCACATCACCGAAGTCCTCACCGCCGGGGCGTTCGAGGAAGTGCATCTGTGCGAGGACTGCGCCCGCAAGTACCTGTACCCGGCCGGCGGCAGCCCGAAGAAGGGGACGGCCAAGGCGGTCGCCGACCCGGACGACTTCGGCGGCAAGGTGTGTACCGCCTGCGGGCTGAAGTTCGTCGAGTTCCGCAACGCCGGGCGGTTCGGCTGCCCGCACGACTACGACCAGTTCCGCGAGGAACTGACGCCGCTGCTGGACAGCATCCACGGGGCCACCCGGCACGAAGGGAAGACGCCGCGCGGGCGGCCGAAGCCGAAGTCCTCGCAGGCCGAGTTGAACACGCTGAAGCGGAAGCTCCAGTTGGCCGTCACCGAGGAACACTACGAAGAGGCGGCCCAGCTCCGCGACCGCATCCGCCGGCTGGAAGAGGCCCCCTAACCGGTTTCAAGTTTCAGAGTTCCAAGTTGAAAGACAGGGACCGTCACTCTCCGCTGGCCCGTTTCGGTTTTGAACTTGGAACCTGGAACTTGGAACCTGGAACTTGCCATGCCCCCCGTCTGCCAGTTCTGCGGCGACCCGGCCACCGTTCACCTGACGGACATCGTCCAGAAGGTGAAGAAGGAGTCGCACCTGTGCGAGCGGTGCGCGCGGGAGAAGCAGCTGCTGCCCGACCCGGTCGGCGGGCACCTGAATTTGCAGGCGCTGGTGGCCCTCGTCCTCGGCCCGCCGCCGCCCGCGGCGGAGTCCGCCGCGTTGATTTGCCCGACGTGCGGCCTACAGTACACCGAGTTCCGCAAGCACGGGCGGCTCGGCTGCCCGGCCGACTACGCCGCCTTCCGCCCGGCCCTGGAGCCGCTGCTGGACAAGATCCACCGGGCCACCGCCCACACCGGCAAGGCCCCGCGGTCGGCCGGCGACGGGCAAGCGAAGCGAACCGAACTGACCGACCTCCGCGAGCGACTCCGGGTCGCCGTGGCCGCCGAGCGGTACGAGGAGGCGGCCGTCCTCCGCGACACCATCCGACAGAAGGAAGGGGCGGATGAACCTCGATGACATGCTGCCGACGCTGGGCGAGTGGCTCCGCGGCACCGGGCCGGACTCGGACGCCGTCGTGTCCACCCGCATCCGGCTGGCCCGCAACCTGGCCGACATCCCCTTCACCACCCGCGCCAGCGCGGCGCAGAAGGCGGACGTGGAGGCCCGCGCGCGGGACGCCATCGCCAAGGCCGACATCAGCCCGAAGCTGGACTACATCAGCGTCAACGGCATGGCCCCGCTGGACCGGCTGTTCCTGGTCGAGCGGCAGCTCATCAGCCGCGAGCTGGCGAACGCCCTGGACGGCCCGCGCGGGGTGGCCTTCGACAGCCGCGAGTCGGTGTCCATCATGGTGAACGAGGAGGACCACCTCCGCATCCAGGTGATGCGGAGCGGGCTGGCCCTGGACGAGGCGTGGGAGCGGATCGACGCCGTGGACGACGCCATCGAGAGCCGCCTGCGGTACGCCTTCCACGACCGCTTCGGCTACCTGACGGCCTGCCCCACGAACGTCGGCACCGGCATGCGGGCGAGCGTGCTGCTGCACCTGCCGGCGCTGGGCATCACCAAGCAGATCGAGAAGGTGTTCAAGGCGCTGCAGAAGATCAACTTGGCGGTCCGCGGGCTGTACGGCGAGGGCAGCCGCGCGAGCGGCGACCTGTACCAGATTTCCAACCAGGTGACGCTGGGCAAGTCGGAGCCGCGACTGCTGGCCGAGATCGGCGAAGTCATCGGCATGATCCTGACCTACGAGCGGCAGGCCCGGCAGGTGCTGCTGAAGGAGCGGCGGCAGGCCGAACACGACCGCGTGGCGCGCGCCATCGGGACGCTCGGCAGCGCCACCATGATCAACACCGACGAGACGATGGAGCTGCTGTCCGCCGTGCGGCTGGGCATTCACCTGCACCTGCTGGACGACTTGCCGCTAACCACCGTGAATCAGCTCTTCATCCACTCGCAGTCGGCGCACCTCCAGAAGCTGACCGGCCAGGCCCTCGACGGCGAGGCCCGCAACGCGGCGCGGGCCAAGTACCTCCGCAGTCGCTTGCGGGACTTGGGCGGCCGGTAAGGCACTCGTCTACAGAATCGACCCCCGACTCGCCCGAACAGGAACGGAAAGAAGGTGATCCTCACTGGACCGTGGTGGTCGCGGCTGTGGCGACGGCGGGGCGACTGATTCGCAGCCAATGGTGTAGGTCGCGGTCGAGCCGGCCGCAGGCTGGGGAGGCCCGACGCGGTTGGCTGTCGGGCCTCCCCGGCCTGCGGCCGGATCGACCGCGACCTACTCTTCCAGCAAATGGCCCAGCTTGGCCCGCTTGGTGGTGAGGTAGTCGCGGTTGTGGTCGCCGGGGGTCATCTGGATGGGCACCCGCTCGGCGATGCGGAGGCCGTACCCGTCCAGGCCGATCACCTTGCGCGGGTTGTTCGTCAGCAGGCGGAGTTGGCGGACGCCGAGGTCGTGCAGGATCTGCGCGCCGATGCCGAAGTGCCGCAGGTCCGGGGCGAAGCCGAGCCGCTGGTTCGCCTCCACCGTGTCCAGCCCCTCTTCCTGCTGCAATTTGTAGGCCCGCAGCTTGTTCAACAGGCCGATGCCGCGGCCCTCCTGCCGCATGTACACGATCACCCCGCGACCGGCCGCCGCGACCTGCTGCATGGCGTACCGCAGTTGCGGACCGCAGTCGCACTTCTGGCTGTGCAGGGCGTCCCCGGTCAGGCACTCGCTGTGCATCCGCACGAGCACCGGCTCGTCCTGAATCGGCACGCCGGCCGGCGTCTCCACGCCGATGCCGCCGAGCGTCAGCGCCAGGTGCGGCTCGCTGTCCACCACCGACGAGTAGGCGATCAGGTTGAAGGTGCCGAACTCCGTCGGCAGCGTCAGCGCGATCTCCCGTTTGATGAGCTTCTCGGAACGGCGGCGGTACTCGATCAGGTCGGCGATGCTGCACAGCTTCAACTCGTGCGTGCGGCAGTACGCTTGCAGGTCCGGCAGGCGGGCCATGCTGCCGTCCTCGTTCAGGATTTCGCAGATGACGGCGACCTCGCGCAGCCCGGCCAGCCGGCACAGATCGACACTGCCCTCGGTGTGCCCGGCCCGCACCAGCACCCCGCCGTTGCGGGCGATCAGCCCATCGACGTGCCCCTTGTCGCGGACGAGCTGGTCCGGGCCGCTGGCCGGATCGGCGCAGACGCGGATGGTGTGCGACCGGTCGGCCGCCGAGATGCCGGTGGTGACGCCGTAGCGGGCGTCGAAGTTGTGGGTGAACGGGGTGGCGGTCGGGTCGAGGTGGACGCCGGGCAGCAGGTCGAGGCCGAGCCGCTTGGCGTTCGGGGCGGAGAACGACACGCACAGCCGGCCGCACGCCTGGCGGATCATGAAGTTGACGGCCGCCGGGGTGGCGTGTTCGCCGGCCATGACGAGGTCGCCCTCGTTCTCCCGGTGTTCGTCGTCGACGAGGACGATCATCTTGCCGCCGCGGAGGTCGTCCAGGGCGGCGGCGATGGGACAGAACGGCGACGTGTCGGAGTGCGGCATGGGCGTGGAACCGGGAGCGGGCGCGGCGGATCACAGCCCATTCTAGCTCCGTCACGCCGCGTCTTCGTCCGGCACGATGGGTTTGCTGGCGTCGATGAGCAGCCACAGGCCGACGCCGAGGAAGTAGACCACGGCGTACATGCCGAAGCAGACGACGTACCCGGAGGTCTGCACGACGAACTTCTTGGTCGTGGGGTCTTGCACCGAGTGCGCCGACAGGATCATGCCCGTCACGAAGATGCCGGTCACCGCCCCGACCAGGTTGCCGACCATGTTCATGGCCCCGCTCACGGTGGCGGCGTACTCGCGGCCGATGTCCTGGCAGGTGGCCCACGCCGGGGCCATGATGAGGTCGTTGAAGAAGCCCATGAGCATCAGCGGGATGGCCAGCGCCCAGACGTTCTCCGGGGCGATCAGCTTGGCCGCGATGGCGACCAGGTACATGCACCCGGCCATGCCGTAGCCGATCATGCCGTACACCCGCCGGCCCCACTTGCGGTCGCCGGTGCGGCGGATGTACCGGTCCGACAGCACCCCGCCGAGGTAGCAGCCGAACATGCCGACCAGCAGCGGCGCGCCGCTGAGCAGGGCCAGCAGCAGCCGCCCGCCGGGGCTGTTGTTCCACTCCGGGAACGTCTCCTTCATCGCGCCGGGGTGGTTGTACATCAGGAAGTACCAGCAGAAGTTGGTGACGACGTACATGCCGCAGACGGCCCACAGGTTCCGCGACCGCAGCAGCTTCCCCCACGGCACCCGCACCGGCCCGGCCGTCACCACCCGCCCGGCGTTGATGAGGTCCATTTCCGCCGCGTTCGTCTTGCCCGGCACCGGCTTGTTGGTGAAGGTGAAGTAGAAGACGGCGGTCCACACCCCCGCCACCGCCGCGAACAGCCACATCGTCTCCCGCCAGCCGAGGCCGCCGTCCCCGTGCGTGCCGTCGGGCAGGAGTTCGCCGTGCATCCCGCCGACCTTCCAGTTCGTCAGCAGCACCCAGATGAGCGGCGTCAGCCCGCCCATCAGCCGCGCGGCCATCCAGACGCACGACTTGGCGAACCCCCGGGCCGACGCCGGGAACCAGTTGTACAACGCTTTGGAGATGTTCGGGAACGCCCCCGCCTCGCCGACGCCGAACAGGAACTGGATGACGATCAGCCCGACGAAGCCGATGTAGAGGCCGGTCGGCAGGGTCATGCCGACGAACCCCGTGATCGCAACGAACGCCGACCACCAGAGGACCACGCGGAGCAGCGTCGAGCGCGGCCCGCGCGTGTCGCCGAGCCAGCCGGACGGCACCTCGAAGATGGCGTAGGCCAACTGGAACGCCATCAGGACGTAGAAGAAATCCTCGGCGTTGTACTTCTTCTCGTCGGGCAGGTCGGCGTTCAGGTCGGCCATGATCGCCTGCCTGGCGCTGCCGTTGGCGGCGCGGTCCATGTAGGTGATCATGGCCAGCAGGCAGAGCAACCCGAGGACGAAGTAACGGTAGCGGGTGGGCGCGAGGGCGGACGACGGGGTCATGCGGCGGTGGGGATCGGTGGGAGGGGAGACCGAACCGGCACACTGTACCCGCGAAGCGCGGCCGGGGCAACCGGCGGGGCGGCCTCACTTCGCCGTCGCGGGGGCGCTCGGCTTCGATTCCAGCCCGGCGTGGTTGACCGCCGTCAGCGTGTACTGGTCGCCCGCCTTCCCGTCCGGGTCGGCGAACGCGAACGCGGTCGCCTTCGGCTCCGGCTCGTCGCCGTAGTTCCACACCTGCACGAACCCGTTCGGGTTCCCTTTGACCTTCTCCCCGCCGGCGGTGCCGACCTTCGCGCCATTCTTGCGGATCACGAACTGCTTCAGCCCGCTCTCGATGTCGGCGACGGCCGCCCACGTCAGCGACACCCCCTTGTCACCGGCCGTCGCGGTCGCGCCGGTCGGCACCGGCGGCGGGGTGGCGTCCGTCACGTCCCCGGTCTTGCAATACTCCTGCCACGCCTTGGCGAACGGCTCGTCGATCAGCCACGAGTCTGCCAGCGGGTTGCCGCGCGACACCTCCGGCGACAGCACGGCGAGCGTGTCCGACTCGCCGCGCCAGAACGGGCCGTCGGCCAGCGATTTCAGCTTCACCCCGTCCTTCGGCAGCCGGGCGGTCAGCATCTTGTCGAAGAACAGCACGGCCAGCGCCCGCGAATTCCGGCAGTCGTGCGAACTCTTCGGATCGATGGCGACGGCCCACAGCGCGCCCTTCGGCCGGTACTTGGCGAACGCCTCCTGCGAGTTCTTGTGGACGCTGGCGAACTGCCCCGCCTTCTCGCCGGTGCCGTAGTTGAAGACGACGGGCACGCCGAGCGCCTTCTCGCCGTAATCCGTCAGCGCCTGCGACCGGCCCCAGACGGCGACCACCCGCTCCGGGTGGCGGTTGGTCATGTGGCACGCCCACAGCGACCCGCCGGAGTGCCCCCAGATGGCCCACGGCGCGGCGACCAGCTCCGGGTGCTTGCTCTCCTTGGCGAAGTGCGCCAGCGCGTCGAAGAACGCCCGCTCCGAGCCGCCGGCCGGGTCGAACCAGTCCTTGCACTCCTTGGCCTGCTGGAAGTGCGTGCCGAGCAGCGCCACATCGTACTTGGCGGCGAGGGCCTGCCATTGCAGGTCGTCGGCGTGGTCGATGCCCTTCCGCCCGCACCCGTGCTGGCGGACGATCACCGCGCGGACGGTCGTCACCCCGTCCGGCACCCACAGCCGGAAGTCGGCCGACTTGTACTTCTCGCCGTCCTTGGGCGGCTGGCTCACGTCGAACGTGGCGGCGAACGCGGGGCAAGCGAGCAGTAGCGCGAAGGCGCAGGCGATCCGGGTCATGGGAGGGAGTCCGGGGAGGGGTGTGTTAGCCCAGCCATTTCCAGTCGAGGATTTCCGGCAGGTCGTCGCCGTGGTCGGCGATGTGGGCCTTGTGTTCGGCCCGCTTCGCCAGCATCCGGTCCCGCACCGCGGCGGCGGTGGTCGCCAGACCCGGCACGCGGTCGATCGCATCCATCACCAGCTTGAAGCGGTCGATGTCGTTCAGCACGCACATGTCGAACGGCGTCGTCGTGGTGCCCTCCTCCTTGTAACCCTTCACATGCAGGTGCGGGTGGCACTTGCGGCGGTAGGTCAACTGGTGGATCAGCGACGGGTAGCCGTGGAAGTTGAAGAGGATCGGCGTGTCGGTGCCGAACAGGGCGTCGAACGCGGCGTCGGTCAGCCCGTGCGGGTGTTCGCGCTGGTCCTGGAGTTTCATCAGGTTGACGACGTTCACCACCCGCACCCGCACGGCCGGCAGGTGTTCGCGGAGCAACTTCACCGCCGCCAGGGTTTCCAGGGTCGGCACGTCGCCGCAGCAGGCCATCACCACGTCCGGGGTCGCGCCGCCGTCGGTGCCGGCCCACTCCCACACGCCGAGGCCGGCCTCGCAGTGCTTCGCCGCCTCGTCCATCGTCAACCACACTGGAGCCTTCTGTTTGCCGGCGACGACGACGTTCACGCGGTTCCATGTCCGCAACACGTGGTCCGTCACCCACAGCAGCGTATTCGCGTCCGGCGGCAGATAGATGCGGATGATCTCCGCCTTCTTGTTCACCACATGGTCGAGGAAGCCGGGGTCTTGGTGCGAAAACCCGTTGTGGTCCTGCCGCCAGACGTGCGAGGTGAGCAGGTAGTTCAGGCTTGCAATCGGCCGCCGCCACGGGATGTGGTTGCACACCTTCAACCACTTCGCGTGCTGGTTGAACATGCTGTCGATGATGTGGATGAACGCCTCGTAGCAGTTGAAGAACCCGTGCCGGCCCGTCAGCAGGTAGCCCTCCAGCCACCCCTGGCACTGGTGCTCGCTCAGGACTTCCATCACCCGCCCGTCCGGTGACACCGATGTGTCATTGGGTTCGACCGGCGCGACCAGGCAGCGGTCGGTCACGGTGAACACATCGCCCCAGCGATTGCTGGCGTTCTCGTCCGGGCTGAAGACGCGGAAGTTCGCGGCGGGCAGGTTCAGTTTCATCACGTCGCGGACGAACGTCCCCTGCACCCGCGTCGCCTCGGCCGAAGCCGCGCCGGGCTTGTCCACTGCAATCGCGTACTGGCGGAAATCGGGCATCACCAGAGGCTTCATCAACTGCCCGCCGTTGGCGTGCGGGTTCGCGCCCATCCGCTTTGTCCCGCCCGGTGCGAGCGCGGCCAGCTCCGGCCGGAGCGCCCCGGCGGCGTCGAACAGTTCCTCCGGCCGGTAGCTCTTCATCCAGCCTTCGAGGACGGCGACGTGCCCCGGCTTGTCCATGTTGTCCATCGGCACTTGGTGCGAGCGCCACGAGCCTTCCACCACATGGCCGTCGATCTCGTGCGGGCAGGTCCACCCCTTCGGCGTCCGCAGCACGATCATCGGCCACAGCGGCCGCGTCACCGGGCCGCCGCTCCGGGCCTGCGTCCAGATGTCGCGGATGCGGGCGGCGCAGGCGTCCATCACCGCCGCCATCCGCTGGTGGACGACCGGCGGATCGGACCCTTCGACGAAGTGCGGCTCGTACCCGTACCCGCGCATCAGCGCCGCGAGTTCGTCGTGCGGCAGTTTGGCCAGCACCGTCGGGTTGGCGATCTTGTAGCCGTTCAAATGCAGGACGGGGAGCACCGCCCCGTCGCGGGCCGGGTTGAGGAACTTGTTGCCGTGCCAGCCGGTGGCCAGCGGGCCGGTCTCCGCCTCGCCGTCGCCGACCACACAGGCGACGATCAGGTCCGGGTTGTCGAACGCCGCGCCGAAGGCGTGCGCCAGCGAGTAGCCGAGTTCGCCGCCCTCGTGGATGCTGCCGGGCGTCTCCGGCGCGACGTGCGACGGGATGCCGCCGGGGAAACTGAACTGCTTGAACAGCTTGCGAAGGCCGGCCGCGTCGCGGGTGATCTCCGGATACACTTCTGTATACACGCCCTCCAGATACACGTTCGCCACGATCCCCGGCCCGCCGTGCCCCGGCCCGCACACGTACAGCACGTTCAAGTCGTCCCGCTTGATGACGCGGTTCAGGTGCGCGTAGATGAAGTTCAACCCCGGCGTCGTCCCCCAGTGGCCGAGCAGGCGGGGCTTGACGTGCTTGCGCTCCAGCGGTTCGCGGAGCAGCGGGTTGTCGAGCAGGTAGATTTGGCCGACGGACAGGTAGTTGGCCGCCCGCCAGTAGGCGTCGATGCGGGCCAGCTCCGCTAACAGCGGGCCGTCAGCGGCGCGGGCGGGGGCCGGGAAGCCGGACGTGAAGCCGCACGCCGTCGCGGTGTCCTCGGCGATCACCCGCTCCTCGTTCGTCGGGATGCGGAGCAACGCGATCTTGCTGCCCGGTATATGAAAGGCGGCCGCGTTCCGATCATTCGCGGTCGGATCGAATGTGACGCCGAGCCAAGCCAGTTCGTTCACGATGCCGGCGCGGACGGGTGGGCAATTCTCGCCGATGCCGGCGGTGAACACCAGCGCATCCAGCCCGCCCAGGACGACGACGGCCGCCGCGATTTCCTTCGCCGCCATGCGGCAGAACAGCGACACCGCGAGGACCGATTCCGGAGTTGCAATCGTCAACTTCTGCATATCGCCGCTGACTCCGGACACGCCGAGCAACCCGGACTCGCGCTCCAGCAGGTGTTCTACTTGATCGACGGTCATGCCGTCGTGCTTCAGTAGGTAGAGCAGCACGCCGGGGTCGATCCGCCCGCAGCGGGTGGCCATGAGCAACCCATCGAGCGGCGAGAAGCCCATCGAGGTGGTGACGCTCTTGCCGGCCAGCATCCCGCACACGCTGGCCCCGCTGCCGAGGTGACAGACGACCGTCTTGCCGGTTGCGGCGCGTTGGGAAATGCCGGGCAGTTGGGAGGCGATGAACTGGTACGACAGGCCGTGGAAGCCGTACTTGCGGACGCCGGCGTCGTGGTACTTCGCCGGGATGCCGTACCGCGTTTCGACGGGCGGCATCGCGGCGTGGAAGGAGGTGTCGAAGCAGGCGACTTGCGGGACGCCGAGAAGGAGCTGCTCCACCGCGCGGATGACGGCCAATTCCGGCGGCAGGTGCAGCGGGGCGAGCGGCACCAGGGCGTCGAGTTCGGCCAGCACGTCCGGCGTAATGCGCACCGGCTGCGTGAACTTCATCCCGCCGTGGACGAGGCGGTGGCCGACGGCATCCGGGCGAACACGAGTAACCAGTTCCGAGAGGGCGACTGTATCGTTGAGCGGGAGCTTGTGCCGCTCGGTTTCGGTGCCGTCGCGGTAGACCGCCGCCTTCACGCTGGACGAGCCGACGTTCACCACCAGCACCGTTTCGACCGCCATGAGCGTCAGCCCTCGGGCAGGGGTTCGTCCTCTTCGGCTTCCTTCTTCGCCAGCCGCGTCGCCTTCGCCGCGCTGCCGTCGGCAATCCGCTTCAGCTCTTCCAACTCCGTCGGGCTGACCTTGCGCGACTTCCCCTTCGGCAGCTTGTCCAGCAGCACGCTGGCGATGGCGATCCGCCGCAGCCGCAGCACCTTGTGCCCCAGCTTCGCCAGCATCCGGCGGATCTCGCGGTTCTTGCCTTCGGCCAGCACGATCCGCAGCCAGGTGGCTTCGCCGGCCGGCTTGATCCGCCGCACCTTCTTGGCCTTCACCTTGCCGTCGCTCAGCCACACGCCCTCCAACAGCTTGTCCAGGTCGAACTTGGACGGCGAGCCCGCGACCAGCACGAGGTACGTCTTCTCGATCTCGAACTTCGGGTGCATCAACTTGTGCGCGAGGTCGCCGTCGTTCGTCATCAACAGCATCCCTTCGCTCGCCTCGTCGAGCCGGCCGACGGTGTACACCCGCTGGTCCACGTGCGGAATCAGTTCGAGCGCCAGCGGCCGCCCGCTGGGGTCGTGGTTGGTGCAGAGGTAGCCGACGGGCTTGTGGACGACCCAGTAGACCATCCGCTCGGTCTTCACCGGCTGGTCGTCCACGCTCACCTTGTGCGCGTCCGGGTCCACCTTGGTGGCCAGGTCGCGGACAATACGGCCGTTCACCTTCACCCGCCCGGCGGTGATCATCGTCTCGACGTGCCGGCGGCTGCCGACCCCGGCGTGCGCCAGGAATTTGTTCAAGCGTTCCATGCGGACATGATAGCGGGCGGGCGGCGAAGAGATTTGAAGGAGGCACTTCCGGCCGCGATCAGCGTGGCTCGCGGATGGCCCGGTAGGACTCGTCCGTCCAGTAGAACTCTGAGAGTTGAAGGACGGTCGCCTGCCGCGCGCGGAGCAACTCCAAACCCTCAGCCGTGAAGCAGCCGCCCACCGCGACCACCGGTTCGGCCACGTCGGCGATGTCGGAAATCGCCGACTCGACCGCCCGCGAAAGCACCACGTCATTGCGGTCGTTGCGAAACAGCACCAGCGTGTAGAACGGTCCCGGCAACGTATCAGGTAGGCGCGGACGGTACCGGGCCGGCACGCAAGCACGCAGCGATTCGGCCGATAGCCCAGTTAGGATTTTGTGCTTCACGCGGTCCTCCACCTCTACCGCAGAACTGAAACCCCATCCCGGTGATTGGGACAAACAATCCACGAATCAGGATATCACCGCCTGCCGAAAACCGCCGTCAAGTTGTTTCCCGGCACCCGGACACTCGACCAAACTCTCGTCAGCCGCGCCCCTCGTCTTCAGCCCGAAGGGCTGTCTCCTCCAGCCCAGGCGCTCTCGCCCTGGGTTCGCGGGTCTTTGGTTGTCTTCCGACCCTGATAGGAGTCACTCATTCCGTCCCACGGGTGTCGTTGATCCGCACGGCCCGCCTTCGGATGACGAAGTCCGGCAGCC
>JAYUFU010000243.1:0-5534 GCA_043738505.1 Fimbriiglobus sp. | reverse complement strand
CTCGCCCTCGACGGCAAGACCGTCCGCGGCCGCCGGGACGGGGAGACGGCCACGTCGCGGCGTCAGGGGCACGGGCGGATCGAGCGGCGGACGATCACGACCAGCACGTGGCGGAACGAGTACCCGAGTGGGTGGCCGAAGGGTGTGGCAGGTGTTCCGGCGGGTGCGCGAGCGGACGGCGAAGGGGACGACGACCGTGGAGGTGGTGTCCGGGTTCACCAGCCAGAGCCGGTTGGTGGCCGACGCCGCCCGGCTGCCGGGGCCGACGCGGGACCACTGGGGATCGGGAACGGCCTGAACCACACCCGCGACGAGACGTTCCGGGAGGACCGCTGCCGGGTGCGGCGGGGGACCGCGCCGCGGGTGCTGGCATCGCGGCGGAACGTTGCGGTGTCCCTGCTGCGGAACACCGACCACCCGAGCATGCCGGCCGCCACCCGCGAGAGGGCCGCCTTCCCCGACCGCGCCCTGGACATGCTCAACGCCCCACCTTCAATCTCTGAGTAGCCCTGGGTCGGGTTCGCCAGGGTGAGCGTCGTGGAAGTTGGTGGCTTTTTGGCGTCGGCGAGGCAATCATGGGCGCTTGACCGAAGTCCCTCCCATCAGGAGCCTTCCGATGGCCCGTCGCACCCCGCGCCCCGCCCTCACTGCCGACCAGACGGCCGACGCCGACCGCATTCACGCCGCCCTATTGGAGGCCGCCGCCGACGACCTGCGGACGGCGGGGCCGGGATCGAGGACGGGCGGCGGACGAACGTCCCCCGCGCCGCGGCGGTCATCCCGGACTTCGACCGCGCGGCCGAACACGCGAGCCGTGGGCGAGGGCGTTGCATCCGGCGGAGGCGGAGCGGGTGGCCGGCGGGTGGTGCCACCGGCTCAAGCACGAGGGCGGGGCGGCGGAGCTGGCCGGCCTGCGGACGATGGTCGGCGACCGGAAGAGGTCGGCGAGGGAGGCGCGCCGGCAGTTGGTCGGCTATTTCGAGAACCAGGTGCACCAGATGGATTACCCGGCGTACCGGGCGAAGGAGTGGGCGACCCGGTCGGGGCTGCTGGAGGCGGCGTGCAAGCCGGTGGCGAACCGGCGGCTGAAGGTGACCGGGGCGCGGTGGTCGGAGGAGGGCGCGAACGCCATCTCCCACCTCCACGCCCTGTTCCGCAGCAAACTCGGCCAGTGCGAGGCCTTCTGGACCGCATCCGCCGCGTGAAAAATTCCCACCGCAAGTGACGCTCACCCTAACACTACAGCGCGGAATGAGCGCAACATCTTGTTGGGAAGATATTTATGA
Organism: Fimbriiglobus sp.; assembly: GCA_043738505.1. Classification (GTDB taxonomy): domain Bacteria; phylum Planctomycetota; class Planctomycetia; order Gemmatales; family Gemmataceae; genus JALHQU01. The sequence continues at coordinate 4,248 of JAYUFU010000243.1, read as the reverse complement.
TCGGTCGCCCTGACCTGCAAAACGCCCGCTTCGATCAAGGTCGAGAATTGGCTGCTGTGACCACCCAGGGAATCCCAAAGGTTGGCCAACCAACCCAAACCGACCGGGTTGAGTCGATGATCCAGTTTGGAGCCAGTTTCGGATACAACTCCTTGTTTTGAAAACGTTTGCGATCATTCCGCGCTGTAGTGCTAAGCCCGCCCGCCCGCAGTACAGCACTGCGGGCGACAGCCATGCCGTAGATCCACTCGGCCGGCGAGCGCGGGCGGCCGGTCGGGGAAGCGGGTGGCGATTGGTCTGTCCACTCGTACAGAGGCGTGTGGCGGGGCCTGGGCGTCGGCCGTGACGGAACGTGTGGTAATTCTCAGTCTGCGCGACACTTGTGCCCCGACACGCCAATACCCACCTCCGAAGCGTCCGCCCCCCGCCCGTTCCGGAGCATTGGTCTCTACACCAGTTTCTGTGGCCGGGGCGGGGTGGCGAACTGGGGCAGGTGGTCGGCCAGCCGCCGATCACCGCCTGGGCCGACCGCCGCCCGGATCGTGCCGGTCGTTGACGACCCGAACACGCACGAGTTGGCGTCGCTGCACGAGGCGTTCCCGGTGGCCGAGGCGCGGCGGTTGGCCGAGCGGCTTGAGGTCCGCGACACGCCCAAGCACGGCAGCGGGTGGGACGTGGCGGAGACGGAGTGGCGAGTGCGATCGCGACAGTGCCGGGACCGGCGGATCGACGACGCCGGCCGGCTGGCGCGGGAGATCGCCGCCTGGGAGCGGCAGCGGAACGAGGCCGGGACGACGGTCGATTGGCCGTTCACCGCCCCGGACGTCCGCGTCAAACTGAAACGCCTTTCCCCGTCAATCGGGGGCGGTTGAGGCACTGGCGGTCCCCCGGTTTGCTTCATCCGCTTGCCGATCACCGGCTCGCACGCCCCCCTCGATGAGTCCGCTGCCGATCAACTCGCCGCAGGCCAATCGGTGGCGGTCGTCGAGCCGCTCGGAATGGTTCGCCAGATCGTCGATGGCCGTCCGGCCCGCGTCGCGGATCGGACAGCACAGGGGTCCGGCCGATGTGCTCCCGGATGCCGTACCAGCCGTCGCCGAGCAGGGCCGACCGGAACCACTCCCGGCCCGCGGGCGTCCCTTCGCCGAACAGGGCCGTCGCCCCAGGTGTTCGGCGGCGTGGAAGACGTCGAGCGTGCCGCGGTGCCCGGGGAACTGATACGCCGCCGCGTTCCCGATCCACCCGGCCCCGTCGGCGAACGCACTCGACCGCTCGAACAAGGTCAACCCGAGCTGCTCCGCCCACGCGCCCCGGCGCGGCGCGAACCGGTCGATCTCTCCCGGTGGCCGCGAACGCCAGATGCGTCGTCGGCTTGGGGAGCGAGCGCCGGTCCCACTCGTCGGGCGTAAGCGTCCGCCGGGGTGGCCCTCTGCGACGCCGCCCACCCGTACTCGGCGTTCGACCTGACGCCGGGTCGGTCGGGCGAGTGCCCGACGCGATTCCTCGGCGGATTCCGGGAGTTCGGGCACGCCGCCGCGTGCGCCGGGTACGACCCGGTGCCCGCCGACGGGGCGCGGCACGTCGGCTGCCCGCCCGCCGCGGCCCCCACGAGACCCGCGACCGGAACCCGCGGGCGGTCGTCCGCACCCCGTGCGCCGGCGGACGAAGGACGCGACACTCGATGACACTCCCCTGTCACTCCACCGGCGGGAACACGCCCGGCCGGTCCTCGACCGGTTCGCGGAGCGGCACCGGACGGCCCTGCCGAAGCGAGTTCGGGCAGGCGGTGAGCTACGCCGCGAACCGGTAGCCGACGTTGACGAGGTATTTGGACGACGGCCGGTTGCACCTCGACAGCGGGCCGGTTGAGCGGGCCATGACGGGAGGGGGTGGGGCCTTCGACCTACGTGAAACCCCGGACGGCACGGCTCGGCGGGAGCCTCGCCCTCCCAAAACCGACAGGAGCAACCGGACCGTGAATCGGGCGGCGACGGGCGCGGGTCACGGGCGGTCCAGCACCTCGCGGACCTTGGCGGTCAGCGAGTGCAGGGTGAACGGCTTGTGCAGGAAGTCCAGCGACTCGGACTCGACGCCCAGGCGGAGGACGGCGTCCTCGGTGTACCCGGACATGAACACCGCCCGCATCTCCGGTCGGGTCGGCAGCAGCCGCTCGGCCACCTCCCGGCCGGACAGGTGCGGCATCATCAGGTCGGTGAGGAGCAGGTGGATCGGCCCGACGTGGGCGTCGGCGATGGCCACCGCCGCGCGGCCGTCGGCGGCTTCCAGCACCCGGTACCCGACCCGTTCGAGAATCGTCCGGGTCAACTGCCGCACCGTCTCCTCGTCCTCGACCAGTAGGACGGTTTCCACCCCCGTCGATGGCAGAAGGGTCGGGCCGACGGTGAGGCCGGGCGCGGGGTCGTCCACCCGCGGCAGGTAGACGCGGAACGTCGTCCCGACGCCGACCTGGCTGTCCACCGCGATCCGCCCGCCGCTCTGTTCGACGATGCCGAAGACGGTGGCGAGGCCCAGCCCGGTCCCCCGGCCGACCCCCTTGGTGGTGTAGAACGGCTCGAAGATGCGGGGCAGCACGTCCGGCGGAATGCCGGTGCCGGTGTCGGCGACGCTCAGCACCGCGTACCGGCCGGGGGGCACGCCGGCGGCCCCCGCGCCCACCTCGACGTTCGCCGTCTCGACGGTCAGCCGGCCACCGCCGGGCATGGCGTCGCGGGCGTTGGCCGCCAGGTTCAGCAGCACCTGCCCGATCTGCGTGGGGTCCGCCTTCACCACCCCCAGGTCGGCCGCCGGCCGGCTGACGATGTCGATGTTCGACCCGATCAGCCGCTTCACCAGCGCCGCCATGTCGCGGACGACGCCGTTCAGGTTCAGCACGCACGGCATCAGCACCTGCTTGCGGCTGAACGCCATGATCTGCTGGGTGAGGGCGGCCGCCCGGTTGCCGGCGTCGTGGATCTGCGTCACCGCGTCGCGGCGGTCGGCGGCCGACAGTCCGTCGCCGAGGAGCAGCTCGCAGAACCCGGTGATGATGGTCATGATGTTGTTGAAGTCGTGGGCGATGCCGCCGGCCAGTCGGCCGATGGCCTCCATCTTCAGCGCCTGCCGCAGATGCTCTTCCAGGCGGCGGCGTTCGGTGATGTCTCGGAACACCAAAACCGCTCCGGACATCCTGCCGTTCACGTCGCGGATCGGGGCGGCACTGTCGTCGATGGGGCGCTCCCTGGCACCCTTGTCGATCAGGATGGTGTCGTCGGAGAGGGTGACGGGCTCGCCCTTCTCGAGGGCTTGGAGGGCGGGGTTCGGGACGGGTTCGCGGGTCTTCTCGTCGACGATGTGCAAGACCTCCCGCACGTCCCTACCGAGGGCGTCGGCCTGCGTCCATCCCGTGAGTCGTTCGGCCAGCGCGTTCAGGAACCGCACCCGGCCCTTCTCGTCGGTGGCGATCACCCCTTCGTCGATGCTGCCGAGGGTGGCGGCGAGCCACTGCTCGTTCTCCCGCAGCCGCCGCTCCATCTTGTGCTTGTACAGCCCGATCTCGATGGCCGTCTGTAGGTCCTTGTCCTCGTAAGGCTTGGAGATGAACCCGAACGGTTCCGTCAGTTTGGCCCTTTGGAGGGTGGCGTTGTCCGAGTGCGCGGTCAAGAATACGACGGGGACGTTCGCCCGTCTGCGGATCAAATTCGCCGCCTCTATCCCGTCCATGCCGGCACCGAGATTGATGTCCATCAGGACGAGGTCGGGGGGATGTTCCATCGCCAGCTCGACGGCCTGCTCGCCCGTGGCGATGAGCCCGGCGACGGCGTAGCCCATCCCCTTCAGGCGTTTCTCGATGCCCTTGGCGATGATCTTCTCGTCATCGACGACGAGAATGTTGGTCGGGGTCATGGGGGAGGTTCCTGGTTTCCGGCCCCCCTCGCTTCTGTATCCAGAGGGAGGGGGGACGATTCCTGTCGTGAATTATAGCCTGGCGGGGAAGGTAACGGTGATCTCGGTCCCCCGGTCGTTCTTCAACTCGACCATGCCGTTCAGTTGTTCTACGAGGGTGTTCACCAACTGCATCCCGAACGACGTGGTATTGCGGAAGTCGAGGTCATGGGGGAACCCGGCCCCGTCGTCGGCCACGGTCAGGACGTTGGTATCATCGCAGCCCCTCCGCAGCGTCACCCGGATGCAGCCCTCCGGGGCGTCCTTGAAAGCGTGCTTGAGGCAGTTGGACATCAGTTCATTCAG
>JAYUFU010000242.1:0-5586 GCA_043738505.1 Fimbriiglobus sp. | reverse complement strand
GTGAGTCCGCCGGTGAAAATCGGAACCGGCCGACTCACGTCGCGCCGTTCGCCTTCCATCACAGCCCCGTGTTCACGGCGTCCTTCGTGGCCCCGTAGGGGTCCGGATTCGGCGGCAGCAGGACCGGCTGCGTGGCGATGGCCCCGGTCTTCGAGTACACGACGATCAGCGCCATCTGCCCGGCTTCCTCGTACTGTTGCCGGGTTCCCGCGATGCTGAATGGCAGCCGCACGTCGCGGACCCAAAGTACCGTCCGCCCGCCGCTCGCGTTCATCACCTCGCCGTTCGCCGCGAACAGCACGTCGAAGCTGGTACCCGCCCCGCCGTTGATGGCGGGCTGGCAGATCGGCCCGTCCACGATCATGTCGCCGGTCAGTTGCAGGGTCGGCTCGCCGATGGCCGGCTGCGGCCGGCGATGGAAGCCGAACGCCGTGGTGGCGTAGGTCGGTTCGGTGCCGGGGGGGACGGTCGGGAGCAGCGCCGGGTTGCGGACGAAGACCTCCAGGGTGCCGGGCGGCAGCGTGGCGGGGACCGGCGCGGCCGGTGCCCCGAACGAGACGACCGTGTGCAGGGTGTTGAACTCCGGGAGGGACAGCATGTCGCCCCCGAACACGCTCTGCGTCAGGTCGGCCGGGTTGGCGTTGGCGAGGAACGCCCGCTTCAGGCCGCTGCCGCTGGTGTTCAGGAACAGCAGCCGGGGCAATACGCCGACTGCGTTCGGCAGCGGCGCGTACGGGTCGGGCACCTCGATGTACTGCGCCTCGCGGATCTGGTTGTTCGCCGACACGACGAACCGGACGCCGGCCGGCCGCTTCTCCCGCTGCGCCTTGCTCTTGGCGATGAGCAGCCAGCCGGACACGCGGTCGGAGGCGTTCGTCGCCTTGTACGAGTCGGTGATGCCGGACGTACTCACGGCGAGGGTGAGGCCGAGCAGCACCAGGATGAGGCCGACGACGACCAGCAGTTCGACCAGGGTGAACCCCGGCCGGGTCGAGAGCCGTGCGCGGGTCATGGTCAATCTCCTCGGGTGCCTTCGCGGCGGAGGCGGTACGACACGTGGTTGTCCTTGCCGAAGTCGGTGTCCGGGCCGTTGCCGTAGACATCGCCGCCGGCGTTCGCTCCCCACTGCTTGTTCGCGCCGGCCGAGATGGCCGTCCAGGTGTGGTTCTGGATCGGCGTCACGGGGTAGGTGGCCGGGATCGCCACCCACGTCACCGGCGCGCGGATCGCGTTCCACCACGCCGGGTTGCCGGTGGAGAAGGTGGTCAGTTTGCCACTGCCACGCGGGTCGAACGGGTCGAACGGCGTCGGGTTGGATAGCGTCGGGTTGAAGAACGGTTTTCCAGAAAGCTCACTGTTGTAAGCGGTGCGAACGAAGGCGATGGGCGTACCCCAGGCGTCCTTGAAGCACTTCAAACCGCTCAACCCCGAGTCGCCGACCTGCTGCTCCAGCCCGTCGTTGTCGGCGACAGTGCCGCCGCCGGCGTTCGAGTTGACGGCCAGGAACAGGCACACGGCGGACTCGTCCGGCCCGCCGCCGGGAGCCCCGGCGGGCAGGGCCGTGAACACCGCCTTCGGTTGGATTACGGCGATGGTGATCGGGGTGGCGATCGGGCCGCCATTGATGACTACCGGCGCTCTCGCCTCATTGAAGCTCATCGGCAGCTCGTTCTTCATCTTGGCGTAGGTCCAGATGGCCTTCGCCAGGTCCACGTTCTGGACCGCCGACAGCACGGCCGCGTAGCCGGGATGGTTGTTCTTGGCGTCGTCGGCCACCTGGTCGTTGACCGCCTTCACCCGCCGCTCCAGCCGGGCGTTGATCTTGGTCAGGGTGGTGTCGGTGGCGGACCGCGTCTGCGCCGCGCGGACGCGGGCGAACACGCCCGTGGTGATGGCGGCGAGGACGGCGATGATGGCGATCACCACCAGCAGTTCGATGAGCGTGAACGCCGGCCGGCGGGCGGCGGGGGTGCGGGTCATGAGCGGGAACCTCCGTGGGTTCGTCGGGGTGGGGTTCCGGGGGGTCAGTTCACGCCGAGCATCTTGCCGCCGTTGAAGTTGGCGATGTCGTCTCCGCCGGACTGGCCCGTCACGTATGTGCCGTTGCCGGGGACCCACAAGTTGCCCGGTCCGAACCCGCGGGCAGTCGGCAGGCCGGTCGGGTTGTTGCCGTTCTCCCCGGCGGAGATGATCTGGCACCCCTTCTCGTTCACCCACTTGAAGCCGGTCGGTGCCGCCGGCGGCGGCGGCGTCGGAGTGCGGTACGGGTTGACGGTGTAGGTCGCACCGTTGAGAGTGAACGACAGCGTCTCCAGCGGGTTGTACGCGCCGGAATCGAGGCTGCCAAAGTACGCGTACGGCACGCCCCACGGGTCGAGATAGCCGTTCGTGGGGCTGATGCGGTTCTCAGGAAAGTCGAAGAACGGCCCCTTGAGCGAGACGGCCGCTTGCAGCGGGGCGACGGGTTGGTCTAGCGCCCACCCGCTCCGCCGCGGGGTGATGAGGTCGGGGAAAAGGGCATTCGGACCGCCCAAGAAGTAGACCAGCGACGCGCTGCCGGTCAGGATGGCGCCACCACCGGGTAGGCCTGTGGCGGTGCCGTCAGCAATGCCACGTCCCCATCGCGGGAACATCCGCTGGAAGATGACACAGCCGGGGTTATCCGGGTGTGCGGTATTGCTGAACTGGATCGTTGCGGGGATCCGGAACACCGTCGGCGGGTAGAACTTGTACTCGCCGTAGAACGTCTTGGCGGCGATGCCGAGTTGCTCGACCTCGGCGACGGCCTTGGTGCGGGGGCCGATGCCGCGGATCTTCTGGACGGCCGGCAGCAGCAGCCCCATCAGGATGGCGATGATGGAGATCACCACCAGCAGCTCGACGAGGGTGAAGGCGGCGCGGGTGGACGGTCGGCGGGTCATGGGAGGGCCTCCAAATTCGGAATGCGGAACTCGGAACGCGGAATGAACCTCTGTCACGCGGTGGTCGGTCGGGGGCGGAGGGGACGGCGGGTTTCGGTTCCGCAATCCCCGTTCCGCGTTCCGCACTACTTCGACAGCCCTTCCAGCAGCTTGATGAGCGGCAGGAACAGGGAGATCACGATCGCCCCGATGGCCCCGCCGAGGAACACGATCATGATCGGCTCCAGCAGGCTGATGAGGGCCTTCACCGTGTTGTCCACTTCCTCGTCGTAGAAGTCGGCGATCTTATACAGCATCGTGTCCAGGTCGCCCGTCTCCTCGCCCACCTCGATCATGTTCACCACCATCGCGTCCACCAGCCGCGCCCGCCGCATCGGGTCGGCGATCGTGTCGCCCTCCCGAATCGACTCTAGCACCCGCTGGAACATCCGCTCGAAAACCAAGTTATTCGCCGTGTCCCGCACGATGCTGAGGGCCTCCAGGATGGGCACACCCGAAGCAATCAGCGTGCCGAGCGTCCGCATGGTGCGGGCGACGATGGTCTTCTCGATGAGCGTGCCGACGACGGGGATCCACAGCGCCATGCGGTCGAGCGCGTAACTCCCCGACTTCGTCAGGCGGATCAGCTTCAGGAGCATGTAGAAGCCGATGGGGAACAGCGGGATCCAGTACCAGTACTGCGCCATCCACTCCGACATGTTGATGAGGGTTTTCGTCGCCCACGGCAGTTGCAGGCCGAAATCGTCGAAGATCCTCTTGAACTTCGGGATGATCATCACCATGATGAACACCAGGATGCTGACGGCCACGCAGACGACCACCGCCGGGTAGACCATCGCCCCGATGATCTTCTTCTTCAGGCTCTGCGCCTTCTCCTTGAACTCGGCCAGCCGCTGGAGGATGACTTCCAGGGCACCGCCGGCCTCGCCGGCCTTCACCATGTTGACGTACAGGCGGTCGAAGCACTTCGGGTGCTTGGCCATCGACTCGGACAGGGTCATGCCCGACTCCACGTCCTCGACCACGTCGATCAGGCCGTTCTTCAGCACGCTCGGCTTCATCTGCTTCTCGAGGATCCGCAGGGACCGCAGGATGGGCAGGCCGGCGTCTTGCAGGGTGGACAGCTGCCGCGTGAAGATGGTGAGCATCTTCTGCGACACGCCGCCCATGGCGAACGTCTTGCGGCTCTTGCCGGTCTTCTTCTTGCCCTTCTTGCCGCCCCCCTTCTTGCCGTCGGCGACCAGCTTGGTGACGAAGTAGCCCATCGCCTTCACCTTCTGCTGGGCCTCCTCCTCGTTGGCGGCCTCGATGGAGTCCTTCACCTCCGTGCCGTTGGTGTCCATCCCTTCGAATTTGAACGTTGGCATAGCCACTGCTCCGTCGGCGGTCGGATTGGTTTGGGTGGTCGCGGTTCCCAGGGCTTACGCCCTGGGCTGTTGGAACCAGCCTTTCAGGCTGAAAACCGAGCGATGTTGTCTAGCCCGTCCTGCTTCCTGTCTCCTGCTTCCTGACTCCTGCTTCCTGACTCCTGACTTATCCCTCGTCGTCCAGCACCGTTTCGCGGACCACCTCGTCCAGGGTGGTGCTGCCCTCGTACAAGGCCCTCATGCCGGCCTCGCGGAGGCCGTGGTAGCCGGCCTTGCGGCAGTACCCGCGGATCTGGTCGGTGGACGCGCCCCGCGACACCAGGTCCCGCAGGTCGTCGTTCATGATCAGCAGTTCGTACAGCCCGGTGCGGCCCTTGAACCCCAGGTTGTTGCACTTGTCGCACCCCTCGCCGTAGGCGAACTTGCGGCCCTTCAGGTCGGCCGGCGTCATGTTCAGTTCCATCAGCTGGTCGCGGGTCGGCTCGTACCAGGTGCGGCAGCCGGTGCACACCCGCCGCACCAGCCGCTGGGCCTCGATGGCCTCGACGGTGGCGGTGATGAGGAACGGCTCGACGCCCATGTCCCGCAGGCGGGTGATGCTGCTGGGGGCGTCGTTCGTGTGCAGGGTGCTGAACACCAGGTGCCCGGTGAGCGACGCCTGGATGGCGATGCCGGCCGTCTCCAGGTCGCGGATCTCGCCGACCAGGATGATGTCCGGGTCCTGCCGCAGGATGGCCCGCAGGGCGGCGGCGAAGGTCATCTCGATGTCGGCGTTGATCGGGCACTGGATGATGCCGTCGATCTCGTACTCGACCGGGTCCTCGGTGGTGATGATCTTGGTGTCGATGTCGTTCAGCTCGGACAGGGCCGAGTACAGGGTGGTCGTCTTGCCGGCCCCGGTCGGGCCGGTGACCAGCACGATGCCGTTCGGCTTCTTGATGACCTGGCGGAAGTCGGCCAGCAGCGACGGGTACATGCCGATGCGGTCCAGGTCGAGGCCGACGTTCGACCGGTCCAGCACGCGGATGACGACGCTCTCGCCGAACATGGTGGGCAGCACGCTCACCCGCATGTCCACCGCGTTGCCGCCGACGTTCAGCTCGATGCGGCCGTCCTGCGGCAGTCGCCGCTCGGCGATGTCCAGGTTGGACATGACCTTGATGCGGCTGGCGATGGCGGCGGCCAGGTGGCGGGGCGGCGGCACCATCTCGTACAGCACGCCGTCGCACCGGTACCGCATCTTGTACTCGTCCTCGAACGGCTCGAAGTGGACGTCCGAGGCGTGGTCGCGGATGGCC
>JAYUFU010000241.1:0-5604 GCA_043738505.1 Fimbriiglobus sp. | reverse complement strand
CAGCAAGGGGCCAGCAACTTGGGTGGTTCGCCCCTTGCTGGCGCGGCGGGCGAACAAATCCGTCTGCCCCTTGAACACCCCTCTTCGGGCCGGGGGGTGAGGTCTTCGCCGCGCGGGTGAACGTCGGCCGCGTGCGGGATACCATTCCTCTACCCCACCGGAGTGCCCGCCATGCCCCGCGACCGTTTCGACGACGAGGACCGCTACGACGAACGCCCGCGCCGCCGCCGCCGGGAACGCGACGAGGACGACCGGTACGACGAGGACGACCGCGACCGCCGCGGCGCGGAGCCGCCGGGCAACGGCCCGGCCACGACCTCGATGGTCCTCGGCATCCTGTCGTTCGTCGGCGGGATCACGGCCATTCCGGGCCTCATTTGCGGGTTCGTCGGCCTGAGCAAGGCGAAGAAGCTGGGTGGCGCGGGCAAAGGCATGGCGATCACCGGCACCGTCCTGTCCGGCGTCGGGCTGATCGTGCTGGGCCTGACCGTCTGGCTCGCCATCTGGTTGTACGGCCGCAACGACGAGCGCAAGACCCGCGAGGTCGCCTCCAACAACCTGAAGCTGATCGGCATCGCCATCCACAACCAGCACGACGCCAGCGGGCAGTTCAGCACCGGCGTCGCCCGCGCGCAGAACGACTTCGCCGCCCGCCCGCTCAGCGAGAGCGCACTGACGAGCAAGCTGAGCTGGCGCGTCGAGGTGCTGCCGTACCTGGAGCAAGGCAACGTCTTCAACGCCATGAACCTCGGCGAGCCGTGGGACGGCCCGTCGAACCGGCGATTCGCCGACACCCCGATTTCCCAGTACAGCGACCCGGAAACGCGATCCGACCCGACCACCCGCTGGTGGACCTTCTACGGCCGGGGCGCGCCGTTCGACCCGAACTTCCCGCAACGGACCACCTTCGGCAACATCACCGACGGCACGTCGAACACCATCATGGTGGCCGAGAGCGGCGAGAAGGTGACGTGGTCCCGGTTCGGCGAAATCAAGTTCGACGAGAACAACCCGCCGGTGCCGAGCACCTTCGGCCGCGCCGGGAAGGACACCTTCCAGGTGCTGATGTTCGACGGGTCGGTGCGAAACGTGCGGAAGACGATCAGCCCCCAGACCCTCACGCACGCCATCACGCACGCCGGCGGCGAAGTCCTCGCCGGGGACTGGTGATCGCCCATGCTCACCCTCGTGCTGCTCTCGGACACGCACGCCCGGCACCGCGACGCGGCGGTGCCGGACGGCGACGTGTTCGTCCACGCCGGGGACATCACGCGGCGCGGCGAGCTGGACACCGTCGAGGACTTCGACGACTGGCTCGGCACCCTGCCGCACCGCCACAAGGTGGTCATCTGCGGCAACCACGACTGGTGCTTCGAGCGCGAGCCGGAGGAAGCCCGCCGGCGGATCACGAACGCCGTCTACCTGCAAGACTCTGGCGTCACGATCGACGGGCTGAAGATTTGGGGCAGCCCGTGGCAGCCGTGGTTCTTCAGTTGGGCGTTCAACCTGCACCGGGGCGAACCCATCGCCGCGAAGTGGAAGCTGATCCCGGACGACACCGACATCCTGGTCACGCACGGCCCGCCGCAGGGCATCGGCGACCGCACCGTCGACGACCGCGTCGTCGGCTGCGCCGACCTGCTGGCCCGCATCCGCGCGGTGACGCCGAAGCTGCACGTCTGCGGCCACATCCACGAGGCCGCCGGCGTGGTGAGCGACGGCGACACCCTGTTCGTCAACGCCAGCAGCCTGACCGAGTTCGGGATGCGCCCCGCCACCGTCGTGACCTGGGACGGCACGCGGATGACGCCGGGGTGAGGGGCCGCAATCGCGGCGACCAGGAACTCAGCACCTGTACCTTCGTGAGGTCGAACGATGCCCCTGCTTGCCCTCGCGCTCGTGTCGGCGTGGCTCGCCTCCCCGCACATCGGGGGAAAACTGCTCCCGTTGACGGCGGCGGAGAAGGCGACGATCCGAGAGGTTGTATACGGGCCCAAGCTTCCCGGCGTCGGCTTCGACACGGACATTGGGAAGGATGTCCTCGTCGCGCCGGACGGCATCAAGAAGCTGTACGCCCGCAAGCCGGTCTTCACCCTGTGCTACCTCGCTGACATCGTCGAGACCGCTCGGCCGGCGGATTCGCTGACGGCCGCCATCTACGCCCTTGAGTACAAGAACGGGATGGGCAAGTACTTCATCTGCGCGTTCCTGGAACTGGCCGAATACGACAAGTCGGACGACAAGACCAAGAAGAGCCGACGAGAACAGTGGCTCGGATTGATTCGAGAACAGCCCTCGCGTAAGAAGTGAATCTTGCTCTGACCTTTTGAGAATCAAAAGAACCGCCCCGGCTCCCCTCATCGAGGAGCCGGGGCGGTCGTGTTGGTGTTGCTTCCCGTCATTACACGGCCAGCAGCTCGTCGCCGACGGTGGCGTCGAACGGGTCGGCCTTCGCCTCCAGCACTTCCTTCAACCGGTGGCGGGCCACGTGCAGCCGCCGCTTGATCGTCCCGACCGGGGCCTCGAACTCGCTCGCCATCTGCTCCAGGCTGCGGCCCCGCAGGTAGAACGCCTCCAGCGTCTCGCGGTCCATCGCCTTCAGTTGCCGCAGGCCGGCGTGCAACTCGGCCTTCGCCTCCTTCACCTCCAGCTCGTGGTCGGGGGCCTTCCCGGTGCCGGCGACGGCGTCCAGGTACTCCGGGTCGGTCCCGAAGGCCGGCCCGCGGCGGGTGGCGCGGTTGATCGCCATCCGCGCGGTGATGCGCCGCAGCCAGCCGGCGAAGCAGCGGGCGTCCCGCAGTTGCGGCAGCTTCCGCATGGCGTGCACGAACACCTCCTGGGCCAGTTCCTGCGCCTCGTTCGGGTCGCGGGTGCGGGCCAGCGCCATCGCGTACACGCTGTTCTGGAAGCGGGTCACCAACTCGCCGTAGGCGTTCCGGTCTCCGGTCTTGGCACGGTCCACGAGGACAGTGATTTCGGTCCAGCTCATGGTCGGCATCCTGTCCCGATCCTGGTGGGGTGTCGGGCGGCCGAACCGCGTTGCCGGCGAGGCGGGCGGCACCCCCGGATCAGTGCGAGGGGGGCCGGCATCCGTCTGCGAACCGGGCGGTGGCCCCGTCGGCCGCGCGACCGCACCGTTGACGACCGAACTGGGTTCGGTCTCGGTGCCGTTTCGTCGGCGGACTCGACGGGACGAACCGCTGCGGGGCGGTCGCTGTGTGACAGCGCGGCGGGAAGGCGGAACCGATACGACCACGGCGGCACTTGGGCGGCGAGGCGTGCGGAACGGATTGAACCCGAACGGGTTCATCGGTTCCGTAGCACGGATCGGCCGCGGGTGCGCCGGGTCGGGGACGGATCGCCCGACTCGCTGGCACGGTGTTGACTGGGGACTTCTGGTCTGGTCGCCTGGCAGGGTGTGGGACGACCGGTCGTTCAGGGTCACGGCTGCGTGGGGTCAACTCTCACTCTCGGCCGAGGGGCGCAAGGCCTCCGGCGTCGGTGCGGACTTCATTGGCAGTGGCGTGTCTGTGGACCGGTCGTCACCTCATTTGCCGGCCGTCGAGAGTCGGACGGCCACCTGTCGCCACCGTCGATTGCTCGACGGGGCGCGTTGGGTCCGCTGGCCTTGGTCCGCGGCGGGCGATGGGTAGTCGCTTCCGGTCGCGGGTGTGGGGCTTGCGAACCTCAGGTCGGCGGTCCGGCCTACTCGACAGGCCGTGGCACCAGAGCTTCTGCCGACCGAACTGGTCGGTGACCCGGACGGCCCGGAATATCGCATGTCGCGATCTCCCTGGTCCGCCCGCAGGCCCGGTTTGGGTTCCGGGGTCGGCAGTGGAAGCAACTCATGCTTCCGGGACAGGAAGTCCGCCGGGGGTTCGGTGGCGACCACCAGAACCGCGCCCGTGCGAGTGGCCTGCACCTGGAACGCGATCCCGCGCTTCAGGTCGGCCAGGGTCGTCAGGGTGGTGGCTTTGGTCGTGCGCATCGGGCACCTCCAGCGGACAGTGGCGAGCGGGGTTTGCGTCCCGTCTCGGTGGGTTTTTCGGGCGACGCAGCCGTCGTTGGGGGAAGGAGCGGGTTGGAGTGAGTGGGTCGGTCTGGGATTCTACCAGACGTTCGCGGTTTGACGAGGCGTCTTGCGCAAATTCCGACGAAATCAACGAACGAACGGGGCGAACCTCCCCGCCGGTTCACCACTCAGACGGGGGACCGGTACAAGAGGTTCGCGGGGGAAGGGGAAATATTTTGGAAAGTGGCGGACGGCCGGTGTCGTAAAATGTCGCCGGAGGCCGAGCGAATACCAAGCAACGCCTCCCGCTGCGAGACTCCCGCCATGCTGATGTTCCTGAAGGTCGTCGGTGAAGCCGTCGTCGCCAAGGCCCTGAAGGTGGCGTCGGAGTTCGTGCCGTTCGGCGACAAGCTCTACGACATCGGCGCGGACGTGATCGACCGCTACCGCAAGGCCGGCCGCGAGGCGAAGATTGCCGCCGACGCCCAGGCCGCCATTTCCGCCAAGATGGAAGACATCCGCGCGGATGCCAAGCAGATCGCCCGCGAGGTGGCCGCCGGCGAATCCCAGGAGGTCATCGACCTCGTCGAGGCCTACCTGACGCAGGTTCCGGCCGCGATCACGCAGTCCCTCAAACGGGCGGAAGACCCGACCGGCACCACGCTCCCCGCCGGGTTCGCCATCAGTTCCGCCGAGGACGTGGCGAAGATGCTGCCGCCGCGGGTGCCCCGCTTCCGGCCGAACATGCCGGTGCCGGGCAAGGCCGGGTGGACGCTCGACCGGTTGCTCGGCATCGGCGGGTTCGGCGAGGTCTGGTACGCCCGGCACGACCGCATGGCGTCGCTGGCGGGCGCGATCAAGTTCTGCTTCGGGCAGACCGGTCGCGACCTCATCCACGAGGCGGACCTGATCGACCGCGTCATGCAGGCCGGCACCCACCCGAACATCGTCCCGCTTAAGGACGTTCACCTCGACGGCGACGCCCCGTGGATCATGTTCGAGTACGTCGGCGGCGGCACCCTGACCGACTGGATTCACTCCCTCGCCAAGAAAAGCAACGAGGACCGACTGCCCCAGGTACTTTCGGCCATCAAGCAGTTGGCCGACGCCGTAGCGTTCTTCCACGGTCTCGAACGGCCGCTCGTTCACCGTGACCTGAAGCCGTCGAACATCCTGCTCGACCGCGCCACGAAGAAGCTGCGGATCACCGACTTCGGCATCGGCGCGGTGGCGGCGCGCGAAACCAACCGTCAGGAAAGCCGGGGCGAGAGCAGCCGTGGCGGACGATTGCTGAGCTACCTGCGGGGGTCGCACACGCCCACCTACAGTAGCCCGCAGCAGCGGCGCGGCGACGATCCTGACCCCCGCGACGACGTTCACGCCCTCGGCGTCATCGCCTACCAGATGCTCACCGGCAAACTCGACAGCGGACCCGGCACCGGCGCGACGCGGGCACTGAAGCGGATGGGCGTGGCGGACGACGTGGCCGAACTGCTGCTGCGATGCGCCTCGGAGGAGTTGGAGGATCGGCCGAAGGACGCGGGGGAACTGCTGGCGGAGTTGTACCAACTGGCGAGCGGGGGGCGTAAGCC
>JAYUFU010000240.1:0-16242 GCA_043738505.1 Fimbriiglobus sp. | reverse complement strand
GCTCTGCTCGCTCCGCGAGCGGTCTTCATTTTTCAGACCGCTCGCGGTGCGAGCAGAGCACTTTCCGAGAAGACCGCTCGCGGAGCGAGCAGAACACGGGCCTGGCCTCACACATACATCCGCCCTTCCCTCCGGTAGCGGAGGTGCGCGGCGATGGCGGCGTGGTCGGCCACCGCCACCGCCAGCCGCGCGCCGACGGCGGCGATGACGGCGTCCAGCGCGTCCCCGCCGGGGTTCCGCATCACCACCCGGCGGAAGGCGTCCGACACCTCGACGTGTTCCGCGAGTCCGGCCAGGATCGCGTGCCGGGTCCGCCGCCGCTTCGCCGTCAGCGGCCCGCCGGTCGGCTGCTTGTAGTTCTGGTGCGGCAGGCCCATCCGCTTCAGCACCGAGGACGGGCAGCACTCGACCACCACCCGTTCGGCCGTCGGCAGTTTTCGATACTGGAACGGCAGGACGGCCGTGCCGGGCGACCGCCGGAGCGGGTCGATCACGTCCCGGAGGCCGAAGAACGTCTGGTAAATGAGGCGGTAGTGGAACGTGTCGAACGGGGCTTTCGCCTCCACGTCGGTCAGCCGGCGGACGTGGTGGGCGGTCTTCCGCACCGGGTGAGACTTCATCCGCCGCGCCCGCCGCACGCACGTCATCCCGCACTCGTAGGCGTCGTCCGCGAAGCCGTTCACGAAGTCGAACACCTTCGGCCAGCGGTGCCCCTTCGGGAACAGTTCGATGGGCAGGCCGAACGGAAAGTCCATTCCCCACAGCGCCGCCGAGGACTGACACACCAGTGTCACCAAATGCGCGAGCGCCGGCCCCCGTTCGGCGGTGCCGGCCAGCTCTTCCAGGCGGTCCAGCGATGTCAGCACGAGGCGCGCCGGGGACTCCGCCACGCATCGCGCCACCCAGATGTTCCGGCCCGCCAGCCGCGCGCCGCTGAAATCGACGCCGAAGAACGAGGTGACGGGGGACAGGGTCATCGGGTGGCATTTTCCGCGGTGAAGAAGCCACTCCCCGGCGGGTGCGGCTCGCACGAACTCCCTACCATCACCGTATTGGACTTCCCCGCCGACAGGCCGTTCCCATGACCGCCCGCGAAGCGCACCTGCTCTCCCCGTACCGCCCGCCCACGTCGTACCCGGTCAGCCTGAACCCGGACGAGGCCACCGGCTGGCTGAACGGCTACCTGCAATTGTGGCACCCGGCGGCCCTGGCCGGCCTGAGCAAGCCGCCGCTGGCGTCGTCGTCCTACGACCACGACAAGCCGGGCGAGGGGTTCCTGTACGCCGTGCCGACCGGCCCGTACCTGTACCAGCCGGACGACTGGAAGGACCGCATCGCGGCCGCGAACGCCGCCAGCTTCGCCGTCACGTCGGACGAACGCGAGACCGCCGCCAACTTCCGCGCCACGGGCCTGAACGCCGACCTGCTCGACGCGCCCGCCGAGGTCGTCCGCTTGTTCGCGGGGCTGGGGTACTCGTTCCTCGTGGTCGAATCCCTGTTCGACGCGATGGACCACGAACACCTGCTCGACGTGCCGGCCTTCTGGGAGGACGTGCAGCAGGCGGTGGAGCTGGTTCGCCAAAAGGCGGGAACGGAAACCGTCACCGAGAAGCTGAAACTCGCCGCCGAGAAGGTGGCCAGCGCCCGGCAGGTGCTGAACTCGAACCCGTTGCGGCTGATCGACATCGCCATCCTTCAGAAGGGCAAACTCGACCAGCCGTGGCCGGCGTCGCGCGCGGCGGGGCTGCCGCTGTCGGTCATCGCGTCCGGCGACGTGCTGGAGGAACTGGCCGAGCGGCACCCGGAGCGCCTGGAGGAGTTGAAGGCCGCGAACGTGGACGTGTGCTGCGGGGCGTACACCGAGCGCGACGACGCGCTGCTGCCGACCGAGTCGCAGTTCTGGAACCTGACGGCCGGCCGGACGGCCGTTCGCAAACTGCTGGGCCGCGAAGCCGACGTGTACGCGCGGTCGCGGTCGGCGCAGCACCTGCAACTGCCGAGCTGGCTGAAGCACGTCGGCTTCAAGAACGCCGTGGCCGTCAGCTTCGACGGGGCGCGGACGCCGGTGCGGAACACGGCGGTGGTGAACTGGCCCGCGCCGGACGGCAAGTCGATGGAGGCGTTCGGCCGCGAGCCGCTGAGCGCGTCCGACCCGCTGACCTTCTTCAACCTCGTCTACCACTTGCACCAGGCGCTGACGGCGGACTCGAACCCGGTGGTGGCGTTCAAGCACACCGGCGACCCGGCGGCCGTCGGGTACGACGCGCTGCTGGCGTCCGCCGCGCTCGGCGAACCGCTCGGCGAGTGGATCGGCCTGACGACGTTTCTGGCGGATATCAGCTACGGCGACTACCTCGGCAGCACCTCCGCCGACGACTACCACTTCGACGCCCTCGACGACCGCGTGACGGTGCGGAAGCTGACCGACCCGGTGAGCGGGTTCGCCGAACACCTGCGGGCGCGGCGGCGGATCGACTCGGCGTATGCCTTGGCGGCGCTGTACCGGACGTTGACGCCGGAGGGGGAAGCGGACGCGGCGCTGCTGACGGAGCTGGAGGCGGTGGAGCGGGAGTCGGAGTCCGGTTCGATCCGAGCCGGAAGCGTCAGCGACGGTCTGGGTGCTCCCGTCGCTGACGCTTCCGGCTCGGATCAAATCGAAGCCTCCTTCGCCCAGCTCCTCGCCGACCGCGTGCAAATCCACTCCCAGCCGAACCAGCCCGGCTACATGATCCTCAACCCGTGCAACTTCACCCGCCGGGTGGCGCTGGAGATCGACGACTTCGGCGGGCCGATCCCGGTCGCCGACCCGATCAAAGCCGCCGAGTTCAGCGGCACCGCCGCGAAGCTGGTGGTCGAGGTGCCGTCGCTCGGCTTCGCCTGGATTCCCCGCAACGGCACCGCCGCGCCGCCGAAGCCGCGCATCAAGACGGCGGACGGGTCGGCGGTGCGGAACGAGTTTCTCGAAGCCGACTTCGACCCGCTCACCGGCGCGCTGCGGGGGTTCCGCGACGCGCGGACCCGCGTCAACCGGCTGGGCATGCAGTTGGTGTTCAACCCCGGCAGCAAGACGCGATGCCGGGGGGTGACGGTGACGAACAGCGGCGCGGCGCTCGGCGAAGTGACGTGCGAGGGCGACATCGTCGATGCGCAGGACGAGGTGCTGGCCACCTTCCGGCAGCGGATTCGCGCGTGGGTCGGCCGGCCGGTGCTGGAGATGCGTATCGAACTGGAACCCGTCCACCAGCCGACCGGCTACCCGTGGCACGCCTACTTCGGCGCGCGGTTCGTCTGGCGCGACGACCGGGCGGCGCTGTTCCGCGGCGTGAACGGGGCGAACTGCCAGACCGGTTCGACGTACCCGGTGTCGCCGGACTACCTGGAGATGCGCCTCGGCGCGGCGCGGACGTTCGTGTTCACCGGCGGGCTGCCGTTCCTCCACAAGATCGACGCGCGGACGGCCGACGTGGTGCTGATCCCCGAAGGCGAGACCTGCCGGCGATTCGACCTGCTGCTGGCGATGGACCGCGAACACCCGATGCAGACGGCCGCCGGGTGGGTGGCCCCGTCGCCGGTGGTCCGCACCGAGAAGGGGCCGCCGCACATCGGGCCGACCGGCTGGCTGGCACACGTCGATTTGCCCAGCCTGCTGATGACGCAACTGCGGCCGGTGCGGGCGCGGGAGGGGATGAACCGGGCGGTGGCCATGCGATTCGTGGAGTGCGCCGGGTTCGGCGGCGCGGCCGACGTGCGCTTCGCCCGCGACCCGGTGCAGGCAGTGATGATCGACGGCGAGGGCAACGTCGAACGCGAGATCGCCCTGAACGCCGGCGCGCTCCCGGTGGACTTCTCCGCCGGCGAGACCTTCCGCGTTCAAGCCGAGTGGGTGTGACCGGCCGTCACAGGGCCTTCAGGAAGGCCACCAGCGCCCGCTTCTCGTCGGCGGTCAGGTCGAGCGGCTTCAGGAGCGGGTCGAGGTGCGGGTTCTTGCCGCCGCCGCGACTGTAGAACTCGACCACCGCCTCCAGTGCATCGAGGCTGCCGTCGTGCATGTACGGCGGGCGGAGCTTCACCCCGCGCAGCGTCGGCGTCTTGTACTTCCCTTTGTCCGCGTCCTTCCTGGTGGCGGCGAATCGGCCGAGGTCGGCCCCGCCCCAGCCGACGCCGGTGTTGCGGAACCCGTCGTCGGTGAAGTTGCCCCCGCCGTGGCACTTCCAGCACGCCCCCTTGCTCTCGTACAGCCACATGCCGTGCCGCTCGGTGGCCGTCAGCGCCTCGTGGTCGCTCTTCAGCCGGAATCGGTCCACCGGGCTGTCGCCCCGGACCAGCGTCCGCTCGAACCCGGCCAGCGCCTTGCCCAGGTTCGCCGCCGTCACCCCGTCGTCGAACGCCGCCGCGAACCGCTTGCGGTAGTCGTCGTCGGCTTTCAGTTTGGCCACCGCGTCGGCCACCTTCGACCCCATCTCGACCGGGTTCTCGATGGGTTCCAGCGCCTGTTCCTCCAGCGTTTTCGCCCGCCCGTCCCAGAAGAAGGCGGTGCCGAACCCGCGGTTGAGCAGCGTCGGCGCGTGGCGCGGGCCTTCCTGGCCGCGGACGCCGACGGCCTTCGCCCCGATGCCGGCGAACCCCAACTCCGGTCGGTGGCAGGTGGCGCAGGCGACCGTCTTGTCGGCGGAGAGGATGGGGTCGAAGAACAACTTGCGGCCGAGCGCCACCCGGTCGGCGGTGAGCGGGTTGTCGGCGGGCACGGCGCGTTTGCCGAGGCCGAGCGGGAGGATGTCGAGCGCGAGCGTTTCGGGCAACGTGTCTTTCGGCACCGGCGGCGGTTCGGCGGCGGACGAGACCGCGCCGAGCAGCATTGGGACGAGGGCGAACAACGAGCGGCGCATGACTCGGGTTCCGACGTGGGTCGAAAAAAGGCCGGGCGCGGATGGTCCGCGCCGGCCGGGCGGGTCACTTGCCGCCCTTCGCGTCCTTCTCGGCCTCGGCCACCAGCTTGTCGATAGCCGCATCCATCTTCTCCGCTCCATTTGCACCCAGGAACTTGTATCGGATGACCCCCTTGTGGTCGATCAGGTACAGCGTCGGCCAGCCGCGGACGTTCCACGCCTTCGAGATCGGCCCGCCGGTGCCCAGCGGCCCGTTGGTGAACGACCGCCAGCTGATGTTCTCGGCCTTCAGCACCGTCTTCAACTCGTCCAGATCCTTATCGGAGTTCACCCCCACCAAGGCGAACGGCTTGTCGGCGAGGCGTTTCACGAGCGACCGCTCGTGCGGGTACATCACCCGGCACGGCCCTCACCAGTGCCCCCAGAAGTCGAGGAGCACCACCTTGCCCCGGTAGTCGGTCAACTTGAACCCCTTCCCGTTCAGGTCCGCCCCCGCGATGTCCGGCGCTTCTGTGCCAATTCGCAGGGCGGTGAAGGCTTTCAGGTCGTCCTCGGCTTCTCCCTTCTCCGTTTTCAGACCCGCCGCGCCGAGCAACTCGGCCACCCGCGCCAGCGCCGTCTCCGCCTTCCCCGCCAGTTTCTTGAACGGCTCCGGGTCTTGGTTCACCGCGTCCGCTTGACCGACCAAATTCCGCCCCAGCCCGTGAGTGGCTTTGGCCTTCAGCTTCGGGTCGGTCGTGGCGTCGGCGATCCGCTTCAGAACCGCCCCCTGAGCAGGCGAGCTGCCGTACCACAAGTAGCCGACCAGGCGCGTCATGGTCGGGTGATTCGGGTGATGGGCGACGAGGCGATCCGTGGCGGTGCCGATGGCCTCCGGGGTGTCCTTACTGCGGCAGAGGTGGCGGCTTGCGGCGACCCACCCGAACAGGTCGGCTGTGGCCGGGTCGTCGCCGAGTGACTCGGCCCGCTTCAGGACGGCAGCCAGTAGCGCGGATCGACTGCTGCCGTGGTACGGCAACTTGTCGGTGAGTTCGGCCAGCGGCATCTTGGCGAAGAGAGCGACCGCCAGCGGTTCGGCTTTCGGGAAGTCGCGGACGTTATTGTCGTACAGACACCAGAACACGGCCTTCACCGCGATCGGGTCGGTCGGGTTGTCTTCGGCCAACTTCAGGAACTTCTCGGCGTAATCTCTGCCCAACTGCTCCTCTTGGTCCTGGAGCGTATTCCACTCCGCACCCTTCGCGGTTATGATCTTGTCGATGAGCTGTTTTTGCTTCTGGAGGTGTTCCTTCTCGAGCTTGTCGTACATCGCATGGGCAACCGTCCGTGGCTTGTCGTCCTTCTTCTTCGGCTCGTCCCGCCCGTGCGCGGCCGGCAGAGCCAGCAGCAGCGCGAGCCAGGAGAGCGCCAAGCGCGTTACCACGGGAAACCTCCACGGTGAGAGGGATAGCGAGCAGGGAAACGAAGCCGGCACGGGTGGTCCGCGCCGGCCGGGCGGGTCACTTGCCGCCCTTCGCGTCCTTCTCGGCCTCGGCCACCAGCTTCTCGATGAACCCGTCCAGCTTCTCGTTCCCGGGGTTGCCCAGGAACTTGTGCCGGATGACCCCCTTGTGGTCGATCAGGTACATCGTCGGCCAGGCGCGGACGTTCCACGCCTGGGAGATCGGCCCGCCGGTGCCCTTCGGCCCGTTGGTGAACGACCGCCAGCTGATGTTCTCGTCCTTCAGCACCGTCTTCAACTCGTCCAGGTCTTTATCGGAGTTCACCCCGACCAGGGCGAACGGCTTGTCGGAGAGGCGTTTGACGAGCGACCGCTCGTGTGGGTACATGGCCACGCAGGGCGGTCACCAGTTTCCCCAGAAGTCGAGCAGCACGACCTTGCCCCGGTAGTCGGTCAGCTTGAAGTCCTTCCCGTCCAGGTCGGCCCCCTTGATGTCCGGGGCCTCCTTCCCGACCCGCAGGGTGCGGAACGAGGTCAGTTCCTTCTCGGCCGTCTCCTTCTGCGCGGCCAGTTTCTCCTTGTCGAACAGCTCGATGGCCTGCGCGAACACCTTCTCGGCCTCGGCCGCCACCTTCTCGATCTGCTCCGGCTTGTCGCCCAGCGCGTCCAGTTGCGCCGCCAGGTTCTGCCCCAACCCGTAGGTCGCGCTCGCCTTCAGTTTCGCGCTGGTCGCCGTGTCGGCGATCTTCTTGAGGGTCGCCCCGCCGTCGGTCCCGCCCCGCACCATCATCTGCATCATCCGCGACACGGCCGGGCTGTCCGGGAACTTCTCCAGCAGCCGGTCGCCGGCGGCGGTCACGCACTTCGGGGCTTCACCGGGCGGGAAGAACGCGCGGCCGTTCGACACCCAGCCGAGCAACTCCGCCGCGGCCGCGTCGTCGGCCTTCTCCGCCCGTTTGAGCACCGCCTCCAGGATGACCTCGGAGTCGGTCGCCTGAATGCCGCGGAGCCGGGCGGTCAAGTCCTTCGCCGGCATCTCGGCCACCGCGACGGCCACCAGTTTCTCGACCATCTTGTCGGAGGTCGAATTCGACATCACCCAGAACACCGCGTCCGTGGCGGCCGCATCCTTCGGGTTCTCTTCGGCCAACTTCACCATCTTTTCGGCGAAGTCCTTGCCCAGGGCGTCCTTCTTGGCGAACAGTTTCTTCTGCTCGTCGCCTTTGGCCTTCCGGGCGTCGGCGAGGAGTTTCCCCGACTGCTCAGCGTACTCTTTCGCCAGCTTGTCGTACTGCTCCTTCGCCGCCGCCGGCGGCGGCTTGTCGTCCTTCTTCGGCTCGTCCCGCCCGCGCGCGGCCGGCAGAGCCAGCAGCAGCACGAGCCAGGGGAGCGCCTTCCGCATGACCACGGGAACCTCCTCGGATGAATGGGGTGTCCGGCCGACCGGCCGGCGGCGCGCCGCCGGATTGCTCCGGCGCTGTCGCTGACAGTACGGCATGACGGGGGGCGATGCAACCACCCGACGATGGTTTGTCGCACCGCCGGTGGTAGTCGCCTCACCCGGCACCCCTGTCTGGGGTCGGTCTTGGGATCGACGTTGGTCGAAGACCCCACCCCCCGGCCCCATACTCGTTACCACAAGCAGCGCGCGGTGGAGCTGTGCCTTTCGTCGATGCCGGTTTTCGCCGCGGAGCGGCGGTTGCCGGTAGCCAGGGGTGACGGAGCTAAGCGACGGAACCCCTGGCCCGTGGGTTCCAGGGCTTGAGCCGCGGAGCGGCGGCGGAATCCGTCGTCCCTCCGGGACTCGTTCGCATTTCACCTCGGTTCCAGGGGTTCCGCGAGCTGCGCTCGCTTGTCACCCCTGGCTACCGGCAACCGCACCTCCGGTGCGAAGACCGCGCGGCGGGAGCGCTCACCGACTACGGGAGAACGCTTAGGGGCCGGGGTGAAGTTCTGGAAACTCCTGCCCTCACTTTCCGCGGGCGGCCTTCACCTGGCGTGCGGCCTCGGCGGCGATGAGGTCTTCCACCTCCTTCCCCCACACCGACGGCAGGCCGTAGTAGACCATCGCGCCGCCGCCCTCGTACCCGCCCTCCTTCAGCACGCGGGCCGACGGGATGTACGCCATCACGTCGTTGGCGTAGGCCGTCACCCACACCGGGCCGTGTTCCTTCTTGAACCGCAAGGCGTAATCGACCACGACCTCGCCGCCGAGGTGCAGCCAGGTCAGGTCGCCGAGTTGCCACGTCTGCACCGGGTACGGGTAGCTCGCCGGCAGCTCCTTCTCGTTCTTCAGTTTCTCCAGCAGCATCTTGGCCCGCGCCGCGACGTACTTGTTCTTGTCGTCGGCGTCCTTCGCCAGTTGGTCGCGGGTCGGCAGGGCGTGCAGCGGCAGGTCGATTTCCTTGTACACGGCGGCGGAAGTCGGCTTCACGGCGACCAGTTGCTGCTTCAACACCAGTTGCACCGACTCGGCGATCTGCGTGCCGTACTTCGCCGCGAGGGCCTGCGTGCGGCGGGGCAGGGGGTTCTGATCCGCGCCGCAGCCGGCCCAGAACACGGCCACCGCGCCGGGGTTCGCCGCCTCCACCGCCCGCATCGCGTGGCCGGGGTAGTCGCCGGACCACTTCAGGCCGTCGAGGGTGGTCGCGTGGCAGGCGTAGCCGAAGACGATGCCCTTCACCTTCCCGTCTTTACCTCGCGCCACCAGCACCGGCACGTCGTGATCGACCGGCCCCTTCAGCGTCCCGGCCTTGATCCGCTCCGGCACCTCCGCTTCCTTGTTCTCGCGCCGGTTCACGGCGAACGTGCAAGTGCCGACGGCCCGGTTCAGCGTCACCGGTTCCAGGTTCTTCACCGCCTGCCCGACGGCCTTTTCGATCAGCCCCGGCAGGGCCGTCGTGTACTCGTCCACCCGCTTGTTCTGCTCGGCGTCGAGGAAGTACATGGTCCGCAGGTTCAGGCCGACGACCGGCCCGCTGTGCGTGTGCGAACAGGCCAGCACGATCCGCTCGCGGGGGATGGCGAACGCCTTCGTCAGCCGGTCGCGGATGCGGAGGGAGAACTCGCGGTCGAGGCCGACCAGATCGAGCGACACGAGGAGCAGCTTCTTGCCGTCGGCGTCTTCGAGGACCGCGGCCTTCGTGAACAGGTCGATCTCGGTGCCCTCGGCCGGCTTGGTGCGGGCCGCGTACCCGGACATCCACATCGGCGTCGGCGGGGTGATGACCACCGCCGCGAACCCGGCTTTCCAGGTCGGCGGGTCGGCGGCAAACGCCGGGGAAGCGAGGAGCAGCGCGAGGAGGGCGAGGCGAAGCATGGGGGAACTCGGTCAGTGGATGCGGAGGCCGGCGCAGGTGCTGGTGTAGGTGGGTTCCAGTTCGAGCGGGACGGCGAGCGACGGGGTGAGCCACAGCGGGACCGTCGGCAACTCGTCGCCGTAGCCGACCGCGTGCGGCCACACGTCGAGGGCGACCTTGCCGTACCGGGTCGTGGGGGTGGAACGCTTCGGGTCTTGTCGCGTGCGGTAGGAAACGACCGAGAAGCCGGTGGACGAACGCCACCGCGCCGCGGCGGGCAGTTCCAGCAGGTCGCACAACTCGTCGTGCAGTTCCGCCGACCGCCCGGCGACCACATCCACCACGACGAGCGAAACGCCCGCCTGGAGGTAGCTGGCGGCCTTCACGGTGAACGTGCGGACGGTGTCGTCCCGGTCCTTGTTCGCCGGACTCACTAGTTCGATGGCGGCAACCAACTTCCAGCCGTCGTCCGAGAACACCTGGACTTCGAAGAGGTCCGTATCCGTGAACGTGACGTTGTCGGCGGTCAGCGTCGGGGCCGGCGCGGTGTACACCTTCGGCTCGGCCGCGACGGCGACTCCACCGCCGTCGTCCCCTCCGGGGTGGAAACCGTTGACGCCGGCGAAAAGACTCCCGCGTTCCTCGACCGTCGCCACGTCGATTTCGGCGTTCGTCCCGACGTGCAGCGACGGCTTGGCCTCGAACCGGACGGGTAAGCGGCCGAGGTTGAGCGCGAAGGTGATCGACGTCGTCCACGCGGCGTGGAACGACGACCACTGGTTGATGCTGTGGAGTTTCGCGTGGTTCTTCAGCGGCATGGGTCGCCTCCGGGGTGACTCGAATTGTACCCGCATTCCTCACTCGTGCCGCAGGGCCTCGACGGGCTGCACCCGCGCCGCGCGGCGGGCCGGGTACAGCGCCGCCAGCGTGGTGATGAGGACGGCGAACAGCACCGCCCCGCCGCTCAGCCAGTGGGGGAACTCGAACACCGACTCGGACACCAGTTTGTCGTGCGACTGGTCCTGGATCAAGCGCCGCACCAGGCCGTCGCCGGGGACCGACAAGCCCCAGGCGGCGGCCAACCCGAGCAGCCCGCCGACCAACCCGATGACCGCGCCTTCGGTCAGGAACAGCAGCAGGATCGTGCCGTCGCGGGCACCCAGCGACTTCCAGATGCCGATCTCCCTGGTCCGCTCCAGCACGCTCGTGAACAGCGTGTTCGTGATGCCGATGGCGGCGACGAGCAGCGAAATCAGGCTGAACAGGTTCAGCCCGGCGGCGATCAGCGTCACCTCCCGCTTGACGTTGCGGTACATCTCCAGCATCGAGAAGCAGTCCAGCCCGGCCGCCTTGACCCCGGCCACGACCGCTTCCAAATCCCCACCCGGCCGCACCCGGACGAACGCCTCCGGGTAGCCAAGCCGGCTGACCTCCGCCGAGTACGCGACCGCCCGCTCGCCGCCGCTGACGGTGGTGAACAGGTTCGTGCCGTCGCCCCGCATCTTGTGCGACAGGCGGAACGGGTTCGGGTCTTGCTCGTCCGACCGCAACTCGCGCAGTACCCCGACCACGGTGTACTCGGCCGTCACCCGCACCGGCGTCTTCGGCTCGGTCGCCTTCACCGGCCGCGCGATCACCGCCTTCACCAGCTGCTTCTCCAGCGGCGTCAGGTCGAACGTGTCGATCTTCCCCGGCAGCTGCGCGACGATCTTGTTCAGCGTCTCCATCTGGCTCTTGGTGACGGCCTCCTGCACGTCGCCGGAGCCGGCCGTCAGCGCCGCCGCCAGCGACCCCGCCTTCTCGAATTCGCTTCGCCCGACCACCACCCGCACCGTCCGGCCGACGGCGGTGGCCAGCTCCGCGTCGGTGCGAAAGCCGAGGTCGTACAGAGTCAGTTCGGACAACACCGCTTCGGTCGCGGACTCCGGGTTCGGCAGCCGGCCGTGCGTCAGCCGCGTGTCCAGCGACGGGTCGAACTGGTCCAGCCGACCGCCGTACAGCCCGCCGGCCGAGAACGTGTCGCCGATCCGCAGTTGGCCGTACCCGTTGCGGGAGGTGCGGACCTCGGCCACGTCGGGCAAATTCGCCAGCGGCGCGAGTTGCTCCTTGGAGAGCAGCTTCACGTCGCCCGGCCGGTGCTGCTGCCGGTACCGCTGGATCAGCCGCCCGCGCAGCCGCGCCCGCCGCTCGGCCGGCACCGCGTCGGACACCTCGATTTCCTGGGGCGGGATGTCCTTCTCCTCGACGACCGCCTGCCCGCGGTTCGGCGGGAACACCGTCACCCACCAGAACTCGTCGCGGGAGCGGAACTCGTTGTCGATGAGCGCCCGCAGGCCGAGACCGAGCGACAGACTGAACGCCAGCGCGCACCCGCCGACGGACACGCCGAGCAGCGTCAGTGTGGTGCGGGCCTTCTGCCGCCACAAGCCGCCGACGGCCGAGCGGAACACGTCGCGGGTGCGCATGGTGCCGGTCTGGGGGTAGGGGGAATGAGGAGATGATACCGTGCAATCGGACGCCGCCGCAATGTCCGTAGTCCGTCCCGCGCCGGCCGCCACTACAATTGCGTTTTCGCCCTCGTCCCCGTCGGAGTCGGAACCATGTCGGCAGCCGCGAGCGCGCATCGGGTGGTCATCGTCGGCGGCGGGTTCGGCGGGCTGCTGTGCGGCCTGGGCCTGCGCTCGTCGCCGGCCACGGTGACGCTCCTCGACCGCCGCAACTTCCACCTGTTCCAGCCGCTGCTGTACCAGGTGGCCACCGGCGCGCTGTCGCCGGCGAACATCGCCGCCCCGCTGCGGGCCATCTTCAAGAAGCAGGCGAACGCGCACGTCCTGCTGGCCGAAGTGACCGGCTTCGACCTGACGGCGAACGAGGTGCTGACCGCCGAGGGCGTCCGCGTGCCGTTCGACACGCTGGTGGTGGCGGCCGGCAGCACGCACCACTACTTCGGCAAGGACGCGGCCTGGGAGCCGCACGCGCCGGGGCTGAAGACGGTCGAGGACGCGACCAAGATTCGCCAGCGGGTGCTGATGGCGTTCGAGAAGGCCGAGCGCGACCCGGACATCGCCAACCGGCGGAAGCACCTGACGTTCGTCGTCGTCGGCGGCGGGCCGACGGGGGTGGAGATGGCCGGCTCCATCGCCGAGCTGGCCCGCGACACCCTGCGGCGGGACTTCCGCACCATCGACCCGACCTCGGCGCGGGTGATCCTCGTCGAGAACTCGGACTACGTGTTGCAGGCGTTCCCGGAGAAGTCGCGGCAGCGGGCGCTGGAGGCGCTGACGGCCATCGGCGTCGAGCCGTGGCTGGGCGGGCGGGTGACGGACATCACCGCCGACCGGGTGACGGTGAACCGCAACGGCGTGATCGAGACCCTGGCCACGGAGACGGTGGTGTGGGCCGCCGGGGTGAAGGCGTCGCCGCTGGGCAAGTTGCTGGCCGACGCCATCGGCGGCATCACCCTCGGCCGCGCCGGACACCTGCCGGTGAACCCGGACTGCACCGTCGGGGACCGGCCGAACGTGTTCGTCGTCGGCGACATGATGAGCCTGACCGGGCCGGACGGGAAGCCGCTGCCGGGCGTCGCGCCGGTGGCCATGCAGCAGGGCAAGTACGTGGCCGACACCATCGACCGGCGGCTGACGGGCCGGTCGCCGCTGCCGCCGTTCAAGTACCACGACAAGGGGAGCATGGCGACCATCGGCCGGTCGCGGGCGGTGGCGGTGACGGGCGGGATGCAACTGAGCGGCTGGCTGGCGTGGATGGCCTGGCTGTTCATCCACATCATGTACCTTGCGCGGTTCGAGAACCGCGTGCTGGTGCTGTTCCAGTGGTTCTGGAACTACGTCACCCGCAACCGCACCGCCCGCCTCATCACCCACCCCGACCGGCGGTGACGGCGCGGGGGAGGCGCTCCGCGCGGCGAAGTCGTCGGCCCGGATCCGGCGGTCGGTCAGCCGGCACTCCCCACCGGCGGCGCACTCGCGCCCGTCTCGGCCAGCACTTTCATGAGGGCGGCGAAGTCCACCGGCTTGACCATGTGGGCGTCGAATCCGGCGTCCCTGGACTTCTGCCGATCCTCCGCCTGACCCCAACCGGTCAAGGCGACCAGCACCACCTTCTCGCCCCTCGGCCGCTCGCGGATTTCGCGGGCCACTTCGTACCCGTTCAACTTCGGCAGGCCGATGTCGCACAGCACCACGTCGGGCCGGAACGCCGCCGCCGCCGCCACGGCTTCGAGACCGTCGAACGCGGTGTGCGTCTCGTTGCCGGCCAGCTCCAGCAGCATCGCCAGCGACTCGGCCGAGTCCCGGTTGTCGTCCACGACGAGGATGCGGCGGGCCGTCGCGGCGGGCGGCGCGGCGGCGGTCCGCGCGGGAGGCGGTTCGGGTGCTTCGACCGCGACCGGCAGGCGGACCACGAACTCGCTGCCCCGACCGACCCCGGCACTGTGCACGTCCACCGTGCCGTCGTGCATCTCCACCAAGTTCTTCACCAGCGTCAGGCCGATGCCCAGCCCGCTGACCGACCGCCCGATCGAGGTGTCGATCTGCGTGAACATGTCGAAGATGCGGGGAAGTTGGTCGGCGGCGATGCCGATGCCGCTGTCCCGCACGCGAATGACCGCGACCTCGCCCTCCCGCTCCACGGTGAGCCGGATGCGGCCGCCGTCGTCGGTGAACTTGCAGGCGTTGTTGAGCAGGTTGCCCACCACCTGGGCGATCCGGGTCGGGTCGGCGTTCAGATACACCGGCTGCGGCGGCAGCGCGACGGTCAGGTCGTGATTCCGGCTCTCGTACAGCGCCAGGGCGGCTTCGACGGCGTGGTTCACGGCGGACGCCAGTTCGACCCGCTCCCGCCGCAGTTCGATCTTGCCCCGGCTGACGCGGCTCACGTCGAGCAGGTCGTCCACCAGCCGGACCATCTGGGCGACCTGACGGCCGATCATCGCGGCCGCCGAACGGACGGCGTCCCCGCTGCCGTCCGCGCGCTGCAGGGCTTGCGCGGCGTTGCGAATCGGGGCGAGGGGGTTGCGGAGTTCGTGGGCCAGCATCGCCAGGAATTCGTTCTTGCGGCGGTCGGCCTCGGCGAGGGCGGCCGTCTGTTCTTGCATCTGCTTCTCGGTCAGCTTCCGTTCGGTGATGTCGTAAAAATAGCAGACGACGCCGAACTGCCCGTCGGGGAGAGTGATGCGCTCGATCTTCCAGTCGTAGGACTCGATTTCGGCATTGTCCCGGCGCTGTTCGCTGAAGTTCGGCATGGCGAACGGCTCGCCGGTGTCCAGCGTGTGGCGGAAGCGACCGATCGCCAACCGGACGAACTCTTCGGGCCAGAGTATCGTCATGATTTCTTCAAAGTCGCGGCCGATCAGCGGGTGAATGTTGCGGAAGACGTTCTGCGAAGCGGCACTGACTTTGATCATGCGAAACTGCGGGTCAACGATGTACAGGCCGAACGGTGAGTTCTCGATCAAGTTGTAGAACGTGTCGTGATTCTGCCGCAACACCTCCTCCGCCTGCTTGCGCTCGGTGATGTCGCGCGACACGGAGACGAAGCGGACGACCTCTCCCTCCGCATCCCGGATCGGCGCGACGATCACATCCCACCACTTGGGGGTACCCTTGGCGGTGGTACAGAATCGTTGGAATCGTCCCGTGCCCCCGATGCGGGCCGCCTCGATGGCCGCGAGAACCTCCACTTGCCCCTCGGTCGGCCACAGATCGCACCACAGGCGTCCCTCGACGGCCGAAAAGTCGTCGATCTCCATGAGGCATTTTCCGTTGGCGTTGATGCCCACGACCCGGGCCGCCGCGTCGAGTACCTTGACGCAGTCCGGGCTGTTCTCCAGGATGCTGCGGCTGAACGCCTCGCTCTCGCGCAAGGCAATTTCCGCCAACTTTCGTTCGGTGATGTTGTCGTGGACGATGACGATTCGAGTCGGCCCCGGACTCTGGAACCGAGTGACCCGCATGACGTACCAACGCTGGACCATCGGGGAGTGACAGGGATACTCCAACTCGAAATGAGCCTGCCGCCCGGCGATGACCTCGTTGATCCCCTTGGTGTAAGGAGGGACTTCGCACCCTTGTGGAAATGTCTGCTGGTAATCCTGGAGGTAACTGGCCCCGATGCCGTAGCTGGCACCGATGAACTGATTCTCCTCGGCGAACTGACGCCAGGCCTCGTTGACTTCCAGGATCGTGCCCGATTCATCCAGGACGGCGATGTGGCCCGACAAAGCATCGAGGGAAGACCGCAAGAATCGCTGCGATTCCTGCAGCGCCTCCTCGGCCGCGCGGCGCACAGTGGTGTCGTTGAACACCACGGCAAGTTTTCGGCTTCCCGGCCCGCCGATTCGGCAGGCGTAGACGTCGAGCCATAAATTCATCGCCCGGACTTCTCTCGAGAAGCGCCGCGGTTCGCCGGTCGTCGCGACTTCCCCAAAAATCTCCGGCCAATACGCTTCGAGATCGGGGACGAGTTCGAGAGCCCGCTTCCCCTCCGATTCGCGCAACCCGGTCTGCTTCTCGAATGTCGGGTTTACATCCAAAAAGCGGTAATCGACCGGGCGTTCGCGTTCGTCGAAAATCATTTCGATAACGCAAAAGCCTTCGTC
>JAYUFU010000239.1:0-5610 GCA_043738505.1 Fimbriiglobus sp. | reverse complement strand
GTCGGGGCGCGGGGCTGTGAACCCCGACGACGACCGACGGCGACGGCTGGCGATCTCGAAAGCGAGATTACGTTCGGTACGCATCGGCGGGCTCTCGCTCTCCGCTGCAAGTGGGTAGGGTCCGGAAGAGTCCGGCCGAGCGTGCGTGACCCTCCGCACAAACAGGGGCGGGGCCTGTACCTTCCACAGTAATCGAGCGGTAACAATTAGGCCACGCGGGCGTCGGCGTTCTTCGCCGCCGAGGGCCGGGCACTCACGCCATCGTGAACCAGCGGCTGCCGCCGCCTGTCACTTCGACTTGGGAAAGTGATCGAAAGAGCAGACTTCGTAAAAAAGCAGCCGCAGTAACTTGGCCAGTGGCTCGCAATCGGCGTGCCGATCTGCGGTCAAACACGTTGCCAATCTGGTCCGTCAAAGGAGACCGCTCATGTCACCAATTGCCCCCGGAGTCAGTGGAAGTGGTTCGCATTGGCGACGTTGGGATCCACACTTGCACGCTCCGGGCACACACCTGAATGATCAGTTCGACGGGGATTGGGACGGCTACGTCACCGCGCTCCGGGATGCGTCGCCCGCGGTCGAGGTGCTGGGGATCACCGACTACTACTCGATCGGTTGCTACCGGGCGGTACGAAAACTCCACTCGGATGGCCGGCTGCCGGGCGTCAAGCTGCTCTTCCCGAACGTCGAATTGCGGATCGACATGG
The DNA here is from genome assembly GCA_043738505.1 of Fimbriiglobus sp. Lineage (GTDB taxonomy): Bacteria > Planctomycetota > Planctomycetia > Gemmatales > Gemmataceae > JALHQU01. The sequence continues at coordinate 4,903 of JAYUFU010000239.1, read as the reverse complement.
CGACCGAGAAGAAGAAGCCGATCAACCTGCACCTGCTGTTCTGCCCCGACGACGCGGACCACGAGGACAAGATCGACGAGGTGCTGACCCACCTGACGTTCGAGTTCAACGGCCGGCCCTATCGGTGTACGCCGGACGGACTCGCGTCGCTGGGGAAGGCACACAACCCTTCGCAGGCCGACGCCGCGGCCGCCCGCCGGGAGGGTGCCAACCAGTTCAAGGTGACGCTCGATCAGGTTCGCGGGCTGTTCAGGAGCGACTCGTGGGTCGCCCAGAACTGCCTCGTGGCGGTGTCCGCGAGTTCGAACGACGGGACGGCGGGGGTGGGCAAGGACGCCTCACTGGCGGCGTGGCGAAAGGAGGTCGAGCGGTTGGCCCACCTGGTGTTCGCGTCCGCACCGAGTACCCGCGACTTCTGGCTCGGGAAGACGGCGAACCTCGACGTCGCTGCGCTGGAGCGGGAGTACGGGGGGCGGAAGCCGTGCATTCACGGGTCGGACGCCCACAGCGTCCGCAAGACCGCGGCCCCGGACGACGAGCGATACTGCTGGATCAAGGGCGATCCGTCGTTCGAGACGCTCCGCCAGGCGATCCTAGAGCCCGAGGAGCGGGTTTGGGTCGGCCGCGCGCCCCCGGGCCGGCACGACGCGGCCATGTGCATCGCGGAGCTGGCCACCGGCTCCACCCCGTGGATGGCGAACGGGGCCATCCGCCTGAACCCCGGTCTCGTCGCCATCATCGGGTCGAGGGGGTCCGGGAAGACGGCCCTGGCCGACATTTTGGCGACCGGGGCGAACGTCAACTCGCCCCACGGGCTGGAGTCGTCCTTTCTGCGCCGGGCCTCCCACCCGGTGAACCATCTGAAACGCTCGGTCGTGAAGCTGACGTGGGGGAGTGACGCCGTTACGACCCGGCCCCTGTGCCCCGACGAGGCGGGCGGGGAGGCGGGCGAGGAGGGGGTGAGGTACCTCTCGCAGCAGTTCGTCGAGCAGTTGTGTTCCGCCGCCGGGCTCGCGGTGGAACTCCGCCAGGAAATCGAGCGGGTGATCTTCGAGGCGACCGAGCCGACGGAGCGGCTCGACGCCGACTCGTTCGACCAACTGGCCGACATCCACCTCGGCCCGATCCGCGGGGACCGCCACGCGACCCAGGAGGCCATCCGCAGGACCTCGTCGCAGGTCGTCGCCGAGGACGCCCTTCACAACCGGCTCGACTCGATCGCCAAGGAGCGTGAGGCGGTCCAGCAGCGGATCGCGAAGACGCAGGCCGACATGCTGGCCCTCATGCCGAAGGGGAAGGAGGAGCGGTCGAAGCGGCTGGCGGCGCTGGAGGCGGCGTTGGCGGCGGCGACCCCCGCGGTGGACAAGCAGAAGCGGGCTCGGGTGAAAGTCGAAGACCTCCAGCGGGCCGTCGCGCGGATGCGCTCGGAGACGTTCCCCCAGTACTGGGCGAAACTCAAACTCGACTTCCACGACGCCGCGCTGTCGCCGGAGGAGTGGCAGCCGTTCGCGGTCAGGTTCACCGGGGACGCGGAGGGCGTCCTGGCGTCCCGGCTCGCCGCGATCGACCGGGCCATCCGGCTGATGACCGACGGAGAGCCGACGAGTCCGGCCGATGCGGAGCAGATGCCGTTCCATACCTGGCCGCTCCGGCAGTTGGCCGCCGAGCGCGACAAGGTGAAGGCGGACGTCGGGATCGACGCCCAGAAGCAGCGCCGGTACGGGGATCTGCAGCGGGCGCTGGAGAACGACGAGCGGTCTTTTCAGCGATCAACGACCGACCTCGAAAACGCCAAAGGGGCGGCGGGCCGAAAGCAGACGCTGTCCGGCCGGCGGCGCGAGTTGTACCAGCAAGTTTTCCAGTCGTACCTGGAGGAGCAGTCGGTCCTGGTGCGCCTGTACGCGCCACTTCATGCGCGGCTGGCCAACGCGGAAGGTTCCCTCAGCCGGCTGCGGTTCTCCGTCTCGCGCGAGATCGACATCGCCGCGTGGGTCGGAGCGGGGGAGGAGCTGTTCGACCTCCGGAAGGAGTCAACGCTCAGGGGGCACGGCGGACTCCGCCGCGAGGCCGAGAAGTGGCTCCTCCGCCCGTGGAAGCTGGGCACGGCCGCCGAGGTAGCAGAGGCGATGCAGAATTTCATCCAGGAGCAGCACGCCGAGTTCCAGAAGTCGAGGCCGTCCACGGTCCAGGCGGCGCAGGCCGCCGAGTGGATGCAGCAAGTCGCCGCGTGGGTGTACAGCACGGCCCACATCCAGATGCGGTACTGCGTCACCTATGACGGGGTGGCGATCGAACACCTGTCGCCGGGCACGCGGGGTATCGTCCTGCTGCTGCTCTACCTGGTCATCGACCGGCACGACCAGCGCCCGCTCATCATCGATCAGCCGGAGGAGAACCTGGACCCGAAGTCGGTGTTCGACGAGCTCGTCCCGCACTTCCGGGAGGCCCGCCGTCGCCGGCAGGTGATCATCGTCACTCACAACGCCAACCTCGTGGTGAACACCGACGCCGACCAGGTGATCGTGGCGTCGTCCGACCGCAAGGACGGCTCGGGACTGCCGTCTCTCAGCTACCGGAGCGGCTCGTTGGAGAACCCGGAAATCCGGAAGGCGGTCTGCGACATCCTGGAAGGCGGCGAGCGCGCGTTCCTGGACCGCGAGCGTCGGTATCGGCTCCACTGGGAACGACCCCAATGAGGCCCCAGACCTCGGTCGTGTCTCTGGCTCGGCAAGCCGAGGGCTCTCATCTCGTGCGTCAACCTGCGGTTCCCGCGGTCGCCCTTCCGATTGGGGACAGTCTCGCGGCCCACGCCAACTCATGCCGGGCCGCCACGGCTGTAGGCGTCAAACCCCTTCCACTGTCCCCGATTTGGGCTGGCCCAGCGAAACTGGCGATTTATTCAGACGGATGGCCGCAACGTCGCCCCAAGAATAAGGCGAAGTCCGTTCAGTGCGGCTCGGCGGACTATCGTCTCGACGACTGCGTGTGAAGTCGGGGGGAGTTCGACCGGGGTGCGTGAACCTCCGGTCGAACCTGTTGCCGCGTGGTTACTCGCCGCCGGGCCGGGCGAGCGTGCGAATCGTGTCGCCGAGTTCGTCCTCCGTCAGCGTCCAGGAGTCGGCCGCGAGCCGTGCCACCACGCGGAACTTGAGCCGCTGGTAGACGCCGAGAGCCGCTACGTCGTCGCCGAGTACGTCTGCCGCCAGTGCGAGGGCGAGTTGCGCCGGCCCGCTCCCGCCGTACCCCCACTCGAACCCCGTCAGCGAGTGGCGACGGAGGTCGAGCCGCAGGGCCAGAGCGAATTCGCCGCGGTCATCGGAGACGGTCACGGCGCAGCCGTCGGCCGTCCGGCGTCCGGTGTACGTCTTCATGGGAATGTCCTGAGGGGGATGAGTTGGAGAGGGCGAGAGGTCCGGTGGTGCAGGACCAACCTCTCGCGTGTCGTGCTGGCGATCGGAACCGGGAACCGGCCCGTCGCCGTCGTGTCACCTCGTCCGTCTGTCGTCAGGCGGCCAGGGCGAGCAGGCTCCCGGCCTGAACGTCCAGGGCCGCCCGGTCGCCGGCGTATTCCACCTGCCCGGCCAGTCGCGTCAGCGCGTCCACCAGGGCGAAGATCGTGAACCGGCCGCCGGCCACCATCTCGACCGCCTGCTTCGCTAGCCCGCGGCTCAGCCCGTGCTTGGCCAGCGCCTTCATCACCTCCTCGGCGTCGCTGCCGAGTTTCTCCCGCATCGCCTTCTTGATAATCGCCGCGAACCCGTCCCGCCGCTCGTCCCGCTTGGCGACGAGGGCTTCGACGTGCCGGCGGATGTCGTCCAGCGCCGTGCCCACGCGGGCCGTGTGCTTGCGGGCGAAGTCGATCACTTCCACCGCGTCCCAGACGATGTGGTTCGCGCACGCCTTCTGGAACCAGAACGTCTGGACGCCGACCGACCGCTTGCCGACCTCCGAGTTCCAGACGAAGAAGCCGGGGGCGAACGCCTCCCCGTCGATCTCCGCCCAGCCGGCCGGGTCGATCAGGAAGGCGAACAGGTCCTGCTCCCCGCAGTAGAGACCCGTCGCCCCGTTGAACCCGGCCTGGGGCGGCTGGAAGTCGGTCGCGTAGTCCGTCAGCATACCGACCAGGTCGGCGTTGTGCAGCCGCGTGTACGCCGTCCCGTGGACGGAGCGGATGCCCGCGCCGCGGGTGAGCAGTTGCAGCGGCTTGTTGCCTTGCGGCAGCGTTTCCCGGAAGGCACGGGCCGCCGTGTCCGGGGTGAGCCGGTTGACCGTCTCCTTGCCGACGCGGGCCAGCCCGCACAGTTGCCCGAAGCTCCAGTCGTTCAGCGTGAACGGCCCGTCGGGGCCGGCCCGCAGGCCGAACCGTCCGTCGGGGGTGGCCTCGGGGACGAGCATCGACGGCGACACCCAGGCGTCGGCCGACTCGTCCTTCTCCCGCCGGCAGTGGGCGAGCAGGGCGTCGAGCGACGGGAACCGCTCGTCCGGCGCGCGCCGGAACAGCTCCCCGCTCGCGCGGGTGAGATTTTGCTTCGTCATGACGAATCCTCGAAAGGGAACAGGGAACAGGGGGGTTGAGAAACCAAACCGTGTTTGCACCACCGGCCTCTCGACCGGGCGCGCGGGGCGGGTGGTCGTGAAGTCGGGGAAGTCGTCTACGGGACGGGCGGTGGAAAAGGGCGAACGGAACAGCCGTTCGAGTAGCACGATTCTGATGGGACTTTCAAGTCGCCCGCCCGAAGCGAGATCGGTGCAGACCGCGACGAACCGGACGAAGGGCACGAGGCGTCAAACCCCTCCGACTCCCTCGGGTTCAGGCTGACCGGGGACACACGCCCGCCCAGGCAACCGCACGCGAGGAGCCATCGCCGTCGGTCGTCATCCGGGCGCGGGGCTTGTGAACCCC
>JAYUFU010000238.1:0-16303 GCA_043738505.1 Fimbriiglobus sp. | reverse complement strand
CGTCTTCTCCTGCCGGACGAAGACGCTCCCTGGCGGTCGCGGCTCGTTCAATCCCGTCCGTCACTCCTTCACGTCGATGAGGATGTCGCCCTTGCCGTCGAAGGCGACCTTCAGCGGGGTCGTCTTGGCGTCGGCGTACTTGGCCGGCAGCAGGCTCTTCTCGGCGATCTCGCCGTCGTAGTACTGGCCGCCCTTCGTCAGGAAGACTGTGACGGCGTACTCCCCCTCCGGCAGCCCGTCGAACCCGGCGACGGTGCTGGGCACGAACTTGCCGTCCTTGTCGGCCCAGGCGTCGGCGACGAACACCCACCGCTCGGTCGGCGTCGTCTGCTTGCGGTGGAACGTCACCGTCGCGCCGGCCACCGGCTGGCCGTCCATCGTGATGGTGCCCTTCGCGGCCAGCACCTTCGGCAGCTTCCGCGTCACCCCCGGCTCCTCCGACTCCGGCGTCTTTAGGTCTTCCGGCAGGATGCCGTCGAGCATCACGTTGGCGATGCGGGGGCCGTCCGCCTTCATGGTGATCCAGGCGATGTGGTCGAACTCGCCGTACTCGACGCCCCGCATCCGGCTGCCGCCGCCGGTGGTGGCGAGCTGGTAGTAGGTGTTGCCGTTGCGGGTGAACTTCTGGTACCGGTGGACGTGCCCGCAGAAGGCCGTCATCTTCCGCCCGTCTAGCAGTTTCTCGAACGCCGCCCATCCGTTCTTCTCCAGATCCTTGTCGATCCAGAGCGGCTTGTGCAGGAAGACCATCGTCCACTTCACGTCCTTGTTGTCCTCCAGCACCTTCTTGAAGTAGGCCGTCTGCTCGGCGGAGATGAGCGATGCGGCGTACCTCGGCGTTTTGCCGGTGGTGTCGGTCTCCTCGCTACTCACCGCCAGGAACAGCGTGTTCTTGTAGACGAAGTGGTAGTACTTGCGGCCGAATCGCTTCTCCCACTCTGCGTTCAACTCCTTGCTAACCAGGTCGTGGTTGCCCGGCACGTAGAAGAATGGCATCTCGAACTTGGCCGTGATGTCGGTGAACTCCTTCCACTCCTTCTGGATCGTCTCGTCTTTGGTGGTGTACCCCTCGATCAGGTCGCCGACGCTCAGCACGAACTCCGGCTGGAGCAGGTTCAGCCGCTGGACGGCCTGGCTGAAGATCTTCGCCCGGTGCCCGCCGGTGCGGTCCGAGACGATGGCGAACTGGAACTGGTCCGGGCTGGTGTTCACCTTCAGGTTCGTCCACGGGTTCCGCGCTTCGACCTTGGCCTGGATGCCGACGGCGTCCCGTGTCGGCTCGGCGACGGTCGGCCGCGACTGCGACAGGAGAACGGCCACAGCCAGCACGGCGACGACGCCGACGGCCAACACGATCCGGTTCATGGCGGACTCCGCGAGGAAGAGGAAGCAACGGGGTGAGAGTACCCGCCCGACCGCGCCGGGGGAACGGCGCGGCGGCCGGCTTCACACAAGTTTCGCGGAGTGTGACGTACGGAAAGATTCGTGTTATCCGCGGGACGCCGGAAGAGAGGACTCGAATGACGACTCGCCGAATTCCCGTTGCCCCGCGCGGTCGGCGGTTTACCATCGGTGGACGGCTTCTCCGTTCGCCCTCTCCGCCGCGCAGGATCACGCCGTGTTCCAATCCCCCTCCCGCCGCGCGTTCACGCTGGTCGAACTGCTCGTGGTGATGGCGATCATCGCCATTCTCATCGGGCTGCTGTTGCCGGCGGTCCAGAAGGTCCGCGCCGCCGCCCGCCGCACCGCCGACCAGAACAACCTGAAGCAACTCGGCCTCGCCGTCCACAACTACGCCAGCGCGAACGCCGACAGCTTCCCGCCGGCGGTGACGTGGGAGAACAACAAGTACCGCTGGTGGTTCGGCGAACTCGACCCGGCGACGCTGGCCCTCGACTTCCCGCGCGGCCACCTGATGCCGTACCTGGAGAACAACCACCGCGCCCTGCAAGCGCCGGCGCAGGCTCCCGGCAAGGTGCAACTGCGGTACGAGGGCGGGTCCGGCGGGTACGGGTACAACTGGCGATACCTGACGAACACCGCGAACATCGCCACCACGCCGACGTGGACGCCGGTGAAGCTGTACCACGTCGCCAGCACCAGCCAGACGATCTGCTTCCTGAATGCGGTGAACGTGGATTACCAGTCGCAGCCGGTGCCATTCATGTACGAGACGCCGCTGGCCGATCCGCCGTCGGCGGGCAACCCGAGCTGTCACTTCCGGCTGCACGGCCGCATCTGCAACGTGCTGTTCGCCGACGGCCACGTCGAGGCGTGGACGCAGACGACGCGGAACCCGCTGCCGTCCGGCTGGCCCGCCGCCGCGCTGCCGCTGATGAACGAAGAGAACATCTACGACATCGGCACCACCGATGAACTCTGGGACCGGAACTGACGGGCGGTCACTTCCCCAACCGCTCCAGCGCCGCCTTCGCCTCGGTGGTGAGCCGCGCGTTCGGCGCACCGCCGGCCCACGTCTTCAACACCCCCTTCGCCTCCGCCGTTCCGAGGCGCTCCAGCAACTCCACGGCACGCACGATTCGCCGCATGTCGGGTGACAGCGGGTCCACTTCATCGACCCATTCGAGTTCGCGTATGAACTCGGCACCGTTCTCAGCAAGCGCTACGAGGTCTTCCCGCTTGGTGGCATTCAGTGCGGCGACAATCGGATCGCGCGAACCTTCCGCGCTCCATCGGCGGAGTCGCTCGACGGCCGCCCAAACGCCACCGGCATCGGCCTTGATGTCACCGATTGCGGTGCGGATGTCCTTCTCCGGCACGGCGGCCACCATCGGGAGTTCCTTCGCCAGGCGCACCACCTCGCTCGGGAATTGCAGCAACTCCACCAGCGCCCGCTCAGCAAGTTCCCCGTTCGCCGAGTGCAATTGCCTCCACGCCGCGCCGACGAGTTCGTCCCGCCGTTTCGGGTTGCGGGCGACGATGCCGGCGATTTGCTCCACGTCCCAGGCGTAAACGCAGCCGTTCTCCAGCGCGGTGAGCAGCCGTTTGCCATCCGGAGTGAAGAGGGTATTCCCCGGCCAGTCCGGGGTCGGTGGGGAGGTGGAAATCGCCACCGGAATGCGAAAAGGTTCGTTTTCCGGGTGCTTCAGGTCGTACAGATTCCGCTCGCTCGTCAGCAGCCAGCGACCGTCCGGCGTGAACAGCACGACGGAGCCTTTGGCGTGATTCAGCACCGGCTTGCCGGTCGTCGTATCGAGAACGCAGCACTCCTCACCGCCGTCTTCCGTCGCGTGACTCAGTGCCATCAACCGGCCCTTGCCGTCGCTCAGGAGTTGCCGCACGGCGCGCGGGTAGACGGTCGTCCGGCGCGGATTGCCCGTGACCAAATCCAGAACGACCAGACGCCCTGCGACGGTCTCCCTGTCCCCGTTGAGATTGCGGAAGCAATCCGTCACCGTGACCCACGCCTCACGGCCGTTCGGATGAAACCAGCAATCCGCGCTTGCAACCCCGCCGGCGGCTTGTAGGAGGCTATTCGCCGACCAGTTCGTGGCTCGACCACGATGACGCAGGAGTCAGTGGAATCAATCCCCTCACGCTTCAGCCCCCACGCGGCGACGAAACCGGTCGGTCCAAGACGTTGTTCGGAAACGTCGGTCACGCGACCGTTTTCCTCGTCGGAGTACCGGAGCGGATAGACGACCTTCTTGACGCGGTCACGAATGCGCGGCTTCCCGTGCTCGTACTCAAGTTCGAACCGTGCCACTGGCTGAACGAGTTGCTGTTCCCATCTCTCCCAGTCGTCATTGGTGCCTGGCCTTTTGCGCACGCCGCCGGTCGTCCAGTTCCAGTCCCGAATCTCCAAGTCGAACCCACCTCTGGACCAGTACCACAATTCCGTCGATTCGTTCGTGACGCGAAACTGACTGATCGGGTTGCGAAGCGGGAGTTCGAGTCGAACTTTCTTGGTCTTGCCGTCGAACACCCGAAGCGGTCCGTCGTCGATCCGTTCCAAGAAGGCGGAGCGATCCGCCGACCAACGCTCCGGTGGGCTCTCGGGAACCTTCGTCGCTTTGCCCTCCGTCCCGTCGGCCACGTCCCATTGCCGCCGCTTGCGCCGAAACGTATCGCCGAAGAGGGTCTTGCCGTCGGCGGAGAAATGCAGCGGAAAGTAGCACCAATCCCAGACCGGCGCTTTCCAGTGCTGACCCTTGATGAGGTCGAACAGGAACACGCCCTTGCCGTAAACGTGGAGGGCGATCTTGTTGCCATCCGGGGAAAAAACGGGGCGAGCCTCTCCGTGGGTCGAACGCTCCGGCAACGGCGCGCGGAGCAATCGCTTCCCGGTCTCGGAGTCGTAGATGTCGAGGTGAAAGCCGCGATCCGAACTGACCACCACCAGCCGTTTGCCGTCCGCCGAAAGCGCGGACTGGCGGTAATCCTGGAGAAAGCACTTGACGCTGATGCCGGCCCGCGGCCCATTCGGGGTGAAGATGGTCCAAACCGTCTCATTGAACTGGTTCCAGTATGCCGCCACGGTCTGGCCATCCAGCGATACATGAAGTTTTGAGAGGGAGGTTCTGTCCCCTGGAGGGCCGTTGAACACCCGCTTCGGCTTCCCGGTGGCGTAATCCAGAAGCGCGATCTGCCAGTTCGATGATCCACCGATCCGCCAACTGGGATGCAGTTCGCTGTTCCACGACTCTCGGCACACGAAGAAGCCAGCCGTGGTGATGTGGGCGGGGTCGATGTCGAGGTCAGGCCAGTTCTCGAACCAAAGCCGGTATTTCTTGCCGGTCGCCGTGTCGTACACGCGCCCGTTCCCGATCAGGTACTTCCCATCGGGCGAGAGGGAGGGCCAAGCAGGCCCGACTTCGTCAGCAGGGTTCCCGTACCGCGCCAGGCAGCCGACCGGCAGCCAGTTCTTCGGCATGGCGGGCGGGATGAGCATGGCGAGGGCGGCGACGACGAGCATGGGCGTCACTCCGGGATGGGGCCGATCATGTGGACGAGGATGCCGAGGATGCGGTCCACGTCGCGGCTCGTGTACTCGGTCAGGTCGGCCGTCAGGGTGGTGCCGGCCAGTTGCAGGAACCGCCACGCCGTGCCGGTCGTGGAGCAGCCGTACACGACTTCGACCGGCGTCCCGGCCCTGCGGTTCCACCGCTGCGCGCCGACCATTGCCGACACGCACTGGCCCAGGCCGCTGGCGATGTTCTCGTTCTTCGCCTCGATGATGACCACTGCCGGCGGCGTGACGCTCGTCTGCTGCGGCGCGCGGCTGATGAGGAAGTCGCACAGCCCGTTCAGGTCGGCGTCCGGGTCGGCCGAGAAAGTGACGCCGGAATACACCCCGATCTGACCCCGATACCGCCCCCAGAAGTCGGCCAGTAGCGGGGCGATGAGCCACTCGGACCGGGCCTTCTCGGTGCTGTTCATGGTGCCCAGTCGGATCATGGTCGGCAGCGTCAACTCCAGTCCGCGGCTCGGCGCTACCGGCGGCACGTGGCCGAACAGGTCGGGGGCCGAGGCGTAGGTGAGGCCCAAGTCGGTCAGCACGGCCGGGTATTTGAAGTCGCCGAACGCCATCGCTATTCCTCCGGGCGGTCACGCCGGGATGGGGCCGATCATGTGGACGAGGATGCCGAGGATGCGGTCCACTTGGGCCACGGAATACTCGGTCAGGTCGAGCGCGAGCGTGGTGCCGGCGAGGGTGAGGAACAGCCAGTTGATGCCCGTCGTGACGCATCCGTAAACGATGTCGGTCGCGTGCCCCTCGCGGCGGTTGTACCGCTCCGCCCCGACCATCGCCGAGATGCACTGGCCGAGGCCGACGACGAGGTTGTCCCGCTTCGCTTCCACGACCACCACCGCCGGGGCTTTAACATAGGTCACCTGCGGGTAGCGGCCGATCAGGAAGTCGCACAGGCCGGTCAGTTTGGCGGCCGGATCGGCGTCGAATTCGACGCCGGCGGTCAGGCAGATGCGGCCGCCGTACCGCCCCCACACGTCGCTCAGCACCGGGCCGACCAGCCAGGCGTTCCGCGCCGCCTCGCTCGACCCGGCGCTCGCCAGCGGCAGGTTCGCGGCGAGCGTCTCGGCCAGCCGCACCGACGGCGCGACGGGAGGGACGTGGCCGAACAGGTTCGGGGCGGTCACCTCGGTCAGACCCAAGTCGGTCAGCACGGCCGGGTACTTGAAGTCGCTGAATGCCATGGCGCGGAACCTCCGGGGTTGTCCGTCATCTTACGCCGGTTGCTTGTCCGGGTGCAGATAGACGAAGCTCTTGCCGAGGCGACCGCCGTAGTTGCCGGCCGAGATGCGGAGCAGGTCCGGCGTGTCGCGGCAGGCGGCGATGGCGGCCTGCGTGGCGGCGATCAGCGTCGCCAGGTCCGGGCCGTTGATGATGACCTCCTGCACGCTCGCCACGCCGTCGGGCAGCTTCGTCTCCACGCCCGGCTTGCCCCGCAGCGTCGGGCAGTACTCGGCGTAGGTGCTGGCGATGCTGAACTTGTACTTGCTGCCGGCCTTGCTGCCGCTGCCGGCCACCCCGCCGGGGAACGGCATGCAGATGCCGGGCACCGTCATCGCGCCCGTCACCGCGCGCTCGGCCGCTTCGATGGCCGCGTCCGGAGTCGCGCCGAAGAACCACAGGTTGCCGCCCATCAGCCCGTCGGCCCAGCCCCACTTCCGCTCGATGACGAACTCGCCGCTGAGGATCGGGATGACCCGCACGCCCCGGCCGAACCGCTCCGCTTTGAACTGATGGCCGTCGCCGAAGTACGCCACCTTGCGGCCGAGCGGGAACCACTTCTCGCCGACCGGCAGCACGTTGAAGCACGCCGTCGTCGGGCACGTCAGCACGTTCTGCGACACCCGCACCAGGAGCGCCCGTTCGAGCTTCTGCTCGCGGTCCTTCCAGAAGCGGGGGACGTGGAATTGCAGCACCGCGCCGATGCGGCCGTCGGGCGTGTCGGCCGGTTCGACGTACCGGCTCAGCCCGGCCTCGCAGTCGCACAGGATGGAACTGCTGGCGTTCCCGGTGGCGGCGGCGGCGGCGGTGTCCAGCCACTTCCGGTCGCGGGCCGTCACCAGCACCTCCGAGTAGATGCTTCGGAACGCCTCGGCGTAGGTGTCGTCGATCTCGGCGGGCATCGCGGGACTCGCGGGGTGGGCGGAGGGGACGCGGATAGCTTATGTCGTCGTTCGTTCCGCGAGCGAACGGCCGGAGCGAACGACTACGTCGGCTCCGCGCCGGGCGGCGGAGTGCCCTTGCCGGCCTTCACGTAGTCGGCTCGGCGGGCGGCGTACTCGGCGGCGGAAAGCGCGTCCAGCGCGCCGCCCTCCTTCGCCTCAACGTGCTGGCGGAACAAGAGGCGCAGGAACGGCACGCACCACCCGCAACCGGTGCCGGCCCCGCCGCACTGCGACAGCTGGCTGGCCACCGTCGGCGACGTGCGCGCGGCGAAGTTCACCAGTTTCCGTTTGCTCACGCGGAAGCACAGGCAAACGGGGTCGTCCAATTCCATCGCGGCTCCGGCGAATAGCTTGGTAGTTCCAGGTTCCAGGTTCCAAGTTCCAAGTTCAAGACCAGAACCACGTTCCTTCAACTTGGAACTTGGAACCTGAAACTTGAAACTCGGAAGAAGAGGGGGATACCGTGGATCGTCCGGTTCTGCTGTGCGGGTTGGGGCGGGTCGGCGGCCGCGTGCTGGAGTCCCTCCAGGCGCTCGGCGCGACGGTGACGGTGGTGGACTGGCACGCCAAGCCGGATGACCCCCGGTACGCCGGGGTGACCATCGTCACCGGCGACTGCAAGCAGGCCGACGTGCTGGAGCGGGCCGGCGTGCGGGACGCCGGCGCGGTCGTCATCGTCACCAGCGACGACCTGTGCAACGTGTCCACCGCTATGCTCGCGCGGAAGCTGAACCCGACCTGCCGCATCGCCGTGCGGATGTTCAACCAGAACCTCATCTCCCGCCTCGGCTCGGCCCTCAAGAACGCCGTCGCCCTCAGCGTGTCGGCCCTCACCGCGCCGCTCATGGCCCTGACCGCCGTCAGCGGCGACTCGCTGGCCGCGTTCGACCTGTCCGGCGTCCCCCAGCAACTGCTCGAACTGACCGTCGCCGCCGACTCGCCGATCCTGGGCGAACGGGTGTCGGCGGTCGCGTCCGGTCGCCGGCTGCTCGTGATCGCACACCGGCCGGCCGGGGAACCGCCCCGGTTGCTGTCCGCCGTGGACGGGAACGCCGCCCTCGAAGTCGGCGACCGGCTGTACGTGTGCGGCCCGCCGGCCGCCGTGGAACTGCTGACGCACGCCGACCGGCCGGCCGCGGTTCGGTGGGCCGGCGGACTTCGCCGCTCGTTCCGCACCGTCCGGCAGACGGTGGCCTCCATTGACCTGCCGCTGAAGATCGCCGCGACCGCGCTGCTGGTGGTGCTGGTCGGCAGCACTGCCGTCTTCCGCTACGGCGTCGGCACCACCTGGTTCGACGGCTTCTACCAAAGCGTCTCGATCATGGCCACCGGCAGCGACCTGCACGGCGAGGACAAGCCGGACTGGGTGCGGGGGTTCCTCGGCGGGCTGAAGCTGGCCGGCGCGGTCATGCTGGCCGGGTTCACCGCCGTGTTCACGAACTACCTCATCCGGGCCAAGCTCGGCGGCGTGCTGGAGTCGCGGAAGATTCCCGACGGCGGGCACGTCTTGGTGTGCGGCCTAGGCAACATCGGCTTCCGCTGCGTGCAGGAGCTGCTCCGCCTGGGGCACCAAGTGGTGGCCATCGACAAGGAGGCGAACACGCCGTTCGCGGACACCGTGCGGCGGATGGGCGCAGCCGTCATCGTCGGCGACGCGACCATCACCGAAGTGCTGGCCCAGGCGCGGGCGAACACGGCGCGGGCGGTGCTGGCCGTCACGTCGAACGAGCTGGCGAACCTGGAGATCGCGCTGCTCGTCCGCGAACTGAACCCGGCGCAACGGGTGGTGGTGCGGCTGACCGACCCGGACTTCGCCCAGGCCGCCCGCGAGGCCGCCGACCTGCGGTACGCCGTCTCCCCGCCGCAGTTGGCCGCGCCGGTGTTCGCCGCCGCCGTGTATGGTGACAGGGTGCTGTCACTGGCCCGCGTCGGCCCGCGCACGGTGGCCATCGTCGATGTGGTCATCGAGCCGGAGGAGGTCGCCGTCATCGACCGGACGATTCACGAGCTGATGGTCGACTACCGGTTCCTGCCGCTCGGCGTCAGCGGGCTGCCGCCGTTCGCCGAGGCCGGCATCGCCACCGGCCACCGGCTGAAGACCGGCGACAAGTTGACCGTAGCGATGGACCTGGCCGACCTGCCGCGCCTGGTCCGCCGCGAGACGCCGCCGAAGGAATGGGCCGTGTTCGTGGACACCGTGCCGTTGACCGCCATCGGCGAACTGCTGCCGCTCGTCCGCACCGTCACCGGCTGCACGCAAGAAGAAGCCTAGGAGAAGCTGAAGGCCGGGGCGTTCCAGTTGGCGACCGGCCTGAGCCGGGGGCAGGCGGAGGAACTGAGCGCCCGCCTCGGCCGCGAACGGGTGCTGTCGCGGATGATGAAGGGCTGAGGATTCGTTCGCCCGCCAAAGTGACCGGCCGAGTCAGGCGAACCGGCCCAGTACCATGTCCACCAGCCAGCAGCCGCGGACGTGTGGGCCGGGGCCGCGTGCGTGCGCCAGCACTTGCTCGTCCTCACACCCAGCTTCTTGCAGCGCGTCGGCCAGGATCGGCATCCGCTCGTAGGCCCCGGATTCGTCGATGCCGGTCGCCAGCCCGACGACAGTTTCGGTTCGCCACGAGGGATCGAAGGTGATGGGGCGGAACGGGTTACCCGCCACGTCGCGGAATTCGTCGCAGAACTGGCCCCCAACTGATGTGATGTGGGCCAGTCTTGCTTTCGCCCACTTCGCACGCTGCGATTTGTAGGCGAGTTGATCCCGCATTCCGACACGGGCTTTCCCCTTTCGACCCTTGCCAGGTCTCGCAAAAGGATCGGAAGGAGGTTCGGGAAAGTGATGCTGTGCAATATCCGCGGCGCGCATGGCTGCGTATGCCCAGCGACCGTTATCGATTTCGAGAAAGCAGCGCATGACGGACGACGGCGGAAGGACCGGAACGTCGTCGTGGGTCAATCGCATTCGCGGTTCTTGGGGGAGGATGCCGTCGCGGGCCAATTGCTTGTACCCTTCGAGAGCCTCAAGGGCGGTGGGGTCCGACGTGAGGTGCCGAACTCTTTCCATCCACTCAATCGCAAGCCACCGGAAACGAGAACCATTCCAACTGTCCGCACCGCCCCAAGTCCAATGAACCACAGCGGTCGGGCTATCCGTGGTAAGCCAGTCCTGTTCCGTGCCGGTCATCATTGGTGATTCCTCGTGTTGGTCGCGCGGCCGGGGAACGGGGCGGCTCCTATGTTACCCGTTCTTACTGATTTCCCTCCCCGATCCCGCGCGGATATGCTCATGGCCAAGATCAAGGTGACGAACCCGGTCGTCGAGATGGACGGCGACGAGATGACCCGGATCATCTGGCAGAAGATCCGCGAGAAGCTGATCCTCCCGTACCTCGACATCGACCTGAAGTACTTCGACCTGGGCATCGAACACCGCGACGCGACCGACGACAAGGTCACGTTCGACTCGGCCGAGGCGACCAAGAAGTACGGGGTGGCGGTGAAGTGCGCCACCATCACGCCGGACGAGGCCCGCGTGAAGGAGTTCGGCCTCAAGCGGATGTACCCGTCGCCGAACGGCACCATCCGGAACATCCTCGACGGGACCATCTTCCGCGAGCCGATCGTGTGCAAGAACGTGCCCCGGCTGGTCGGCCACTGGGACAAGCCTGTCGTGGTCGCCCGCCACGGGTTCGGCGACCAGTACAAGGCGAGCGAGATCCTGTTCGACCGGCCCGGCACGGTGCGGCTGACGTTCACCCCGGCGGACGGCGGGCCGGTGATCGAGAAGGAAGTCTTCAAGGCCCCCGGCGGCGGCGTCACGCTCGCCATGTACAACCTGGACGACAGCATCCGCGGGTTCGCGCGGGCGTGCCTGAACTACGGCCTGTCCCGCGACTTCCCGGTCTACCTGTCCACCAAGAACACCATCCTCAAGGTGTACGACGGGCGGTTCAAGAACCTGTTCCAGGAGGTGTTCGACGCCGAGTTCAAGGCGAAGTTCGACGCCAAGAAGCTGACCTACGAGCACCGCCTGATCGACGACATGGTGGCGGCCAACATGAAGTGGACGGGCGGATACTTGTGGGCGTGCAAGAACTACGACGGCGACGTGCAATCCGACACCGTCGCACAGGGGTACGGCAGCCTGGGGCTGATGACCAGCGTCCTCACCACCCCGGACGGCAAGACGGTGGAGGCGGAGGCGGCGCACGGCACGGTCACCCGTCACTACCGCGAGTACCAGAAGGGGAAGAAGACCAGCACCAACCCCATCGCCAGCATCTACGCCTGGACGCGCGGACTGATCTACCGCGGGCGGATGGACGGCACCCCAGACGTGGTGCGGTTCGCCGAGACACTGGAGAAGGTGTGCGTCGATCTGGTGGAAGGCGGCAAGATGACCAAGGACTTGGCCATCCTCATCCGCCCCGACGCCCCGTATCTGACCACCGACGAGTACCTCGACGCCGCCGACGCCGAGCTGAAGCGCCGCATGGGTTGAGGAGTGGAGGAAGGCAAGAACTAACCACAGAGACACAGGGGCACAGAGAAGACAAGAGAGGAGAGGAGCTTTTCAAAGATTCTCTCTCTTCCTTCTTCTCGGTGCCTCTGTGTCTCTGTGGTTAGTCTTCTTCATCGCTCACCGAATGACCTTCCGCGAGAAGGTGACGATGAACAGGCCGAACAGCAGCGTCCCCATGACCGACTCGATCATGACCGGCACGTTCATCCACCCCTGGGCGATCTCGCGGATGCCGCCCATGCCGGAAGTGAACACGCTAACACTGGTTATTAACCCGACCATTACCCTGTTCTCGGTGTTCAGCTTCGCGTCCGCCTTCGCGGTCTCGGCGTCGGCCGGTGACAGCCCGTCCACGTCCGCCGGGAACGGCAGCTTCTCCGAGTAGAACAGGTCGGCCCGCACGGCGTACAGGGCCGCGAACGCCAGGATGATGAGCAGGGCCGTGCGGATGGCCCGCGCCGGGTTGGTGCCGTACCCGCAGCCCACGTCCAGGAACAGCCAGTCGCCGAACGTTCGCCAGACGCTCCACGGCCGCCACAGGCTCCACGTCTTCGCCTGCCGCTGGTTCACCTTGAACCGATAGAACGCCCAGTCCTCGTGGTCGAACCGGTGCTGCTCCTGGAAGCACTTCTTCAGCAGCCCGTACTCGTGCATGGCCGTGGCGTGGTCGCCGGCCACCTCGCTGGCCAGCCGGCCGTCGATCTGGTCCGGCCGCACCAGGATGCGCTTGGCCAGCGCGTTCAGGAACGCGAACCGCATCTCCGGCCCCTGCACGATCCCTTCCAGATAGCAGAAGTCGTGCAGTTTCGCCTTGGACAGGTCGAGCATCTTGTGGAAGGTCGTGCCGTCGGCCTGGAACTTCTTGTCCACGTTCGACCCGCGGAACAGGAAGTCCTGGTGGAACACGCTGTTGGTCAGGTTGAACCCCTGGTCGCAGTGCAGCGAGCGGAAGTCGGCCTCGCCGTGGAAGTCGCAGTTCTTCACGTCCACCCAGCAGAGGAACTTGGCCTCCCAGAAGCTGGCCTTGGAATGGAACTCGCAGTCGGCGAACGTCAGCTTGCCCTTGAACTCCGCATGTGGGCAATTGAACACGCCCTTCACGGTCAGCCGGGCGATGAGCGCCTTGTTGAACGTGCTGTGGCCGAAGTCGAGACTCTTCTCGAACGTGGTCTTGCGGGTGAACGTCGGCCGCTCCAGGGTGCAGCCGACGATCTTCACGTCCTCGGCGAACGTGGCGGAGTCGAACTCCAACCCGATGAGCTGGCAGTTGCGGAACTCGACGCGGTAGGCGAACGCGCCGCGGAACTTCATCCGCTTGACGCGGGCGTTCACCACGGGTTTGCCGGCCGCCAGCAGGTCGAACGCCTGTTCGGGCGTCAGGTCGGTGCGGGTCGGGCCGTGGTCCTCGGTCGGCGCGTCCGGCAGCGGCGGAATCTGCGAGTCGTGATCGGACATGGTATTCCTTGAAGAGTGCGTGGCGCGGAAGCACAGAACAGAGTTTTGACAGGATCACAGGATGAAGAGATGGATGATTTCGGAATTCATTTCATCCATTTCTTCATCCTGTGATCCTGTCCAAATTGCTTTTAGTCCTTCAATTCCCTGTGCCTCTGTGGCGAATTTTCTTCGTCTCAAATCTCCGCCGTCACCTTCGGAAAGACCGCGCCGGCCTCGTCCAGTAGGGCCTCGTACTTGCCGGCGTAGCGGGTGCTGAAGTGGATCAGCACCAGTTGCTCCACCTTGGCGGCCTTCGCCAGCTCGCCGGACTGGAAGGCCATCATGTGCTTGTACTGCTTTGCGCTCTTCTCCTGCGCTCGCGCGTAGAAGCTGTCGCAATACAGCCGCCACGCGCCCTTGGCCAGCTTCACCAGCGTCGGCTTCAGTTCGTCCGTCAGCAGCGTGTCGGTGACGAACGCCACCCGCGCGCCGGGGCTTTCGACGAAGTACTGGTTCGCCAGGCTGGTCAGGGTGAACTGCCCGCCCTGGATGTCCAGTTTCGTTTGCCCGGCGGTGCCGGCCCGCAGCATCCGCAGCGCCTCTTGCACCCACGCGCCGGGGCGGAGCAGGCCGCCGGCCAGCTTGTCCGAATCCGGGTGGAAGCCGCTCCGCTCGGCCATCGCGTAGGCCAGGCACGGGACGGTGTGGTCCACGGCCACCGCCTCCACTTGCAGGCTGTCGTTCTCGTAACAGACGCGGCCGTCCCACTCGTGTTCGCGCACTTCCGGCGGCGGGAACCGTTTGGTGCATTCCAGCAGGGCCGTCCGCTTCTTGCCCGCCAGCAACTCCGTCACCTCCACCGTGATCTTCTGGAACGGGAAGAACGGGTACTCGTAGCTGCGGATGCGGTCGTACACCTTCTGGATGGTGTTCTCCGGCCCGAACAGGTGCAGGGTCTTGTCGCGGTCGATGTTGGCCCGCATGATGCGGTCCAGGCCGATGAAGTGATCGACGTGGTGGTGACTGATGAACACCGCTTCCAGGTCGCCCAGTTGGGTCATGGTCAGCGCGTGGTTGTCGCCGCCGTCGAACAGCAGGGCGTTGTCCGAGCCGGGGTAGTCGAGGTACAGCACCGGGTCGCCGGTGGACCCGTTGACGAGCTGGACGGCGGAAAACGCGCGGGCGGCCATGACCGGACACCTCCGAAAGGGGGACAGCAGAGTATTCGACGGCGGCCGGCCGAGATTGCAAGGCGGAAAGCGATTCCGGGTGGCGCTCCCGTCGGTCGCGGCGACGGCAAGTCACCCTGTCGTCGCCGCGACCGACGGGAGCGATTCCACGGCCCGCCTCACTACAATTCTCCCTTCGACCCGTTCCCTCCCCCGGCGGAACCCCTCCCATGTCAGACAAGAAAGTCCGCGTCGCCGTCGTCGGCCTCGGCTTCGGGGCCGAGTTCATCCCCATCTATCAGCTTCACCCGAACGCCGAGATGGCCGCCATCTGCCAGCGGAGCCGGGACAAGCTCGACGCCTGCGGCGACAAGTTCGGCATCGCCAAGCGCTACACTAGCTACGAAGACCTGCTCCGCGACCCGGACATCGACGCCGTCCACATCAACAGCCCGATCCCCGACCACGGGCCGCAAACGATCGCCGCGCTGAAGGCCGGCAAGCACGTCGCCTGCACCGTGCCGATGGCCACGAGCAAGGAGCAGATCGCGGAGATCGTGGCACTTCAGCGGAAGGTCGGGAAGGTGTACATGATGATGGAGACGGTGGTGTACGCCCGTGAGTACCTGTTCGCCAAGGATCTGTACGACAAGGGCGTGCTGGGCCGCATCCAGTTCCTGCGGGGCAGCCACGTCCAGGACATGGACGGGTGGCCGGGCTACTGGCCGGGCCTGCCGCCGATGTGGTACGCCACCCACTGCGTGTCGCCGTGCCTGGGCATCCTGAGCAAGCCCGGCGCGCCGGCCCTGGCCGAGAGCGTCGTCTGCCACGGGTCCGGCCGCATCCGCGAGGAGTACATCCCCCTCTACGGGTCGCCGTTCGCCGTGCAGAGCGCGACGTTCAAGATCGCCGGCACCGACGTGGCGGCGGAAGTGACGCGCAGCCTGTACGATTGCGCCCGCCAGTACCGCGAGAGCTTCGACGTGACGGCCAGCAACGTCAGCTTCGAGTGGCAGCAGCTGGAGGGCGAGGAGCCGGTGCTGCACATGCGGGGCTTGCCGGAGCATCAAATTCCCCGGCGGGTGGCGGTGCCCGACTTCGCCGGCCGGCTGCCGGAGCCGATCCGCAAGTTCACCGGGGCCATCCACGACGCCACGCACCTGAGCTTCGTGCAGGGCGGCGGGCACGGCGGCAGCCACCCGCACCTGGCGCACAACTTCCTGATGGCCGTGCTGGGCAGTCAGCCGGCGTTCCCGGACGCCCCGACCAGCGCCAACTACACGCTCGTCGGCATCTGCGCGCACGAGAGCGCGACGGCCGGCGGCACGCGGGTGGAGATCCCCCGGTATTGATTCTGGTGGTCCGCCGCCTTCGGCCCGCGGTTCTCGAGGCGGGGCGTGCAGGCGGACGTGGTGGAACTGCGGGGCGATCAGTGGCGTGTGGCTGACTGCGCGGGGGCGACTCGGCGCGGGCGTCCCGAAGGCGGACGCCGTGACGGGGAAGCCCCATCGTCCCACCTCCCCTCGCTGAGGGGAGGTCGGTCGCTCCGCGACCGGGAGGGGAGTCGTCGCTCGTGTGCTCTGCTCGCTCCGCGAGCGGTCTTCGGTTTGCGCACCCAAGACCCGCTCGCGGAGCGAGCAGAGTACTTCTTCCGCGCCTTCAACGAGGGGAGGTGGAAAACCGCTCCCGCCCACCTCCAGCGGTTCGGTCGTGGCGCTGCCGCTTGCAACCTCCTCATCGTCCCCGCCGTCCGGCCACTCGTACACCGAATCCAGCGACCACTTGCCCCGCATCCGCTCCTTTTCTTGCTTCAGGATGGCCATCGCCGCGCGGAACCGGTCGCCGGGACAGCGGGCGCGCAGCCCCTGCCGTCGCCCTTTGGCGATGAGCAGCAGGCAGGCGATATCCACGGGCTTGGGTGCGGCGACGGGCATGGGACGCCCTCCGGAGGGAGGCTACGAGACAACTATGCGCTACACATGCACAAAAGTCAAGTAAAGTGGACGGAATTGCAGAAATA
>JAYUFU010000237.1:0-16303 GCA_043738505.1 Fimbriiglobus sp. | reverse complement strand
CGTTCTGAATCCAAGACGCTCCTTCGCGGTCGCGGCTCGTCAAACATCCCCCGACACCGCGTCCGCAACTCCCACAGCACTTCCCAGTGGCGACCGGGTTCGACCTTCACGAACAGGTCCGCCGCCTTCGCCGTCTCGGTTTCGGTTTCGTCCACGACGACCAGCGTTCGGCCCGGTCGCGGCGGGCAGTAGCGTTCGATGTGCCGGGGGTGCGTGGTCAGCGGGTCGCTGCCCCAGAAGATGACGAGGTCGGCCCGCTGCTTCACCTCGCCGAGGGTGCAGGTGGATTCGCCGACCTGTTGCAGCGCGAGAATGGACGGCGCGTGGCCGGTGCTGGCGGTCGTGTCGATGGTCGCGCCGAGCCGATCCGCCAGCGCCACCGCCGCCCGTTGCCCTTCGGTGGTGCTGCGGGAAAGGCCGTAGATGAGTGGGTACTTCGCGGCTTTTAGCAACGCCGCCGCGCGGCGGACATCCGCTTCGAGTGACACCGCATTGTCACCGGCCGACTGCGACAGGAACCACGGCTCGGCGAGGCGGCAGGCGCGTTCGGCCGACACGACGCGGCCGCCGTCCACGGTGACGGTCAGGTCGTCGCACACGCACCCGCACACGGTGCAGGCGACGGCGGTGAAGGTCTGGGGCATGAGGGGTATCGTACTCACCCGCCGTCACTTCGCGAACCCGCTGGCCCGCATGGGTTCCTCCAACTCGGTGCCCCGCCGTAGCAGCAGCAGAAGCGGCGTCGTCATCATCGTGGTCAGCACGGCCATCAGCACCAGCATGCAGAACAGACTCTGCGGGATGACGCCCAGGTTGTACCCGACGTTGATGACGATCAGTTCCATCAGGCCGCGGGTGTTCATCATCGCCCCCACTGCGGCCGACTCGCGGACGGAGAACCCGCACAGCCGGGCGGTGATCCCGCAGCCGCCGAGCTTGCCCAGCACCGCCGTCGCCAGGACCGCCGCCGCGACCAGCCAGAGCGTCGCCCCGCCGAGGCTGCCCATGTCCGTCCGCAGGCCGGTGTAGGTGAAGAAGATCGGCAGGAAGAAGCCCGTCACCACGTCCCGCAACCGGGCAGCGGCGACGATTCGCAACGCTTCTTGATCCGACAACGCGGCCCCCAGCAAGAAGGCTCCAAAGATGGCGAAGATGCCGATCAGCCCGGTGGCGATGGCGCACCCGAACAGGGCCACGAACAGCACCGCCAGCGCGGTCAGGCTGAGGCTCCCGCCGTTCGCGGCCATGCTGCGGCGGAAGTACCAGACCAGTATCGGCCGCAACACCAGGAACACGAACGCGGCGAACCCGACCGTCAGCCCGATCATCGTGGCTGTTTGCCACGGGTCGTACCCGGCCGCCCCCGCCTTCGCCGCCGACACGATGGCGGCAACGGTGGCTAGCAGAATCCAGCCGATGGCGTCCTCGACGGCAGCGGCAGTGATGACGATCGCCCCCAGGCGGGTGCGGGTGATGCCCATCTCCAGCATCATCCGGCCGAGGACGGGGATGGCCGTGATGGACATGGCCACGCCGACGAACAGCGCCATGTGGAGGAGCGGGATCGGCTTGCCGTCCGGGTTCATCGGCACGCCGTCGGTGGCCGCGCCGAGGATCGGGTAAATGCCGGTGGCCAGTCCGACACCGAGGCCGAACGGCACCACCACGCCGACCAGCGAGATCGCCAGTGCCGACCGACCGTTGCCTTTCAGGTGGCCGAACTCGAACTCCAGGCCGATCAGGAACAGCAGGAAGATGAGGCCGAGTTCCTTCAGCACCTCGAACACCTTCTGGAAGGTGACGCGGGCCAAGTCCGGATCGACGCCGGGCAGGTGCGGGTAGAAGACGGCCTGGAAGGTGTCGCCGAACATCGCCCCGAAGAGCGACGGGCCGAGGAGCAGCCCGGCGACCGTCTCGCCGATGACGGCCGGCTGGCCGAGCCGCCGCGCGACGACGCCGGCCAGCCGCGCGACGGCGATGATGACGACGAGTTGCGTGAGGACCGGGACGATCAGGTCTTCGACGTGCAGCTTGCTCAGGGCGGTGGCGGCCTGCGAGACGGCGAGGTCGGCGAACGGCGGCATGGCGAGGGGCTGCTCCAAGGCGGGGATCGACACCCGCGATACCGCCGCCAGCGACCGGGCTTACGCGGTCACTTCCCCTTCTTCTTACCGGGGTTGGTGATGGTCAACACGCCGCCCATTTCCTTCACGTCCAGCCCGGCTTCGAGCGCGAGCAGGCGGATGGCCGTCGGGAATGGCAGGTTCGTCCAGTGCGGGGACACGGTCTTGTTCCGCCGGGTGCCCACGGCCGGATCGAAGGCGACCACCTTGCCATAGCGGAAGGCGATCTGCCGGGCGGCGTCGTATACGGTCTGTTCGGTCGCCGCGTGGCTGACCAGTGGCTCGCGGCGGAGTCGGGCGGCGGGGGTTTCATCTTTCCGATCGTCCGCGAAGCATTCGGCGACGGCCGCCGCCGGGGTCGTGATCTCGATGTAGTTTTTCCGCACCCGATAGACCGCGTTCAAATCCGCCAGGGCAACCGTCAGGAAGTCGTGGACGGTCAGACCGTTCGGCTTCAGGTCGAGTCGGAACTTCTCTTGCGAGTACGCCTCCTTGTCGGCGTACTCGATGCGGAACAGATCCTCGCGGAGGATGATCTTCAGCTCATCTTCGCGGAACTCCCGTTCCAACTTGTCCTTCATCGCCCCCAGGGTCATGTCCTTGATGGACGACTCCCCGAACGACGCCACCTTCTTCTCGTGCAGGACCGTGAGTTGCCGAACCAGCGGGTCGGCCGGCTTCTTCGCCGGCGGGTCCTGGGCGAGCGCGACGAGCGGCAGGACGACCACCAGGGCGAGGGCGCGGAACATCGGGGAACCTCCGGCGTGAGGGGACACGGATGCGAACGTCGGGCGGCCCGCCACCGTTGGCGCGAGCCGTCTGGCGGGCCGCGACCGCCAGGGAGTGGCGGAAAGTCCTGAGCGAAGAGATTCAAGTGGCTCGACAGAGCGGGACCGACGTGCGGGAAATCCACGCCGCCCAGTGCCTGCTCGACTTGGCCGCATGTGCGTCGAATACTTCGCGGAGAGTGCAGCATGAGGGAAGTGGGGACGAGCCAATGGGATTGTCGTCGAAGGCGGCGGTTGCCAGAACTACCAGCCGAGCGCACAATGAAGTGGCCGGTACGCCGGTCGGTGTGATGTCGGCACTCACATCTTTACCGCCCGTTCGCGGGACTTGTCGCTGCTCCGCGTTCGACGCGGAAGGTCCGATGTATCCTCTCTTAATCAGTTCGCTCCCGATCAACCACCCGCTTGTCGGCTACGCACTTTGGAACGATGCCCCACATTTGATTGCTCGCCTCGTTCACGATCCCCGTTCGCGCGGCGGCTCGTCCTGCTCAATTACAGTAGATTGGATGGCGGCGGCCGTCCCGGCCCGCAAACTGCCGCAGGTGTTTGACTGGGGCGGCGAATCTCAAGAACGCCTTTCCGCCGCTGAACAGTACGCGGATACCGTCGGCGAACGCGAACTCACCGGACGGGCCGCCGCGGTCGCCGCGGCCCTTCTACTCTACGACTTGGCGGGATTATCGTTCCGTCGAGTGGCCACATTCGGCGACCGAGGTGACTACTGGCTCGAATCCGATGCCGGGATGATCGAGATCAGCGGCATCCGCCGGGGTACGCCGTCCGACGTGGCGGCCCGAGTCGAGCAAAAGGTGGCGCAGTTGTTTGGGAATCCGACGCTCGAGTTCGGCTACGTTTCCGTTACAATGTTCGATGATCCGGCCGGGGCGGTGGTCGGCACCCTCTGCCACCGCACCCGACCACAACCATAAGCAAGGAGCGACCGTGACGCTCGACCCGGTCCCCGCCGGCACTGACCGGC
The DNA here is from genome assembly GCA_043738505.1 of Fimbriiglobus sp. GTDB lineage: Bacteria > Planctomycetota > Planctomycetia > Gemmatales > Gemmataceae > JALHQU01. The sequence goes on along the minus strand of JAYUFU010000237.1, from coordinate 12,410 downwards.
CGACCTACTACTCATCGAAGGCGGCAGCGGTCCTCGGTCTCGGGGAGGTCGCCGACGCTCGCGCCTACCACCGTGCGGCGGCCGCCGCCCTGATGGCGGAGATGGCCGCGACCCATCCGGACAAGCGGCGACACCCGCTCCGATTCCAGACGGCCACACAGTTCTTCAAAGCGGGCGACTACGAAAAAGCAAAGCGGCTGGCGGCCGCAGTCGAACCGGCCCGTTTGCCGTCTGCCCTCCGCTCAGTCCTTGCGAACTTCCGAGAAGACTGTGCCACCCGAACGCGGCCGGGTTACGCCGACGGGATTCGGAAGGCGCTGTTGCATTGCTACCCGCTCTCCGCCTGGCAGCGGGCGCTCGATCTGCTCGCGGCGCACCCCTACGTCATTGAGCCGACCAGCATGGCCTACATGCGCGGCGTAGCACTCGAACATTTGGGACGTTACCGGTCGGCCGCCCGGTGCCATGCCGTGGCATTGCGAAACCCGCAACTCGCCCCCGGCGTCCTCAGCTCGGCCACGGTGCCCGACCGGTTGATTTCGGCCGGGCGGTGGGAGGACGCCGAAGGCTACATGCGGGCGCTAGTGGACGCCGTACCGCACCCGTTTGTCCTTGCGAGCGCCTCGTTCGTGTTTTATCGTTGCATCCGCCGACCGGGCGTCACCCGCGAAGCCCGCGGAGCGTACGTCCAAGCCCAGATCGATGCGATGGTGCGAGCCGGCGCGGCGGTGGTCGAAACCCCTTCCCAGGTCGGCGACCGGAACGCTTTCGGACAGTTTCTAGCGGTCGTGCTAGTCGCGGCGGCCGAGACTTTCCTCAATGTCGGGCGACCCGACGACGCTTGGCGGCTTCTCGCGGATGCTCACACCCTGGACCCGGCGTTCGCAGCGAAGGCGGAGGTGGAACTCCGCCGCCAAGTGGCCGAGCGGGCCCGGCGCGCGGCCGAACGGAACACGGCGGCGGACCAGGACGACGAGGTGAAACTCCCCGATTGGGCGATCGCCAACAGGGCCGATCCCATGGACCGCCGGCGGGCTCATACGACCGAAACGACTTGGCAGAATCTCGGTACGGCGGCCTGATCCCTCCACCTCTCACACCAGTTGCGGGCATCCGCAACTCCCTTCGGGATGCGAAGTCGCTCTGCGATCAGCCTGCAAGAATGCCACTCCCTGGCGGTCGCGGCTCGCAAGCGGTCAACTCGCTACTCCGGCGCTACAATGCCCCTCATGCTCTCCCTCCCCGAACTGCTGGCGGAACTGGTGCGGCGGCCGTCGGTCAACCCGATGGGCCGCACCGACATCCCCCCCGAACTGCTGTACGAGTCCCGCGTCACCGACTTCTGGGAGGGGCAGTTCCGCGCGCTCGGCGTGTCGGTCGAACGGCAAGAAGTGCTGCCCGGTCGGTGCAATCTCGTCGCCCGCTATTCGCCGCCGAACCCGCCGTTTTCCCTGCTGTTCGAAGCCCACCAGGACACGGTGCCGGTGGACGGCATGGTCATCGACCCGTTCGCCGCGACCATCCGCGACGGCAAGCTGTACGGCCGCGGGGCGTGCGACGTGAAGGCCGGCGGGGTGGCCATGTTCGCCGCGTTCGCCCGGCTGGTGCGCGAGAAGCCGGCCGGGTCCGCCGCCGTCACGCTGGCGTTCACGGTGGACGAGGAACACACGTTCCTCGGCATCCAGCACCTGATGAAGTCCGGGGTGACGGCCGACTTCGCCGTGATCGCCGAGCCGACCGGCCTGGACATCGTGCGGGCGCACAAGGGCGTGGTGCGGTGGCAACTGGAGACGACCGGCGTGGCGTGCCACAGCTCGACGCCGGAGAAAGGCGTGAGCGCGGTCTACCGGATGGCCAAGGTGCTGGCGGGGGTGGAGGAGTTTGCCGCGCGGTTGCAGCAGTCGCGGACGGATGAGTGGCTCGGCGCGGCGACGCTGAGCGTGGGAATGATCGCCGGCGGGGTGTCGCCGAACACGGTGCCCGACCGCTGCGTGATCGACATCGACCGCCGGTTGCTGCCGGGCGAAGCGGCGGCGGACGCGGTGGCCGAGTTGGATGCGTTCCTGCGGACGTTCCCCGGCATCGACTTTCCGGTCGCGTCGCTGCCGCCCCGGTTCGCCTGTCCGTCGCTGAACCCGACCGGCGGCGCGGCGTTCGTCACCCGGCTCGGCGGCGCGATCGATTCCGTGAACGACTCGCACCGGGTGGTCGGGGTGGCCTACGGGACGGACGCGAGCACTGTGCAGGCGGCCGGCGTCCCGGCGGTGGTGTTCGGCCCCGGCGACATCGCCCAGGCGCACACGAAGGACGAATGGGTCGAGCTAGCCGAAGTGGAGAAGGCGGCGGAGATCCTGTTCCGGTTCGCGGCCGGGTGATGATGACGGCGGCGGCGAATCCGGTGCGGCTCAGCTCACTTCCCTTTCTCCTTGACGACGGGCAGACCTCGGGGGCCGACTTCCTTCCCCTTGTTCTTGGCCGCCCCGTCGCCCATGCCGGAGTCCTGCGGCGTCGGGGTCGCCACTTTGGCACCGGGGGTGGCGTCGGACGAGCAGCCGGTCAGCGCGGAGGTGGCGGCGACGAGGAGTAGGGTCAACACGGTTTTCATGGGTGTTCCGTGACGGGATCGAGGGGCGGAATGGACGACGAAAACCCGCGGCGGCCGGGGAGAGTCGGCCGCCGCGGGTCGTGGCGGCCGAGGCTCAGTTGAGGGTGAACACTTCGCCGCCGGCCCGCGTGCTGAGTGCCGCGAGGATGCCGGTGTTGGTGTAGCTGATCATGCGGCACGAGCCGTCGCCCATCAGGAACTGCGACCCGGCCGTGTGGAAGCTCCAGTAGTGCGAGCCGTCGCAGAAGTACTTCGGCTGACCCGGGCGAAGGCCGATCAGGTTGGTGTTGGTCGTGGTGTAACACGGCACCGTGGGGCCGACGGCGTTGCCGGTGTTCAGGAAGTAGTTGGCGATGGCCAGGTCGTTCGTGGTCATCAGGCAGTCCCCGTTGCCCCGGCCGTCGTACCCGTAGGCGGCGAAGGCCCAGCCGAAGTCCAGGTCGCTGCTCGGCGGCCGTTCGCCGACCAGTAGGGTGTTGCTGGTGCCGTCGGTGATCTGGACGAGGGTCACTTTGGACCCCTGGAACAGGACGCCGTCTTTCGCGGACGAGGTGGTGCCGGAGTTGCCCAGGTAGCTGGTGATCGCTTGGTCCTGGGAGACGCCGACCGACGCGCCGGGGCAGGACTGACCGCCGCGGGAGTCGGCCGGACAGGAGAACTGCTTCACCTTGAGGGCGCAGGCCGGGTTGTTCCACGAGTACCAGTTCGACCCGCCGCTGCTGGCGAACGTCTTCGCCTGCCGGTACATGTTGTCCTGCTCGATGTACGGCAGCACCTGGGCGACCCACGACCACGACCCCTCGTAGGGGAACGCGCTGGTGTACGGCGAGTTGCCGTTGGGCAGGGTGCCGATGGCGTCGTGGTAGTTGTGCAGGGCCAGGCCCCACTGCTTCAGGTTGTTGATGCACTGGGTGCGGGCGGCCGCCTCCCGCACCTTCTGCACGGCCGGCAGCAGCAGGCCGATCGAGGATGGCGATGATGGCGATGACCACCAACAGCTCGATGAGCGTGAACGCACGCTTCCGCAACGACTGCGCGAGTCGCATGACGCATCCTCCGAGAATGGAGAGACGATGAAATGATCCGTGGCGCGCGTCCGTGCGAGCGGACGCTTGTCTCTTGGGCCGGCACCACACGCGGCCCGACCACCGACGACGGATATCAGCCGCCCGACCACACCGGGAGTGGGTGTGCGGGCAAGAGTGACTGGTGAATATCCGGCGTCGATTGCGAGTGGTCTTAGTGTTAGCAGGGCGTGAGAAGTGCCGCAAGAACAAAATCGAAAAATGCGCGGATTCCGCGAACCGGGAACCCGCCGCGAACGTCCGGAACCCCGTCACTTCGGCAGCGGCAGCAGTACGGCGTCGGCCGCGCTCTGGCTCCGGACTTTCGACGCACACCCCAGCACGATCAGTCCGTCGGCCCGCACGTCCACCGCGTGGAGCGGCCCCAAATCCAGTTCCTGCCCGCTCAACTGCTTGCCGTCGGCCACGGTCCAGACCGCGAGGTAGCCCTTGTTCCGCGGGGCGGTGCCCACCGTCACCAGCTTCGTGCCGTCCGGCGTGAACTTCAGCCCTTGCACGTAGCCGGGGTGGGCCACGTCCTTCAGCTTCGGATCGACGGTGTTCTTGAACTCGCGGATGAGTTCGCCCGTGGTCGGGTTCCACAGCTTCACGGTGCGGTCGGCCGACCCGGACGCCAGCGCCTTGCCGTCCGGCGACAGGGCGAGCGCGTACACCGCGTCCGCGTGGCCGGGCACCTTGTCCGCCGCCGGCTTGATCTCCTTCACCAGCGTGCCGGCGGTCGCGTCGTGAATCTTGATCGACTTGTCGAAACTGCACGAGATGACCTGCTTGCCGTCGGCCGAGAACAGCACCGCGTACACCGGCTGCGGGGTGGCCGGGGCCATCGGCACATGGGCGTTGATCGCCTTCGGCGCGGTGCCGACCGGCTTGGTCAGGTCGAACACCCGCACGATGCCGTCCTGCCCGGCGGTGGCCAGTAGCGTGCCGGTCTTGTCGAACGCGGCAGCGTTCACCATGTTCGGGTGTTGCAGGGTGTGCCGCGCGGCGTCGCCGATCACTTTCCAGCTTCGCAGCGCGAGGTCGCCGGCCGTCAGCAAGGTGGCCCCGTCCGGCGTGTACGCCACCGCCGCCGCCTTCGGGTGCGCGATTTCCTGGAGGATCGTGCCGAACCGCTTGTCCTCCGGCTTCGTCTCGGCCGGGTCGAACTGCGTCAGCCACGTCATCGCGCGGCCGTCGGCCAGCACCCCGGCGAGGTGGGGCAGCGTCGGGTGGAAGGCCAAGTCCGTCACCTTCGCGGGCGCTTTGAAGCTGCTCGTCTCGGCCGGGTTGGCGGCGTTGAACACCGTGACGGTGCCGTCCGCGTCCGCGACCGCCGCGAACGTGTTCGCCTTGTTCACAGCGACCGCGCTGACGGCCTTCGATTTGCCGAACGTGGCCTCGGTGGCCAGGCTGGTGGCGTTCACCTTGACCGCCCCCTCGCCGGTGCCGGCGGTCAGCAGGCTGGCCCCGTTGGCGAAGCCGGTCAGCGGGCCGCCGAACCGCGCCGCGTCCGCGATGAACTTCGTCATCACCAGCGGCGTGGCCTTCAAGACGCTGTCCGCGCCGGCCGTGTACAGGATCGGCTGCGACGGGTGGAACGCCAGCACGGCGATCGGCCCGCCGTGCGCGACGTACTGCTCGGCGTGGCCGCCGGGCAGCGAATACACGGTCGCGGTGCTGTTGCCGGTGGACACCGCCAGCCGGGTCTTGTCCGCGTTGAACGCCAGCTCTTCGACCTGAGCCGGCTGCTCGGGGAAGGCGATCTCCTTGCCGTCGGCCAGCGTCCACACCTTCAGCACCTTCAGCCCGCTGGCGGCCACCGTCGTCCCGTCCTTGCTGACGGAGATCTTGTTCGGCTGCGGGCCGACCTTGCCCAAGTCGCGGACCTTCTTCGCTTCCTTGCCGTCGGTGGTGTCCCACACGGCCACCGCCCCCGCCTCATCGACGATGACGACCTGGTTCGCTTGCGGGAGGAAGGCGGCGCGGATCGCCTGCTTCGCCGTCGGGCGAGCCGTCAGCGGCTTCGGCTCCTTCGGGTCTTTCGGGGCCTTCTCGTCCGGCTTCGGCAGCGGCCACGTCTCGACGACGCCGAGGGCGGTCACGACGATCAGCTTCGGCTCGGTCGGGTGGAAGGCGACGACCGACAGCGGCGACTTGAGCGTCAACTCCCCGCGCGGCTTGCCGTCCGCCCCGGCGAGGACAACCTTGCCGCCGGCACTCGCGGCCGCGACCGTGCCGTTGGTCGGGTGTAGGGCGATCTGGAAGAACCCCGGCGGCAGCTTCTCCAGCACGATCTTCACCTCGCCGGTGGCGGTGTTCCAGACCCGCACCGACTGGTCCTCCAGTGCGACGAACAGTTGCGTTCCGTCGGCACTGACGACCGCCTGGCGCGGCTTCGCCGGCGGCGCGGCGAGCGGCTTCGGCGCGGCGGGCAACGCGGCCGGCCACTGGCGAAGGCTGCCGTCCTCGGCGACGGTCGTCGGCACGCCGGTGGCCGGGTTCACCCACAGGGCTTTCGCCTTGCCGCCGACGCCAATGCCGCCGACCTCCTTGCCGTCGGCGGCGGTCCAGTACTTCAGCACGTTGTCGGTGCCGAGGGTGTACAGCGTCGCCCCCTTGGCCGAGTACTGCATGCCGACGACGGACCCGTTGTGCGTGCCCAGCGGCTTGTTCTTCTTCGCGTCGGCGGCGTCCCACAGCAGCATCGGGGACATCCCCCCGGCGGCGGCGAACGTCTTGCCGTCCGGCGACACGGCGATACGAGTCAACCCCTGCGCGTGCAGCCGTTCCTCGGTCGGCTTGCCGGTCGGCAGATCCCACACCTTGGCGAAGTTGTCGGTGGAGGTCGTCACCAGTTGGCTGCCGTCGGCCGAGTACGCCACGCTCACAACGAGGTTCTGGTGGCCGGCTTTCCCGGCGATGACCCGCAGCTCCTTGCCGGTGGTCACGTCCCAAATGCGGGCGGCCTTGTCGAAGCAGCCGGTGGCGACGGTCTTCCCGTCCGGGCTGAAAGCGACCGCGTAGACGGTGTCCGGGTGGGCGAGCGGACGGGGCTGTGGGGCCTGCGCGACGGCGACGGCGGCCAGGGAACCGGCGAACAGGGCGAATGCGACGAGCCGCATGGGGAGGGTCTCGAGGTGGGAAAGGGGCACGGGCGGGCGGGCAGAAAGAGTTTCGCAACTCCGCCCGCGCGCGTCAACCACCGCCGTCAGTCCGTGGCGTCTCCGATTGGCCGTCGAGCCGAGACACCACCCGTCGCGGACGTGGCGACCGTGGCGGCGAAAACCCCCACCGAACGATTTCTCCGAACCGCCCTTTCCGCCGTACCGCCCCGCCGGTATTCCTCGGCCCTTTCACGGGAGGGGGCACGGTGGCATACGTCTGGCCGATTCTGCTGTTGGTGGCGTCGAACGTGTTCATGACGCTGGCCTGGTACGGGCACCTCAAGTTCACGTCCTCGCCGCTCTGGATCGTCATCCTGGCGAGCTGGGGCATCGCCTTCTTCGAGTACGTCCTGCAAGTGCCGGCGAACCGCATGGGCGACAAGGTGTACTCCGTCACGCAGTTGAAGTTCATGCAGGAGGCGATCACGCTGGCGGTGTTCATCGGGTTCGCCTGGGTGTACTTCAACACGGTCCCGAACTGGCGCACCGGACTGGCCATCCTGCTCGTCGTGGCGGCCGTCGTCATCGTCCCCCGGAAGGCCCCGGACGCCGACCCGCCGGCCGCGCCTACCAATGGCGAGTCCGCCCCCTCCGAGCCGCCCCCATGACCGCCCTGTTGCTCATCGCCCACGGCAGCCGCCGCGCCGAGGCGAACGCCGACCTGGACCACGTCGCCGCCGGGATGCGCGACCGCGGCGGGTACGGGGTCGTGCAGTGTTCGTACCTGGAACTGAGCGAACCGGGCATCACCGCCGGCGGGGTGGCGTGCGTCGAAGCGGGGGCGACGACGGTCGTGATGCTGCCGTACTTCCTGTCGCCGGGCGTCCACGTGCGGGACGACCTGACCGAGGCCCGCGACGGGCTGGCCACGCGGTTCCCCGACGTGCGGTTCGCGCTGGCCGAGCCGCTCGGCCGGCACCCGCTGCTGCTGGACATCGTGGCCCAGCGAGCGACGGAGGTGGGATAAGGGTGGAGGTTGAACCGCTCCCTTCGGTCGCGGCGAAGATTCCGAGTCATCGCCGCGACCGAAGGGAGCGGTTCGTATGCTGACCCTCTCTCCTCCGAGGCTCTCCCCATGCGTCCGCTCGTGTTCCTGCTGCTTCTCGCCATGCCGGTTCTCGCCGCCGACCCGCCGGCGTACAAGGTTCTCGCCGCCGACCGCGGCACCGGCAAACTCGCCATCGTCAACGCCACGGGCGAGGTCGAGTGGGAGTTCGCCAACAAGCACGACGTTCACGACCTGCACGTCCTGGCCAACGGCAACATCCTCACGCACACGTCGCCGACCACCACCGTCGAGATCGAGCCGAAGAAGAAGGAGATCGTCTGGAAGTACGAATCCAAGCCGAAGGACGGGTACAAGGGGCGCGTCGAGGTCCACGCCTTCCAGCGGCTGGCGAACGGCGACACCATGATCGCCGAGAGCGGCAACACCCGGATCATCGAGGTGAGCAAGGACGGCAAGATCGTCAAGGAAATCCCGCTGACCGTGGCGAAGCCGGACGCCCACCGCGATACCCGGATGGTGCGGAAGCTGGCCACCGGCAACTACCTCGTCTGCCACGAGGGGGAAGGCGCGGTGAAGGAGTACGACGGCACCGGCAAGGTGGTGTGGGAGTACAAGCTCGACCTGAACGACCGCAAGCGGAGCGGCGGGCACGGGCCGGAGGGCCACGGCGTCGAGCTGTACGGCGCGGTGCGGCTGAAGTCCGGCAACACGCTCATCGCCGGCGGCAACAACAACCGCGTGGTGGAAGTGACGCCGAAGGGCGAGATCGTCTGGCAGGTGGATCAGAAGGAGTTGCCCGGCGTCACGCTGGCGTGGGTGACGACGCTGCAAGTGCTGCCCAGCGGCAACGTCATCATCGGCAACTGCCACGGCACCGACAAGAACCCGCAACTGATCGAAGTGACCCGCGACAAGAAGGTGGTCTGGACGTTCAAGGACTTCAAGACGTTCGGCGACAACACCGCGTCGGCCGTGGTGCTGGGCGTGGAAGGCGTGATCCGGTGAGGGGGAAAGGCAAAAACCGGTTTGTCCCCGGAGCGAGTCGAGGTATCATTCATGGATGAGGTGAGACATGGCACGGCCCAGAGTTGCAGTCCAACACATGGTCGCGTGCCCGCTCATCCGGCGGTACGGAAACGTCCCCACGTCCGATTTGCTCGGTGTCGCGTACACGTACACTTACACACCGGATTTGGAGTTCCCGAGACATTTGGCGCAGCTGGACCTGTTCGCCCGACTTTTCATCTACCGCCCAGGTCAGGCGACGTTTCAGGTCCGGGTCTGGCGGCTCGGCGCGGATGACGCCAGCCAGACGCGAATGGGCAGATTCGGCCCCTTCCGCGTAGACTTCGAGCCGGGGTACGCATTCCTCGACCAGCCGTTTCGGTTGCGGCACGTCCGCCTGGAAGGGGTTGGCCGGTACGCTATCCGCCTCTGTCAGCTCGTGAAACGGCGGTGGCGAGGTGAGGGGTATCGCGTGCTGGCAACCGAGTTTCTTCAAGTGATGAGGCCGTCATGAAACGTCGATACCGACTCGTTCCGCCTCCACTCGGCCCCGGCGTCGTCGGGGAACTTCTGGAAGCCGTGAGCGACCGGGAACTGGCCGGCGAAGCACTCCCCCCCGTGATCGAGTTGATCCCGGTCGGCTTGGACCGTGCGCTGGCCACCGAAACGCGCCCCGCCGCTCCCGTTCCATCCGTCAACTCCCCGACTCCCACGGAGTGACTGGGTTCACGTCGAGTAGACCCGCTTCCCCAGCCACATCCCCGGCAGTAGCAACAGCACGATCAGCAGCCCCGGCCAGCCGACGAACGCAGTGGCGAGCGCGGCGTCCAGGATCACCAGCCCGAAGATGCCCCGCTTCACCCCGGCCTGCACCCGCTTCGGCACCGGCTGGCGGATGGCCGCCACCACCGGCCCGGCGACGAAGAAGCCGAACGCCGCCACGCAGTACGGGAAGTACCAGGGGGCCGTGCCCGGTTTGAAGTGGACCGGCACCGCCACCGCCAGCCCGACCGCCACCAGCATCACCGCCGCCGCCCCGATCAGGTGCAATTTCTTGCTCGCGCCCTCTTCGGTGCGGGCGAACCACGTCACGCCCGCGATGTACGCGCCGACGACCGCCGCGAGGTGCCACGGCAGCAGCTCCGGGGTGCCGTCGGGGAAGAAGGCGTAACCGCCCATCAGCACGTTCAGGAACCGGCACCCGCCCATGCCAATCGGGCCGATCCAGTAGTGCTTCAAAACGCCGTCGTACAGGAAGACGAGGGCCGCGAGGGCGACCGCGATCAGAGCCGTGGCGCTCGTCGGGCCGTCGGCGAGCAGGGCGAAGCCGACCCCGGCGGCCGTGAGCGCGACGGCGAGCAGCACCGCCGTCCGCACCCGCACCGCGCCGCTCGGCAGCGGGCGGAACGGTCGCGCCTTGCGGTCCTCGTCGATGTCGAACACGTCGTTCCAGACCATGCCGCCGAGGTACAGGCAGCCGGACGCGAGGAGCAGCAGCGCGAACGCCAGCGGGCGGCCGGTGACGACGCCGGCCGCACATCCGGCGAGGGCGATGTCGGCGAACGCGGTGAACACGTTCGGCAGCCGCATCAGGCGGGCGAAGGACAGGAACCGGGAGTCGGGCATCGCGTTCCATGTAGGTGGGTGTCAACGGGTCAGGCCGAGGGCCTTCCGGATGGCGTTCTTCAGCACCTTCTCGCTGCCGGGATCGACCCAGCACCAGTCGGACAGGTTGCCGTCCTTCTCGGTCCAGCAGCGTTCGATGGGGATGTAGCCGGGGCCGCATTCGCCGTACCCGGCCACCAGGACGAACCGGTCTTTCCGCTGCTCTTGGGCGAACAACTGGAACTCGACGTAAGCCTCGGCGGGCAGGATCGCCAGCGCAGCCGAGCCGAAGTCCAGCACCGGCAGATCGACCGGCACCCCAGCCGTCACCCGCTTCCGCCAACTCAACCCCAGCGCCGCCAGGCACTGGCCGAACGGCTTCGCGTCGGTGGTCAGCCGCTCGGTCAGCGCTTCCTCGGTGAACTCCGCCGACGACCGCGCGGTGAACTTGACCGGCACCGACCGGAACGCGGCCTCGGTGATCGGCACCCGTTTCGTCCCCTTCCACGCGGCGGCCATCGCCGTGCGAATTCGATCCGCCAGCACCGGCCGGTTGTCGGCCGCGCCGTCGTTGTACTTGCCGGCGGTCACGTTGCCGCTGCACCCCGACACATACATCTGCGGCACGTCCGGCGTCGCGGCCTGCATCGCCTTGCGGGCCAGGCCCACGAAGTCGGCCGACACCCCGCCCTTGCCGTAGAAGCTCATCGGGTGGGTGGCGTACCCGTGAATGGCGAGCAGCGGCGTGTCGCCGTTCCAGAGGCTGAGGGTGCGGAGCTGCGGGTCGATGGTGCCGACCTCGGCGGCGCGGACCTTCGGGTCGCGGCTGGCGCTCATGCGGTCGTAGCGGGCCTTGCCGCCGTCGTCCGTGTAGCGGCGGTTGGACGCCACGTCCGTCACCTCCGCCGACCCGGTGCCGACGTGCGTGACGGGGGTGAACTTCGCGGCAGCCTTCTTCACCGCCGCCGCCGCCCGCCGCACCGTCTTCTCGTGGAAGTCCGGATCGCAGATCGACCCGGCGCACTTGCTCTTCCGCAACAGTTCCTCGGCTTCCAGGTCGGCGATGGGCGTGTCGTGCTGGTGCAGGCAGCAGAGCATGACGCGAACCGCGTCGGTGGCGGCGGACTCGGCCAGCGCCGCCCGCCAGCGGTCGTAGGCCCCGTTCCGCAGTTCGCACCAGTCCACCGCCGCGAACACCACCGGCTTGCCGACGCCGGTCAGGACGAAGCCGTTGACGAACAGCGGGTCGAGGATTTCCTTCGCCGGGGCGATGCCGCCGCCCATCAGCGGGTGGCCGACGGGGCACGTCACTTCCTCGCGGAAGACGGCGACGGCTAGTTTGGGGGCGTCGGCGGCGCGGCCGACGCGGGTCAGCAGCGGGGCCACGGCCGCCGACAGCAGCAAGTCACGACGCGAGGGGTGGGACGGCACGGCGGACCCTCACCGGGGGCACGGGACGCGAAGGGATGGTATACGCCACCGGCGCACCCCGGCACCTGGATGCGGTAACGTGTCTGGCCCCGCGCGGCGTGGTCCTCGCTCGGCGACCCGACTGGGCGGGACCACGGGGTCGGGGTTTGTTCGCCCGTCGCGCGGCACGTCTGGGGACTGGGGGCCGGGGTGAGGGCCGAACCCGCGACTCGCCGTATCTTGACCCGACCCCATGCCGCCGTCCCGGAGTCCCCACCGTGGTCCTCGCCCTCACGTTCGCGACGCTCGTCTCCGCCCTCGCCCTGGTGTTCTGGGGCACCACCCGCTTCCTCCAGTCGTACCTGTACAGCGAGCCGGCGAACAAGCTGCCCGTCCGCGCGCTGGCGGCCGGGCTGGTCGTCGGCGGGTTCGTCCTGCTGTGGACCTACGTGAACACGCGGGCCGACGCGGAGAACAAGTACGGCACCTTCTTCGAGTTCAACCCCGTCGGGGCGAAGGAGGTGACGGCGTTCGAGGCGGTGCGGCGG
>JAYUFU010000236.1:0-5637 GCA_043738505.1 Fimbriiglobus sp. | reverse complement strand
CGACGACAGAACGACGATGTTGTTTTGAACACCCCTCTCCGGAACGGGGAGGGGGCCGGGGGGTAGGGTCTTCGACCGTCGAACCGCCCCTGCCCTCGTACCCGCGCCCGCCGGCCGGCCGGTCGAATTCGTCGTGCGACGGCGGCCGCCGCCCGGTATGCTGTGGCACCTCGACAAGGCCCGCCCCGAACGCGAAGTGAATACCCGTCCAGACCCGGAGTCCGCCATGAAATTCGCCGCCGCCGCCCTCGCCGTGGCCGTCCTGGGCGCGACCGCCTTCGCCCAGAAGGAACCCGCCAGCCCGTTCGAGAAGTGGGAGAAGGAGATAGCCGGCATCGAGAAGCGGCTGACGGACGCGCCGCCGACGACGGGCGGGGTTCTGTTCGCCGGCAGTTCGAGCGTCCGCCTGTGGAAGCTGGCGGAGCCGTTCCCCGGAGCCACGAACGTCGGCTTCGGCGGGTCGGTCATCCGCGACAGCACGCACTTCGCCGCGCGGCTCGTCCTGCCCCACGAGCCGGCCACCGTCGTCTTCTACGCCGGCGACAACGACATCGCCAACAGCCGCAAGCCGGAGCAGGTGCGCGACGACTTCCGGGCGTTCGCCAAGGTCGTTCACGAGAAGTTGCCGAAGACGAGGATTCTCTGGCTCGCCATCAAGCCGAGCGTCAAGCGGTGGGAGATGTACGACACGCAGAAGACCGCCAACGCGCTGGTGAAGGAGCTGTGCGGCAAGGACGACCGGCTCGCCTACGTGGACACGGTGACGCCGATGCTCGGCACCAACGGCCGGCCGATGCCGGACCTGTTCGTCAAGGACGGCCTGCACCTGAGCGAGAAGGGGTACGCCCTGTGGAATGACTTGGTGAAGAAGCACTTGAAGTGATTCCTCCTCCCCGGAAACGGCCGCGTACTCTCTCCCCGTCGAACCGCCCGCGAAGCAGAAGTGACCGGCGTCGCGCTACCCTTCTCGCGGCCGGAACCGCTCCTCGGCCCACGGGTCGCCGCGCATGTGGTAGCCGCCGTGCGTCCACTGCTCCCAGAAGCCGGGGCGGTCGTCGGTCATGAACTCGATGCCGCGCACCCACTTGGCGCTCTTCCAGGCGAACAGCCGGGGCACCACCAGCCGCAGCGGGTAGCCGTGGTCGGGCGTCAGCGGCTGGCCGTTGTGACTCAGCGCGAACAGGCAGTCGTCGTCGAAGAAGTCGGCGACCGGCAGGTTCGTGGTGAACCCGTACTCGCAGTGGACCATGACGAACTTGGCGTCGGGCGAGAGCGTGACGTGCTTCAGCAGCTCCCGCGTCGGCACGCCTTCCCACACGTTGTCGAGCTTGCTCCACCGCGTCACGCAGTGCATGTCGGCGAACACCTTGACGCGCGGCAGGGCGGTGAACTCGGCCCAACTGAACGCTTTCACGTCCGCGACGAGCGGCTTCGGGAAGACGGTGAAGTCCCACGTCCGCGGGTCGAACGGCGGCACCTCGCCGTAGTGCAGCACCGGCCACTTGCGGGTGAGCACTTGGTTCGGCGGCGTGCGGTCGTCGCGCCGCGTGTCCGGGCTGATGATGGCGTCGGGGGTCGTCATCGGAAACGCTCGCGGGCGGGGTCGTTTCGGGCTACCATGACCGGGCTATTCGATGAGGGCGGGAAAAATGCGGGTGACGATTCAGTTCGATGCCGTCGTGCGGCCACTTCTCGCGGACTGGCGTCGGTCGCTCGCGGCGAACCCGCTGGACCGCGAACTGCTCGCCGAGACCTTGCTCGACATCTTCCGGCAGCGGTTGGCGAAGACCGCCGGTCGGCCGCCCGGCGAAGTCATCGACCGGTCCACCGACCCGCCGATGTACTGGAGCGAACTGACCGCGACGGTTTGGTTGGGGTACACGATCGCGGACACCCGTGCGGTCTTCCGACGGGAACGCCTCATTCGGGTGGTGAACCTCCGACAGGGTCGTCCTCCCGCAGCGCCTGAAGCATCTCCTCGAACGTGAGTGTCGGACCCGGATTGTCAAGCACCCGTTGGAGGTCGGCCCGATCCGTCGTCGAGAGTTTCGGCCCCCGCTGTTCGAACAGTTCGCGCTCTCCCTTCGCGGGCAGGAAGCTGCCGAGGTGTTCCGTCGCGGTGGTGATGGGAATCCACCCGAGGTCACTGTTCTCGCGGATCAATTCCTTGAGCAGCAGCACGAGGAGGTCTTCCTTTTCGTCCGGAGTCATCTCGTCGATGCAGTCCACCGGCGACAGTCGCTGTCGGGTCGGCGGTGCGGCTTCCATCACGGCGGACATGGTTCGATCCTCTGGACTGCGAGCATTCTATCGCGTCACCGACGGTATTGTAACTGTCGTCCCGCACCAAAAGCCAACGGATCGCATTCGCGATCCGGGGCGGGCGTCGCGGGGGAGGAACGGGTGGCTCAGGCGTCGAGCATTGCGGTTCACCCGGCCGGTGATGGCCCGCACCCGCGCCGCGCGACCGGCCCGCACGGGGGCCGGTCGGCGATCCCCTGATACCCCGAATCGCCCAACGCTCCGACCCCCGCCGGCAGTCGCTCGATCAATTGCGACCGGACGCGCTCATCGTCTTCAACCTCTCTCCGTTTGATGATGTTGCGTTCTTCGACCGTCGGGAGGGGCGACGGATTCCGGCCCTTCAGGCCGGAAAATCGAGAACGCAACGCAGCACCCGCCCCTCCACTCGCCATTTTCGCGGCGCGGACTTGTCAGGCGGTCGGCCGGCGGTACACTGGTCGAATCTCAAACCGTACGCAATCACCGTAGGTTGTGGTGCGCGACGGCGGAGGGAGACCGATTCAACACCCCGGCCGGCAGGGCCAAGACGGGACTGCCGGGACGGGACGCGGGAACCAGAACCCACACCCCCTGACGAACCGACGACACCGCGACGCGCGTCCGACCTCATCGCACAAGTAGACCGAAGGAACCCGAGTTCATGGCGACCACCAAGGAACAGAAGACCGGCCTGATCCACAAGTACCGCCGGTCCGAGACCGACAGTGGGTCGCCCGAGGTGCAAATCGCGCTGCTCACCGCCCGCATCGTCTACCTCACCGACCACATGCGGACGCACAAGAAGGACTTCGCCAGCCGTCGCGGGCTGCTGAAGATGGTCAGCCAGCGCGCCTGCCTGCTGCAATACCTGCGGCAGACCGAGCGCGCCCGATACCTGGAAGTGATCCAGAAGCTCGGCCTGCGGAAGTAACACCCGCACCCGGACGGCCCGCACCGCCACTGGTTCGGCGGCGCGGGCCGGTGGACGTTGAATCGGTTTCGCCCCTCCGCCGTCGGCACCCCTTCCGCAATCCCGCCACTCGTGGCGCGAAAGGGTTCCCGACTGTGCCTGTGCCTGTCACCCGCGTCGAGCGTCCGCTCGGACACTCTACCCTCGTTCTCGAAACCGGCAAACTGGCCAAGCAGGCCCACGGGGCCGTCGTCTGCTCCCTCGGCCAGACCACCCTGCTGACCGCCGTCGTCGCCGGCAACGTCATCCCCGGCCGCGACTTCTTCCCCCTCCAGGTCGAGTACCGCGAGCGGACCTACGCCGCCGGCAAGTTCCCCGGCGGCTTCATCAAGCGGGAGACCCGCCCCAGCACCAAGGAAACGCTCACCTCCCGGTTCATCGACCGGCCCATCCGCCCGCTCTTCCCGGTCGGGTACGTGAACGAAGTCCAGATCATGGCGACGGTCGTGTCGGCGGACAAGGAGAACGACCCGGACATCCTCGGCATCATCTCCGCCAGCGCCGCCCTGCACATCTCGAACATCCCGTTCCTGAAGCCCATCGGGGCCGTCCGCGTCGGCCGCGTCGATGAGCAGTTCATCGCCATGCCGACCTACGAGCAGATGGAGACCAGCGACCTGGACCTCGTCGTCGCCGCCACCCGCGACGCCATCTGCATGATCGAGGGGTTCGCCCGCGAACTGCCCGAAGACGTGATGACCGCCGCCATCGTGTTCGCCCACCAGCAGTGCCTGCACGTCATCGACGCCATCGAGGAGCTGCGGGAGAAGGCCGGCCTCGGCAAGAAGGTGCTGCCGCCCGCCCCGCCCGAGAACCCGCTCGTCGAAGAGCTGTACAAGAAGATCGGCACCGAGTTCAAGAAGCGGTATCTGACCGAGGGCAAGCTGGCCCGGTACGCCGCGCTGGACGACCTGAAGGCGACGACGAAGAAGGAGTACTTCCCCGACGGCGCGACCGAGACGAAGTACACGGCCGAACAGTTCGGCGGGGCGTTCAGCACCCTCCGCGAGCGGATGTTCCAAGAAATCACCATGACCGGCACCCGCATCGACGGGCGGCCGCTGGATCAGGTGCGGCCGGTGTGGGCCGAGGTGCAGACGCTGCCCCGCACGCACGGCTCGGCCGTGTTCCAGCGGGGCGAGACGCAGGCCCTGGTGGTCGCCACCCTGGGCACCGGGCAGGACGAGCAGAAGGTGGACGGGCTGAGCGAGGAGTACTCGAAGAAGTTCTACCTGGACTACAACTTCCCGCCGTTCAGCGTCGGCGAGTGCAAGCCGATCCGCGGGCCGGGCCGCCGCGAGATCGGCCACGGCATGCTGGCCGAGCGGAGCCTGAAGGCGGTCCTGCCGCCGACCAGCAAGTTCCCATACACCGTCCGGCTGGTGTCGGAAATCCTGGAGTCGAACGGCTCCAGCAGCATGGCGTCGGTGTGCGGCGGGACGCTGGCCCTCATGGACGCCGGCGTGCCCATCTCCCGCCCCGTCGCCGGCATCAGCATCGGCCTCGTCACCAAGGGCGAGGAGTACGTCCTCCTCACCGACATCCAGGGCGACGAGGACCACTACGGCGACATGGACTTCAAGATCGCCGGCACCCAGAAGGGCGTGACCGGCATCCAGCTCGACATCAAGATCGACGGCATCACCGAGGAGATCGTGAAGGAGGCGCTGGCCCAGGCCCGCGTCGCCCGCATCTCCATCCTCAAGGACATGCTGAAGGCGCTGACCAAGCCCCGCACCGACATCGCCGCCTCCGCCCCGCGGCTGTTCCAGGTGAAGATCAACCCGGAGAAGATCGGCCTGCTCATCGGGCCGGGCGGGAAGAACATCCGCGCCATCCAGGAAGACACCGGCGCGCGGCTGGACGTGGAGGACGACGGCACCGTGACCATCGCCGCCGCCGACATGGACGCCGGCAACGCCGCCAAGGCCAAGGTCGAGGCCCTCTGCTCGGAGATCAAGGAAGGGACCATCTACGAGGGCAAGGTGACGAGCATCAAGGACTTCGGCGCGTTCGTGGAAATCTCGCCGGGCCGCGACGGCCTGTGCCACGTCTCGGAGCTGGCCCACGGGTTCGTGCAGCATCCGGCCGACGTGGTCAAGGTCGGCGACAAGGTGCGGGTGCAGGTGATCGCCATCGACGCCCAGGACCGGGTGAAGCTGAGCCGCAAGGTGCTGCTGGAGCCGCCGGTGGGCGGGGCCGACGACGGCCCGCCGGCTGGCGGCGGCGACCGCCCGGAGCGCGGCGGCGGCGACCGGGGTGGTGGTGATCGCGGTGGCGACCGCGGGCCGCGCGGCGGTGGCGGTGGCGGCGGTGGTCGGCGCGGCGGCGGCGACCGCGGGTGATGAACGGAAGGAAGGATTGAACCGCTGCGGGGGTCGGGG
>JAYUFU010000235.1:0-16398 GCA_043738505.1 Fimbriiglobus sp. | reverse complement strand
GATGACAGCGTGTTGTCATCGCCGCGACCGACGGGAGCGGATCAACAACTCACTTCTTCATCTCCTCCTTCTCCTTGTCCTTCTCCTCCTTCACCTCGATCAGTTTCTTCTTACCCGTCACCACATCGATGGTGTCGGCGGCGAACAGCCGGAGCGTCGGGTCCGGCTTCCAGTCCTTCGGGGCCTTGTCCGGCTTCTTCTCGTCCCGCTTGCCGTCCTTCAGCGCGGTCAACTCGGGCAGGGCGTCGGCCCCGCCCTTGGTGCCGACGGCCGCCACCGCCGTCATCGCCGCCGCCAGGATCGCCGGATCCTCGTAATGCTCCAGCGCGTACCGGAGTTCGGACATGGCCGGGGCGGATCGCGGCCCGAGCGCGGTCAGCGCGTACAGCGCCTGGAGCCGCACGCCCGGTTCCTTCGGCTCCTTCACCTCGTGGGCGATCTTCTTGACGTTGTCGGCCAGCTTGCGGTCGTCGTAGGAAAGCTGGAGCAGCCACAGCCAGACGAGGACGGCGTGGTCGTCCTCCAGAACCTTCCCGCCGGGCACGGCCGGCTCGACGCGGAGGACCACCGGCTTCAGGAACTTGTCGATGGCCTTGGCGTACTCGGCCAGGTCCTTCACCTTGGGCGGGCCGAGCATCAGGAGCGACTGCACCGCCGCCACGCGGACGGCGGCGCACCGGTCCTTCAGCAGGATGTTCAGGAGGATGTCGGTGGCCGGCTCGTAGGGGTTGCCGGTCCAGTCCGGCTTGCCGTCCTTCTCCGGCGGCACGCCGACCGCGCCGAGGGTCTGCGCGACGGCGTGGCGGGTGGCCCACGAGAAGTCGGTGGCCATCATCCGCAGGGTGCCGGGCGACGGGTTGGTCAGGCTGCCGACGGCCTTGTGCGCGTCCGCCCCGAAGGTGGCCAGGGACTGCACGCAATACAGCCGCAAGGGGCTGCCCGGAAGGGTGTCCGCCATCACGTTCATCAGCGCCCCGATCACCTCGCGCGACGCCGCCCGCAACTCCGCCATCTTCTTCTTCTCCTCCGGCGTCGCCTTGGTGTCGTCGATGCGGAAGTCGAACCCCAGATTGGTCACGATGCTGATCGCCGCCACCCGGATGCTCGGGTCGCTGTCCTTGTTGCGGATGACCTCGCACAGCGGGCCGATGATCGGCTTGCGGGCGTCCGGCCCGAACAGCGGCAGCACGCGGATGGCCGCCTCGCGGAACTGCGGATCCTTGTGCGCGAGCGCCTCCTTGACCCACTCGGACAGGTCGCGGCCGGCGATCAGCTTCGGGAACTTCGGTTTCTCGTTCGGGTCGGCGGGCGGCACGTTCACCGGCTCCGGGCCGACCGGCGGGGCGGGGTTCGGCGGATTCGGGATCGCCGGCGGAAGTACCACCATCGGGCCGGGGACGACCGGCTCGTCGGGCGGCAGCGGGGCGGGCGGGGTCATCGGGCGATGACCTTCGTCGGGCGGCAGCGGGATGCCGGGGATCGTGATCGGCGGCAGCGGGTCGGCCGGCGGTTTCGGAGGCGGATCGACGGGGAACGGCGGGGACGTGTTCTCGGCGACCGGCTCGGACTTCACCGGGTCCGGCTTGCCGCAGCCGACCGCGAACGACAGCAGCCCGGCCAGCACCAGCGCCGACGGAGCGAATCGGGAGGAGAGCATCGGATGACTCCAGCGCGAAGAGACCTACCTATTTCAAGATACGCAACCCGACTCTTACACCGCAACGGTGTTTTCGGCGGAACGTTGGCGGCGGGTTGCGGTTACAACGGTTTGCGGCGGAGCACGCATCCTCCAACGCCACACGCCGAAACGGGACCGCCCGGCCGAGCGAATTGACCGATGCCGTGATCGGGCGGCCAGCCCCCCACTGATTCGCGGGAAACGGGGCTGTTCACTGGGGTTGGCTTGCGTATCCCGGACGAGCGCAAGCCCCACCCGACTGCTACGGCGAAGGAAGCACGACGAGATGTTGAAGGGATGATGGCGAATCAGCCGCGCGGCGGGGAGCGGGACTCCCCGCGCGGCCGATCCGGTCACGCCACGTTCGCCCGGCGACGACGGAGGGCCACCGCGCCGAGGCCGAACAGCCCGACCACCGCCAGCGTGGCCGGCTCCGGCACGGCGGTCGAAGCCGGGCCGTTCAGCGCGAAGTCGTCGAGGTAGAAGTCGTTCGGGAACACGGCGGTGTTCGCGTTCTGGAGGCGGATCGTCAGGCTGGTGGCCGCGCCGGAGTTCCAACCCCACGACATCAGTGCCCAACTGCCGACGGTCGCGGGGGCGGTGAACGACGGCCCGCCCGACGTCCCGTTGAAAAAGGCCTCGATGACCGGCGGAGTGTTCGGGCTTCGGGAGTCCACGGCCGTCGAGACGTACCCGGTGAACGTGTACGCCGTGTTCGGGTTGACCGCGACGGTCTCTTGCCAGATGGTGATCCCACCGGTCGTCGCCCCGTTCACCACCATGTATAACCCGGTCGCGGTTCCCGTCGTGTGATTGGCGATGTTGAAGAACGCGCTGTTCCACCCGGACGGACTGTTCCGGACGGTGTACTGCCCTTCCGTCGAGTTGCCCGCCGGCACATAGGCGTAGCCGGACGTGAAGCCGGTGTTGCCGGCCTCGAAGTCGCCGTTCACGATGGGGCCGGCCGCCGCCCGGTGGGCAACCGATAAAGCTCCGACCACGCACAGAACTCGGAACATGATGGACACCGCCGTCGTTCGCCCGTGAGCCGATGGCGGGTGCGGGGCGAGACGCACGCGCCGGCGGGTTTCCGAAACATCTCCACCGGTCACGCTACGTTCGCCCGGCGGCGGCGGCGGGCGACCACCGCCCCCAAGCCGAACAGCCCGACCACCGCCAGAGTCGCCGGCTCCGGAACGGCGGTGCCAGCGAACCCGTCCCCGACCGGCGCGCCCAGCCGCACTTGATGGGATAGGAATATTTTATACGCCACGGCGGTATTTCGCAAGCGTCAAGTCGGAAGTTTCCGATTCCATGGGAAAAGAATATTGCGGTGGTGTCCGGCGAGCGTTGTACGCAAGCAAATACGCCTTGAAATCGACAGCGCAGGGAATCAGCGGTGTGCAACGCTCGCCGGACACCACCCTGATAAAGACGAAGTTCGCGCGCAATTTTTCAATCGTGCGCCGGGTTCGGGTCGGGGATGCGGGTGAAGGCGATGCGGGTGGGGGCCGTGTCCTCGCTGCCCATGACCGCGCCGAACCGCACCGAGTGCCGGCCGAACGACCGGTTGATCTTGTCCATCACGTGCGACAGCTTCGTCACCTGCCGGTCCTGCTCGAACAGCGACGGCGTGGCCACCGCCGTCGGCACCAGTTCGGACAACACCATCCCCACCTTCAGCGGCGTGGCGTGCCGGGGCCGCCGGTCGTCCTCCCACATCTTGCCGAAGGCGAGTAGCGGGTTCAGCGTGTCTTGGCACTTCGGCAGGTGCGTGCCGACACTCCAGCGCGGGCCGTCCAGGTAGCTGACGCTCACGCCCATCGCGCCGGCCCAGTAGTCGATGCTCCGCAGCCGCGCGGCCGCCTTGTGGATCAGTCGCACCATCACCCCCCGGCTGCCGTCCTCGGTCCGCAGGTCCGGTGGCAGCACGTGCGAGTGGCTGACCGTCCGCCGCTTGGTCGGGATGTCCGGCACGTCCTCGCCCCGCAACAGGTGGAACCACCGCTCGCCCATCACCTTGCTCTCCCACACCCGCGACATCCCGGAGACGGTCAGGTTCATGAGTTGCTGGACCGTCGCCACGCCGTACCGGTGGAACCGCTTCCGCATCCGCGGGCCGATGCCGGGGAAGTCGGTGATCGTCAGCGGGTACAGGTTGCCGGGCAGTTCCTCCGGGTGCAGGAACGTCAGGCCGTCGGGCTTCTTCATGTCGCCGGCCACCTTCGCCAGCAGCACGTTCGGCCCGACGCCGATGGAGCAGGTCAAGTAGTCGCCGACGCCGCGCTTGATCTCGGCCTTGATCTTCACGGCAATCGCGGTGGCGTTCTCCGGTCGCCGTTCGACGCCGATCAGCTTGCACGCCATCTCGTCGATGGACATGACCTTGTCGATGGGGGCGCAGCGGCCGACCGCCTTCACGATCAGTTTGTGGACCTCGACGTACCGCTCGTGGCGGCCGGGCATGCACACCAGGCCGGGGCAGAGCAGCTTGGCCTGCCAGACGGGGGTGCCGGTGCGGACGCCGCACCGCTTGGCCTCGTAGCTGGCGGCGATGCAACTGCTGGTGTTCGCCTCGACCGACACCACGGCCACCGGCCGGCCGCGCAGGCGGGGGAAGTCCTGCTGCTCGACGGAGGCGAAGTAGGCGTTCATGTCGATGAACAGGTAGCGGAGCGGCACGGGCGACCCTCGGCGGCGGGGTGTGAAACTGCGTTCACTGCCAAATGTGTCATGTGAACGGCCGTCCCGCAAGTCGGTTTTTGGGAAATGGCGCGGTTTAATTCAGTCCACCAATTCGGAATGCGCCGGATGCGCGGCCGGGGGCGACCGCTCCTCCCGGCGATGGCGCGGGCGGACGTGGCCCCTTCCCGTATCCTTCTCTCATGCCACGCTTCTTCGCCACCTGTGCCCGCGGACTCGAACGCCTGCTCGCCGGGGAACTCACCGCCCTCGGCGCGGCCGACGTGGAGGCCGCCCGCGGCGGCTGCCACTTCGCCGGCACCGCCGAGACCGTCTACCGCGCCAGCCTGTGGCTGCGGACGGCCGTCCGCGTGCTGCTGCCGCTGGGCGAGGCCGACGTGTTCAGCCCCGAAGACCTGTACGACTTCGTGCGGTCCATCAACTGGGGCAAGATCATGACCCCGGACCACACGCTGGCCGTGGACTGCAACGCCCGCGACTCGGCCGTCAACCACAGCCAGTACGCCGCGCGGAAGGTGAAGGACGCCATCTGCGACCAGTTCCGCGACCGCACCGGCTTGCGGCCGAGCGTGGACACCGAGCGGCCGCTCATCGCCCTGAACCTGCACATCGGCCGCGACCACGCGGTGCTGAGTCTGGATGCGTCCTGGGATTCCCTGCACAAGCGCGGCTACCGGCCGATCCAGACCCGCGCCCCGCTGAACGAGGCGCTGGCCGCCGGCCTGCTGCTCGACCTGGGGTACGACGGGTCCGCGCCGCTGGTGGACTGGATGTGCGGGTCGGGCACGTTCCTGGTGGAGGGCACCTGGATCGCCCAGAACCGGCCGCC
Organism: Fimbriiglobus sp.; assembly: GCA_043738505.1. Classification (GTDB taxonomy): domain Bacteria; phylum Planctomycetota; class Planctomycetia; order Gemmatales; family Gemmataceae; genus JALHQU01. The sequence continues at coordinate 11,188 of JAYUFU010000235.1, read as the reverse complement.
CGGCCTGACGCGGAAGTGGTTCAGCTTCGTCGGCTGGAAGGACTTCGAGCCGGGCGTCTGGGCGGCAGTACGAGAGGAGGGCCGGCGCGGGGTGAAGGCGACGGTGCCGTTCCCGCCGCGCGGGTCGGACATCCGCCACGACGCGGTCGAGTTCGCCAAGACCAACACCCGCGCGGCCGGCATCGGCAATTTGGTGGAGGTGCAGAAGCTGGCCCTCCGCGACGCGCGGCCGAAGCCGGGCGAACCGCCGGGGCTGCTCATCTGCAACCCGCCCTACGGCGAACGCATGGGCGAAGAGGAGGAACTGGTGCCGCTGTACCGCGAAATGGGCGAAGCGTTCGCCGCACACTGGCCCGGCTGGCGGCTGGGCGTGTTCACCGCGCACGACGGGCTGGCGAAGCTGGTGCGGCGGAAGGCGGTGCGGACCACGCACTTCTACAACGGCGGCATCCCGTGCACCCTGTGGGAGTTCAAGAACGACGGCCGCGACTGATCCGACCGGCAAAGCCAACACATCCGCGTCCGTCGGCACGACCGCGCCGGCGGGCCGGGTTGTCGGGAATCCGCTGCCGATTCCCGTAAGCGGGGCCGCGCGACGGCCCGATATCTGTCGCACGCCTCACGGTCGAGGCGGCTCACCCCCACGGATGGATACGCTCATGCGGAAAATTCTCCTCGCCCTGTTCGTCGTCGCCCTCACCGTCGCCGGCGTCGCCGGCTGTCGGTCCACCAAGTCGGGCTGTTCCACCTGCGGGCAGTGACCCCGACGCGTGAGTCGGGATGGCTTGAGTCGGTCGCGGTCGAGCCGGCCGAAGGGACGGGAGGCCCGACATCGGTCCCCTCTCGGAGGTGGCTGGGTGTCGGGCCTTCCCGGCCTTCGGCCGGCTCGACCGCGACCTACAACCCGGATCGCTGCGAACCCGTCGTGACGCACCCCATCGGCGTCACACCCTTTCCGCCGGGCCGTCGGTCGGGTAGACTCGGACGCCATGCGATACCACCTCCTGTCGGTCGTCCTACTGTTCACCACCCCGGTCGCCGCACAGGTGCCGGAACCCTACGCGCCGGCGGTCGCGGCGCTCACCGCGATCATCGAACGCGAGGTGGCGGACAAGGCGCTGCCCGCCCTGTCCGTCGCCCTCGTGGACGACCAGCGGGTCGTCTGGGCGAAGGGGTTCGGCTTCCGCGACCGCGCCGGGAAGGTGCCGGCCGACGCGGACACCGTCTACCGCGTCGGGTCGGTGTCGAAGCTGTTCACCGACGTGGCCGTGATGCAACTGGTGGAAGAAGGCAAACTCGACCTCGACAAGCCCGTCTCGGATTACCTGCCCGACTTCAAACCGGTCCTCCCCGAGAAGGCCAAATCGATCACGCTGCGAATGCTGATGAGCCACCGCAGCGGCCTCATCCGCGAGCCGCCGGTCGGCAACTACTTCGACCCGACCGAGCCGACGCTGGAGAAGACCGTCGCCAGCCTGAACGGGATTCCCCTCATCTATCCGCCGGGCGAGAAGACGAAGTACTCGAACGCCGCCATCGGAGCGGTCGGGTACGTCTTGGAGAAGACGCGGAACGAGAAGTTCGAGACGTACGTCCAGCGGCGGGTGCTGGACCCGCTCGGCATGTCGGCCAGCAGTTTCCTGCCGACGGCGGCGGTGAAGAAGAACCTCGCCGACGCCGTCATGTGGACGTACCACGGCCGCGAGTTCGCCGCGCCGACGTTCGAACTCGGCATGGCCCCAGCCGGGTGCATGTACTCGTCCGTCCTCGATCTCGCCAAGTTCCAGTCGGCGCTGTTCGCCGGCAAATGCGTCCTCAAGGCCGAGACGTTCGACGCGATGTTCACGCCGCAGTTCGCCGCCAAGGACGCGAAGAGCGGGTTCGGCCTCGGCTTCTTCGTGTCCGAGTTCGAGGGGCGGAAGAAGATCGGCCACGGCGGCGCGGTGTACGGGTTCGCCACCAACTGGGCCGCGCTGCCGACGGACAAACTCGGCGTCGTGGTCGTCTGCTCGCGCGACGTGGCCAACGCGGTGATGGACCGCATCGGCGACCACGCTCTGCGCCTGATGCTGGCGGCGAAGGACGGCAAGCCGCTGCCGAAGATCGAAGCGAGCGAACCGCTGTCGGCGGAGGACGCGCGGAAACTCGCCGGCCGGTACGCGGCGAAGGACCGCTGGTTCGAGTTGGAGGAGTCGGCCGGGCGGCTGTACCTGACGCCGGATCGCGGGCTGTTCCGCGTACAGATGCGCAAGCTCGGCGACGGGCTGGTGTCCGACGACACGCAGAACTTCGGCGCGTTCCGCTTCACCCGCGCCGGCGACACGCTGACCGCGCCAGCCGGGGCGAAGTACGCGAAGGAAGCGCCGTCGGCCGAACCGCCGCCGGAGCCGCCCGCCAAGTGGAAGGGGCTGATCGGCGAGTACGGTTGGGACCACAACACCCTGTTCGTCTACGAGCGGAACGGGCAGCTCCACCCCCTCGTCGAGTGGACCGAGATCGCCCCGTTGAAGGAGGAGTCCGAGGACGTATTCGTGTTCCCGACCGACCGGGGCATGTACCACGGCGAGAAGATCGTCTTCACCCGCGACAAGACCGGCCGGGCAACGAAAGCGGTGATGGCGTCGGTGCCGTTCGAGCGGCGGAAGCTGGACGGCGAGAACGGCGAGACCTTCCGCGTGAAGCCGACGAAGCCCATCGCCGAGTTGCGAAAGGCGGCGCTCGCCGCCGTGCCCCCGAAAGAGGCCGGCGACTTCCTGAAACCGGAGTTGGTGGACCTCGCCACTGTGGACGGGTTGACGTTCGACCTGCGGTACGCCACCGACAACAACTTCCTGGGCGCGCCGTTCTACTCGTCGGCGAATGCCTTCTTGCAGAAGCCGGCGGCGGAGGCGCTGGGCCGGGTGAACGCCAAGCTGAAGGAGCGCGGCCTCGGCCTGATGGTCTTCGACGCCTACCGCCCCTGGCACGTCACCAAGATGTTCTGGGACGGCACCGAAGACAAGTTCCACAACTTCGTCGCCGACCCGTCGAAGGGGTCGCGGCACAACCGGGGCTGCGCCGTGGACCTCGGCCTGTACGATCGGAAGACCGGCAAGCCGGTGGAGGTGGTGAGCGGGTTCGACGAGTTCTCCGACCGCGCCTTCCCGGACTACCCCGGCGGCACCAGCCGGCAGCGGTGGCACCGCGACCTGCTCCGCCGCGCGATGGAGGCCGACGGCTTCACCGTGTACACCGACGAGTGGTGGCACTTCGACTACCAGGACTGGAAGCGGTATCCGATCCTCAACAAGACGTTCGAGGAGCTGGTCGGGATGAAGTGACGGCGGGTCGGAAACGACGCGGCCGCCCCGCACCGGGAGAGTGGTGCGGGGCGGCCGTTCGCGTTTGCGTGGGTAACTAGACGGCGCGCGGGCTGAGCAGGAACAGGACGATGCCCGCGGCCAGCGCGATGCCGCCGACGACGGGGTTGAGGATGATCGTGTGCGGCTTGGACACGTCGATGCTGAAGAACCCGGCGTCGGCCACTCGCTCGCGGGTGAAGAACGTGACGCTGGGCACCAGCAGGGCGATGACGCCGACGGCGATCAAGACGAGCGCGAGAATACGCATGGCAACAACCTCGGTGTGGGCCGGCGTGTGATGCGGAGTCTTCCTTCGCATCGCAAACCAACCGGGCAAGTTTCGTGATGAGCAGCAAAGCAAGCCGCGTGCCAGTGCCGACTGCGGGTTCAATCCGCGTCCGAGCGTCTTCGAAATAGTGCCGCTATGCCTTGCTTCGGGTCGCCGCCGGGCAACCCCGTTCGCGGTGTCTGGCACGCGGATTCCCATGTCCTCCTTACAGCCTCAGAATCGATCCAGTCTCCATCCGATCCGTGCTTGGCACGCGGTGTGCGAAAATCACCTCCACCCTGACCGTTCCGACCGGGATTCCCCGTGACCGCCCACCGCGAAGGACTGATTGCCCGAATCGCGCGGCTCAGCGCCAACCGCGCGCCCGACGGGTAGTTCGCGGGTGCCGACTCACACGCCGGCGACCGTCGCCAACCCACGGTCCGCGGTGACCGCCGGCCGTGCCAGGTAGGTCGCGGACAGGCAAACGAACTCGGCGTCGGGCGAGCGGAAGATCGAATCGCCCGCGTCGGCGTCGGTCAGCCGGTCGAACGCCGGGCGGTGTCGGGCGGGCAAGTGCGGGTAGACGAATTCGCGGAGGAAAGCGCAGTGGCGGGCGAGGAACTCCCCCGTCTCCCGGTCGAACGGGGCCGCCCGCTCGGCGGTGTGCGTCACCCGCCGCACCGAGCGGAAGCCGCAGCGCTGGAGGACCGGCCGCAGCCGTCGCGCGGGGGACAGTTTCGCTCCGTCGCCGTACCGTCGGAGGCACGCGGCCAGGACCGCCTGCGGCAGCACCGCCTCCAACTCCACCGGCCACGGCAGGAGGACGTGGTGGAACTCGTCCACTTCCAGGATCGCCACCGCCCGCCCGGCGCGACCAGGCGGCGGAACTCCCGCACCGCCGTCACGACATCCAAGCTGATGAGGCTCTGGGCGCACCAGACCAGGTCGAACGAGGCGTCCGGGTACGGCAGGTGGTAGGCGTCCGCCCGCCGCACTTCGACCTCGGCCCCCGTCGGCACCTCCGCCAGCGCCGCGCGGGTGAGGGTCAGGTACTCCTCGCTGGCGTCCACCGCGTGCAGCCGCGCGCCCGCCCCCAGTCGCTCGGCCAACCGGCGGGAGTAAAATCCGTTCCCGCACGGCACGTCGATCACCCGCCCGTCCGCCGCGACGGGGAGGGCGTCGAGCAGGCGGTGCAGCTCCCGTCGGAACGCCTCGTGGAAGGAACTCTGGTAGTCGTCGTAGGCGGGAAGGGAGGCCATCGGGAGTCGATCCTGGTGTTGGGTGCGGCCCCGACGGTCACCGTCGGGAAGATTCCTGGTCCGCCACGTCCGCAATCGATTCGTGCCAGACGCGGTAGGGCGTGTTCTTCACCAGGTGGCGGTTGAAATCGGGGGTGCCGTCGGTCCACCAGACCGGGCCGCGCTCGCCGAGGTCCACCTTGGCCGCGTGGACGCGCCGCCGGGCGTCCTTGAGCCGCTGTTCGTCCGTCCCCGCTTGCCGAACCGCCGACCGCGCGGACATGAGCTGCCGCACCAGCTCGGCCCGCCGCCCTTCGGGCAGGTGCGGATTCGCCGACCGCCACAGGCGGCCGCGAACTGCGATGTATCGCCCGTCGGGCGTGCGCGGCGGTGTGTCGTGTGTCATGGCAAATCCTTGTTGACGACGACTCTTAAAGCAACGCTCGTGCCGGGTGTCGCCGCGAACGGCGATCGCGCCGGGGCCTTCCGTCAACGGGCCGCGACCTCTTGAAGGAAGAGTCCGATTCCGCCGTCCGCCGAGTTCGGACGCCCGCGCAGCAGCCTGCCCCGCCGTCGGCAGACGAGTACGCGAGACGGCCGCGTGGCCCGGCGGGGGTGGGCGAAACGCACCGCTTTCCAGCCTGTCACCGTCGAGTCCTTCGCGTCCCGAAGCGTTCGGCACACCCCTTGCTTTGTCGGGAAGCGTGGCCGCGTGCCGGTTGACCTCCCCACCGGGGAAGTCGCGGCAACTCCCGGCCACCCTCGCCAAAAAATCGGAGGCAGCCATGACCGACACCTCGAAGATCCGCGAGCACATGGACGTGACCTGCTCGTGCGGCACGCGGCTCGGCAAAGTCGATCACCTGGACGGCGACAAGCTCAAGCTGACCAAGAACGACCCCGCCGCCGGCGGCAAGCACCACTGGGTGCCGCTCGACTGGGTGGAGAGCGTGGACCGGCAGGTCCACCTCAGCAAGAACTCCGAAGAGGCGATGGCCGAGTGGGAAGAAGAGGCCGCCGTCCGGGCGTGAGCCGACACCGCGCTCTCGCCGACCAGACCGACCGCCGGGGCCGCGTGTCCCGTCGAAGTTCGCAACCCGAATGCCACACGATGCGACGTGGCGGGAGGGCCGACCTTCGCCGGGGCGCGCGGCCCCGGTTCGTTCCGCGATTGCTACGACCGTCACGACCCTGCTAACGTCCCGAATATCGCCGTCAGCAACTCCACCGCGCGACGTGCCGCGCCGATGTTTCAGCCGACAACTATTCCCATAGACCCGTTGTCGGATACTCCGCCGCGAGGCCGATCATGGTGCCGCGTTCGTCCCTTGCCGCCCTGTTGGCTCTCTTCTTCGCGGGCACCGCCCGACCCGCCGACCCACCGGCCGCCATTCCCACCACGGCGTCGGCGACGATCACCCTCCGCGACGTGAACCTCGCCGAACTCGTGGAGAAAGCGAACCTCGACCTCGGCTACAAGCTGGGCGGCAAGGTGACGGTCGTCGCCAACGTGTCGGTGCCGCTCGGCGAAGCGGCCGCGTCGAAGGCTTACGTCCTCAAGGGCAAAGTCACCTCGGCCGAGGTGACGCTGGACGACTTGGTGGTCCGCGACCTGTCCGCCGAACTCGGCTACGCCGGCGGAAAGCTGACGCTCACCAAACTGACGGCGACGGTGCCATCGGACGCGGCGACCGAGCCGGCCGGCCGGATCACCGGCACCGCCTCCGCCGACATCGAGCCGCGCGGCGACGCCAAGGCCAGCCTCACGCTCGCCAAATTGCCGCTCGGCATCCTGTTCAAGATTCTCCCCGGCGGGATCGACATCGCCGGCGCGGTCAGCGGGACGGCCGACTTCCGCGCGCCGGTGGACAAGCTGAGCGATCCGGCCACTTGGGCCGGCAGCAGCACCCTCTCGGCCGCTTCGCTGACGGTCTTCGGCCGCACCATCCGGGACGCCAAACTGAAGCTCGACGTGAGCGACGGCAAGGCAGTCCTGAGCGGCGTGACGGCAGTCGTCGAAGGCGTCCCCGTGACCGGCGACGGCTCCGTCACGCTGTCCGACAAGTACGCTTATACCGCCGCCCTTCGCACCGCCCCGAAGGACGTGAGCGAACTCCAGAAGCTGGTGCCCGAACTCGATTCGCCGGTGGCCATCAAGGGCAAACTGGCCGTGGACGCGACCGCCCGTGGCACCCTGTCCCCGTTCGCCGTGACGGCGTCCGGAAGCGTGTCCGCCACCGACCTCGCCATCGGCGGGACGACCGGGGAGAAGCTGACCGCCAAGTGGACGGTGACGCGCGATCGACTGACCGTGACCGACCTGACGGCCGGCGTTTTCAAGGGAAAACTGACCGGCTCGGCCGACATCCCCTTCCGCCGCGACGGCCGGGGCGAGTTCAAGTTGGCCTTCCAGGAGATCGACGCGGCGGCGGTGGCGGCCACCTTTCCGAAGCTGCCGGTGCGGTTGACGGGCGTCGTGTCCGGCGACATCACCAGCCGATTGCCGGCGGCGAAGCCGAACGCGGCGCGGGCGATCTCGGCGGACGTGAACCTGACCGCCCCGAAGCTCACCGTGCAGGGCATCCCGGCGGAGAAGCTGGTCGGCAAGCTGACGGTCGAGGGCACCGCGCTGAAGTACGAACTCGAAGGTAAGACGCTCGGCGGCTCGTTCGAGGTGTCGGGCCGGTATCCGGCGGCGAAGGAGGACGACGACGAGGCGGACGACGGCACGATCACCCTCCGCTCCCTCGACCTCGGCCGGCTGTCGCAGGCGCTGCGGCTGAGCGGCACGCGGCTGCGGGGCGTCGTCGATCTGTCGTTCCGCTACTCGGCGGACCTGAGTACCGGCAGCGGCCGCTACCGGATGCGCGACCTGGGGGTGAACGACTCCCGACTCGTCCCCGAGTTGAGCGGCCGGCTGCGGTTGCGGAACGGCTCCCTCGAACTGGCCGACGCGGTCGGCCCGCTCGCCGGCGGCACCATCCGCGCGCGGGTGCGGGGCAGCCTGACCGCCCCCGAACGGAACTTCTACCGCCTGGACATCGACCGCGCCAACCTGGGCCGGCTGTTCTCCTCGTTCGGCACGCGGCCGGGCCTGTTCGACGGCGGCCTGTCGCTGACGGCGCGGGGCAAGCTGTGGCCGCAGCTCACGGCCACGGGAACCCTGACCATGAGTCGCGGCCGGGTGGCCGGGCTGACCGCCTCCGATATTCGGGTGCCATTCCAGTTCGGGACGACCGTCGGCGGGGGAATGCAACTGACCGCGCGGGACATCACCGGCACCCTCGGCGGCGGGCGGGTGACGGGGCAGTTCGAGTACTCCGGCGGGGCCAGCGCCCGCACCACGGGTCAGTTGAAGTTCACAAGCGTTCAGGTTGGCAGCGTGCTATCCGACTTGAAGCAGAGCAACTACTTCGGCACCGCCCGCGTGACCGGCCGCATCGACCTGTCCGGCGAGAACATGACCTCGATGGACGACCTGAAAGGGTCCGTGGTGGCGACCGTCGAGCAGGCCGGCGTCCGCGACATCCCGGTGCTGACCGCCGTCCTGCCGTTCGTCTCGCCGACCGCCCTGTTGAAGCCGTTCGACAGCGGCGAACTCCGCGGCCGGCTGTCGCGCGGCGTCTTCCGCATTGAGAAACTGTCGCTGTCCAGCTCCAACGCCGAGCTGTTCGCGGAGGGGAACGTCACGCTGTCCGGCCGGCTCGACCTGGGCGTCATCGTGCGAACGGGTTCGGTCGGGCTGAACGACCTCGCGCTGCGGCAACTCGGCCTGACGCTGCCGCTGACCGTCGGCCCGATTCCGATCGCCCTGATCCGCGACATCAGCATTTACCTGTCGAACCGCACCGTCCGGCTGACCATCGGCGGCACCGTGTCCACCCCCCGCCCGCAGATCAACACCGCCGCGCTCCTCACCGACGAGGCCGTCCGCTTCTTCCTCCGCCGCTACTTGCCCGTCGCCGCCGACTTGCTGCCCGAAGTGTCGCCCCGGTTGAACCGGTGAACGGCTGTCACTTGACTACATTATAGATATGTGTTCCGTTTTTGAGTTTGTCAAATCAAAGTGGAAAGATTGTCGGAAATAGTTTGTGCGAGCGAACTGGAGTCGCACCACACCGGCGGAGTCGCCCGGCCGAGTTCGGCTGAACCGGGCGTGCCGATTGTGCCGATGATTCCGCGTAGCGTTTCCCGCGGAGGTGACTCGTGTTCGGAATCCGTTGCCGGTGCTTCGTCGCCCTCCTCGCGCTGGCAGGACTGGCGCAGTGCGGTTGCTCCGTGGGCACGGCCCTCGGCCTCACGACCCCTCGGTTCAAGCTGCTGCCGGAAGCCGAGCAGTTCCGCGACGCGACCGTCCCGCCGGCCATCGCCCGCGAGCTGGCGAAGGTGCCGCTGGCCGAGTACGTCGTCGAGCCGGGCGACGCGCTGCTGGTGCAACCGGTCGATCTCGATTCGCCGGTGCGCATCGCCGCCGACCAGCCGGTGCTGCCCGACGGCACCATCGAGTTGGGCGAGTACGGCCGGCCGGTGGTGGCGGGCAAGACGGTCCCGGCCATCGAGACCGAGGTGAAGAACCTGGTGAAGGCGAAGGAGAAGAAGGACGTGGCCGTGACGGTGCGGCTGATCGGCCGGCAGAGCAAGGTGTTCTACGTCCTCGGCGAGGTGAACGCGCCCGGCTCGTTCCCGCTGTCCGGCCGCGAGACGGTCCTCGACGGGGTGCTGGCGGCCGGCGGCCTGACCCGCTCGGCGCAGGCGAAGAAGATCATCCTCGTTCGCCCCAGCCAGCCGGACGGCTGCCGCGAGGTGCTGCCGGTCTGCTTCCCGCAGATCGTCCAGCTCGGCGACTCGTCCACGAACTACCAACTGCGGCCCGGCGACCGCATTTTCGTGCCGAGCCAGGGCACCTGGGAAAGCCTGTTCCCGTCCGCGTCGAAGACCACGGCCCCGTGCGCGAAACCGAACGCCCCGTGCTACCCCGGCACCGGCGTCTGCCCGCCGGCGGCGGTCGTGCCGAGGTGACGCGGCACGCCGGTTGCACCTTGATGGTGGTGACGCGGTTCACCACTCCAGAGAGGTCGTCATGAAGCGGGTCCGGAAAATCGCCCTGTGGGTGATCGGCGTCGTCGCCGTCGTGGCCGTCGGCGGGTGGCTCGGCTTGCAGTGGTATTTGAACACCGCCAGCGGTCGCCGGCTGGCGTCCGACAAGTTGACGGCCGTACTCGGCATGCCGGTCGAGGTGACGAGTTTGCGCGTCGGCTTCGGCTCCACGTCCGTCGCGGTGGTTATCCCCGACCCGGCCGCCGACCCGCCGGCGGACCTCCTGCGGGTCGGGTCCATCGACGCCGACATCACCCTCTTGGGTCTGATCTCGGGGTCCGCCACGCCGACGCGCGTGACCGTCCGCGATGCGGATGTCGTGCTGCGGCTGGACGCCAACCGGAAGCTCGTGTCGCCGCTGCCGAAGATGGCAGGCGATGGCGGCAGGGGAAAACTCCCGGCGGTGACGGTCGAGAACGCCCGCGTCCGCATCCGTCAACCCGACAAGGCGGAGTTCGACGTGAGCGGCGTGAACGCCACCCTGTCGGCCGACGGCGACGGGTCGGCGATTGCCGGCGACATCGCCGACCCGACGTGGGGCCGGTGGCGGATCGACGGCCGGCTCGCGGCCGACCCCGCCGACGGGCGGGTGACGTTCACCTCCGACGGCGTGACCGTGACCGACCCGCTCCTGCGAAGCGTCCCGTTCGTCAAGGCGAAGGTGTGGACCCACCTGTCGGCGTCCGGTTCGACGACCGCCGCCGTGACGCTCGCCTTCAAGCCCGACGGCGAGTTCCGGTACGCGGTGGAGCTGCGGCCGAAAGGCGTCACCGTCACGTTCCCCGACGCGAACGCCACCGTGACGGACGTGACCGGGGATGTCCGCATCGCGGATGGCACGGTGACGGCGACCGGTGCGGCGCTGACGCTGGCCGGCGGGCGGGCGGCGGTGGACGGCGCGTTCGACTACGACAAGGACGTGTACGTCCTGACGCTGAAGGCGACCGCCGCCGGCGTGGACATCCGCCGACTGCCTGCGGAGTGGGGGCTGCCGAAGGAGATCGAGGGGAAGCTGAAGGGGAACGCCGACCTGGAGATCCACATCTCGGACGGCGGCAACCTGGACACGCGGGGCAGCGGCACCGGCGACGTGGAGGGGGCCAAGTTCGCCGGTCTGGACGCCGAGATCAAGCTGCGGCTGCGCGGCGACAACGGGCGGTACTACTTCGACACGATGACGCCGGGGAAGTGACTGCGGAGTTCGGGACGGTGACGCGGTGTTCGTGTTAGCCCGCCGCGGG
>JAYUFU010000234.1:0-5676 GCA_043738505.1 Fimbriiglobus sp. | reverse complement strand
GACGTGGCCCACTATCCGAAGGCCGAGTTCGTACTCGACGGCGTCGCCCCGCCGCTGGACAAATCCGCGAACTCCACGGTGTCGGGGCAGCTCACCCTGCACGGCGTGCGGAAGGCCATTTCCTTCCCGGCCCGGATCGCCGTGACCCCGGACGAGGTGACGTTCGACGCGACAATACCGCTCCTCCAGACCGAATTCGGGATGACCGAAGCGGCCAAGAAGACGAAGGACGAAGTGCCGGTGACGGTGTCGATCCGCGGGCGGCGGCGGTGAGCGGCAGGAAGGGGACCGCCGGCGCGGCGTTCGCGGCGTCGTCGAACTGCCGCGCGGTACAATGGGAGTACGTCTCCCACCTCCCGCAAGGGTCCGCCATGCCCGCCTTCGATCCGGCGAAGTTGCTTGCCGACGCCGACGCCTTCTGCGAAGAGATTCGACCGGTCGAAGACCTGTGCTACGTCGAACACCGGTTCAACGACTCCCTCGTCCCGCTCGCCAAGAAGTACGACCTGCTCGGCATGAACGTGTCGCCGGAGTACGGCGGCCGCGGCGCCGACGCGGTGACGTACTTCACCGCCCTCGCCCGCATCGGCCGCGAGGGCACCGGCGTGCGGACGTTCTTCTCCGGCCACCTGAGCATCGGCGCATACCCGATCCAGACCTGGGGCACCGAGGCGCTGAAGAAGAAGTATCTGCCGGCCGCCACGCGCGGCGAGAAGGTGCTGGCCTTCGGGCTGACCGAGCCGGATGCCGGCAGCAACCCCCGCGAGATGACCACCACCTATGAGAAGACCGCCACCGGCTACAAGCTGAACGGCGTGAAGTACCTCATCTCGAACGGCGGCATCGCGGATGCGGTCATCGCCTTCGGCTATCCCGCGAACGTGCCCGACGGCCCGGCCCGTCGCATCTCGGCGTTCGTGGTGGACACCAAGTCGCCGGGGTTCGCGGCCGAAGACCTGACCGCCAAGATGGGCATGTTCAGCAGCAACACCGCCATGTTCGAGATGACGGATGTCGAAGTGCCGGCGGAGAACCTGCTCGGCGAAGAGGGCGACGGCTTCCGCATCGCCATGGGCACGCTGGTGAGCGGCCGGCTGAGCGTCGCGGCCGGCTGCCTGGGCGTCATCGAGGACTGTCTGGCGGAGGTGCTTCAGTACGGCAAGGACCGGCACCAGCACGGCAAGGCCATCGCCAAGCACCAACTGGTGCAGCAGCACATCGCGCACGTCGAATTGCACCGCGTGGCCAGCCGCGCGCTGCTGACCGAAGCCTCGACCGCCATGCAGGCGATGAAGGACCACCCCGGCGACAAGCAGCTCGCCACCGACGCCGACCTGCTGGCGGCGAAGTGCAAGTTCTTCGTGACGAACGCGGCCTGGGACGCGGCGGATCGGGCGGTACAGGTGTTCGGCGGCCGCGGCTGGAGTACGCTGTACCGCCCCGGCCGGCACCTCATCGACACCCGCGTCTGCCGCATCTACGAAGGCACCGACGAAATCCTGACGCTGAAGATCGCCGCCAGCTTGCTGGGCAAGGACTACGAGGCCTTCAAGTGAGAGTTCGGCCGGAAGACTAACCACAGAGGCACAGGGGCACAGAGAAGACAAGAGAGAGAAGAGTTCTTGAAGACTCTCCCTCTCCTGCCTTCTCTTCTCTGTGCCCCTGTGTCTCTGTGGTTAGTCTTCCGACTTCTGTACTCCAACACCTATGATCCACTCCGCCGCCGTGCCCGGTTTCACCGCCAGCCGGTGCGGGTTCCCCTTCTCCAACTGGTATCCGGAGAACACGCCCGTGTTCGAGGTGCCGACGCCGTTCGGCCGCATCCCCCTGGGGGACGCGCACGACGGCCTGTGCGGGGGCATGGTGTTCGCGGCGATGGACCTGTTCCTGCACGGCGTCCGCGACATCCCCGCCGAGCCGACGCGGGCGGTGCGCGCCTACTTCGCGCGCCGGCTGATGGCCAGTTGGGGGCTGCCGTTCGGCATGTTGAAGTACTTCGACTGGCAGCGGCGGCCGACCGCGACCCGGCGGTTCGGCGGCGTGCGGCTGATCGACGGCACGCGGCGGAAGACGATCCTGGAGGAGTGGCCGAAGATTCGCGCGGTGCTGGACACCGGCGTCCCGGTCAGTCTCGGCATCATGCACGTCGCCGGGTGGGACTTCCGCCGCGTCGCCGAGAACCACCAAGTCATGGCCTACGGCTACACGTTCGACGACGAGGCGCAAACGGTGACGGTCAACCAGTACGACCCGAACTTCCCCGGCGACGACACCGCCGCGCTGACCTTCACGCTGACCGACCCCGACGGCGACGGGCCGATCGCGCACAGTTGCGAGGGGCCGACCGTTCGCGGCCTGTTCCTCACCGAATACCGCCCGCTGCCGTTCCCGCCGACGTGGTGAACGGCTCGTCGTCGCGGCAAAAGGCCAAACTGAGATGCCACCCGACTGCCGAGAAGGTTGTGGATTGTGCCGCCGGGCGAGTAAACTACACTTCCCGCCCGGAGTGCCCTTCATGCGCCGCTGGTTTTGCCTCGCCGTCCTCCTCGCCGTCGCCGCCCGCACGGTCGCCGCCGACCCGACGCCGGAGCAGGTCGCGCACTTCGAGAACAAGGTGCGGCCGCTCCTCGTCGAACACTGCTACTCGTGCCACTCGGCGAAGACGCCGAAGGAGCCGAAGGGCGGCCTCCGCGTGGACGGCCGCAAGTTCCTCCTGGCCGGCGGTGACAACGGGCCGTCACTGGTGCCCGGCGACCCGGCCAAGAGCCGGCTGATCGAGGCCGTGAAGTACGGCAACCCGGACCTGCTGATGCCGCCGAAGGGGAAGCTGCCGGCCGGGGCCGTGGCCGATCTGGAGGCGTGGGTGAAGGCCGGCGCGCCGTGGCCGAACGACGCTGAGGCTATCGCGGAACCGGCGAAAGGCGACTTCGACCTGGCCAAGCGGAAGAAGGACCACTGGGCGTGGCAGCCGATTGCGAACCCGAAGGTGCCCGACGGGTTTGGCGATTCCATCGACCGCTTCCTCCGGGCGAAGCTGGCCGAGAAGAAACTGACCGCCGCCCCGCCCGCCGATAAGCTCGTCTGGCTGCGGCGGGTGACGTTCGCGCTCACCGGTCTGCCACCGGCCCCGGCCGACATCGCCGCGTTTGAAAAGGACAAGTCCCCGAAGGCGTTTGAAACCGTGGTGGACCGGCTGCTGTCGTCGCCCGCGTTCGGCGAGCGGTGGGCACGTCACTGGCTCGACCTCGTCCGCTACGCCGAGACGCGCGGCCACGAGTTCGAGCCGGAGATTCCCAACGCCTACCAGTACCGCGACTACGTCATCCGCGCGCTGAACGCCGACGTGCCCTACGACAGGTTCGCTCTGGAACACCTCGCCGGGGACGTGCTGCCGAACCCCCGCATCGACCCGAAGACCGGCGTCAACGAGAGCGTCATCGGCTCCGGCTTCTGGCACCTCGGCGAGGAAGTGCATTCGCCGGTGGACATCCGTCAAGATCAGGCGGATCGCTTCGACAACCGCATCGACGTGGCGACCAAGACGTTCCTCGGCCTGACCGTCGCCTGCGCCCGCTGCCACGACCACAAGTTCGACGCCATCTCCGCGAAGGACTACTACGCGCTGTTCGGGTTGCTGGAGGGCAGCGCCTACCGGCAGGTGCGGTTCGACGGGTGGGAGAAAAACCGCGCGGTGGCGAAGGCGCTGGCGCAGCTCCGCGACGACTACCAGCGGCGACTGGGTCGCAAGGCGGGCGAAGCGAAACGGGAGGGCGAGGCTCCCGCCGAGCCGACCAAGGCGAACCCCGGCTCGGCGGGAGCCTCGCCCTCCCAAGGAACGACCGCGTTTACCGTGTGGCTGGGCAAATCGGAGACCGTCATCGACTACGCCGACCTGAAGCCCGACCAGTGGTTCCCGGACGACGTGACCTTCGGCAGCGGCCCCCGGCCCGCCGGCACCGTGCGCGTGGTGGCCGGCAAGATCGGCGTCGAACCCGTGGCCGCCGCCGTGTTCGACCGCTTTTGGGCGGACCTCCGCCTGGCCCCGAACGCCGCCAAGGACAGCCAGGGGCTTGGCCGCGCGGTGCGGGCCGGGTTCAGCATCCGCACGCCCGTGTTCACCCTGGAAAAGAAGCGGTTGCACTACCTCGTCCGCGGCGGCGGCATGGCGTTCGCGGCCGTCGGCCAAACCACCGTCATCGCCGGCCCGCTGCACGGCAGCCTCATCAACGCCTTCCCGAATGCCGACGATTACCGCTGGGTGACGCACGACCTGAGCGGGTACGTCGGCCAGAAGTTGCACGTCGAACTGACCGCCGACCCGCGCACCGAGTTCGCCGTGGCGATGGTGGTGCAGTCCGACGAGCCGCCGCCGGCCGTGCCCTTCGCGCAGGTGAAGCCGAAAGACGTGTCGGAAGCCAAGGTCGCGCTCGGCGAACTCGGCGCTCTGGAGAAAGACCTCGCCAAGCAAGTCGTGTGGGAGTCCCGCCTCGCGCTGGCCCTGTGGGACGGCAACGCGGTCGATTCGCCGGTGTTCATCCGGGGCAACCCGCGCACGTTGGGCACGGTCGTCCCGCACCGCTCGCTCGAAGCCATTCACGGCGCGGAGGCGATGCCGCACACGTCCGGCAGCGGCCGGCTGGAACTGGCCAAACAGTGGGTGGACCCGACGCGGAACCCGTTCTTTTCCAGGGTTTTCGTCAACCGCGCCTGGCACCACCTGTTCGGCCGTGGACTTGTTGCCAGCGTCGATAACTTCGGGCTGCTCGGCGAACTGTCCACGCACCCGGAACTGCTCGACTACCTCGCCACCGAGTTCGTCGCCGGCGGGTTCAAGCTGAAGCCGTTCCTCCGCCGGCTGGTGCTGACCGACGCCTATCGCACGAGTTCGACCGGCTCGACCGTGGCCGACGAAGCCGACCCCGCGAACCTGCTGCTGCACAAGTTCCGCGTGCGGCGGCTGGACGGCGAGAGCATCCGCGATGCCATGCTGAGCGTGTCCGGGCGGTTGCAATCGAAGGACGCCGGCGGGCCGGGCACGCTCATCCACCTGACGCCGTTCCTCGACGGCCGCGGCCGTCCGGCCTCCGGTCCGGTGGACGGGGCCGGACGGCGCAGCGTCTACCTCGCGGTGCGACGGAACTTCCTGAACCCGTTCTTCCTGGCGTTCGACACGCCGATCCCGTTCAGTACCGTCGGCCGCCGACAGGTGTCGAACGTGCCGGCGCAGGCGCTCATCCTGCTCAACGACCCGCTCGTCCACCAGCAGGCCGACGCCTGGGCGAAGGCGGTGCTGGCGAAGCCGGGCACCACCGACGAGCGACTGACGGGCATGTATACAGCGGCCTTCGGCCGGGCGATGACACCGGACGAGTTGAAGGAGTGCCGGGCCTTCCTGGGCAAGGGCGACACGGACGCGAAAGCGTGGTCCGAGTTGGCGCACACGTTGTTCAATGTGAAGGAGTTCGTCTTTGTCCGGTGACGGCAGTGTGGAACGATCCCGTCCAAAAAGAGGAACACGGATGACACGGATGGAAGGCAGGATCGAAGCCGGGATCAGACAGAGAATGATTTCATTCTGATCCTCTTCATCCCGGCTTTGATCCGTGTCATCCGTGTTCCTCTTGTTGAACGTCTCTTCTCCCGTGAGGACTCTCCCATGCGACTGCGACCCTGGCT